>JAAWHL010000051.1 GCA_022795855.1 Lawsonibacter sp.
CCAGCGGGTGCGGTTTGGAAAGGAGGAGCAGCAGAATGAGCGCGCTCTGACTTTTTGAAAAAAAGTCGGAGCAAGCGATATGACGCTTGCTCCGACGTGGTGGAGGAGGGTGGATTCGAACCACCGAAGCGAAACGCAACAGATTTACAGTCTGCCCCCTTTGGCCACTCGGGAACTCCTCCATATTCAATTACGGGCCGGCCCGGTCAAAACCAAGCGCAACAGTAAATGGAGCTGGTGGACGGATTCGAACCCCCGACCTGCTGATTACAAATCAGCTGCTCTACCGGCTGAGCTACACCAGCGCATCAGAAGTGCTGTCCAACAGCAAGGGGAATTATACTACACAGAAAGCGGGATTGTCAAGAAGAATTTGCAAAAAACTGAAAAAAAGAGCGGAGGCGCTGGGGAGGAGGATGTTCACGGAGACAGGAGTCTGGCTGCGCCTGCCGTCCCGGGACGCGCAGCAGGCGCCGCCCGCGGCGGTGTGTCCCCGCTGCGGGAGCGAGCAGTACAGCCTGGACACAATGGCCGGGGTAGGCGGCGGATTTTGGTGCGCGGCCTGTGCGGCCGAGAGAGAGACAGAGGAGGAATCCAGACAGACATGACTTTATTTGAGCTTTCAGCAGAATACCGCGCCCACGCCGGCGCACTGGAGGGGCGTATCTCCCGGCTGCGCCGGGAGTGGGAGCAGACCATGGACGAGCGTGAGCGGCGCATGCTGGCCGAACGGATTCGGATGCTGGCCATCATGCTGCGGGAGGCCAGGGAGCTGGCGGTGCTGTGTGAACGATATTACGACAGGGGGTACCGTCGCAATGCCAAGTACAAGATATAAGCGGGGCGAGCTCTATGCGGCCAGCATGGCGGCCTATGCCCGGGAGATGGCGGAGGACAACTCTGCCCAGGTCAGCCGGCTCAAGCGCAATCTGGCCCGGGCCCTGCGGGAGGACATCACGCCCAGGCAGCGGATGCTGCTGACCCTCTACTACGCCGAGGGGAAGAATATGCAGCAGATTGCCGGGGAGCTGGGGGTGGACAAGTCCACCGTCTCCCGCACCATCAAGCGGGGGGAGCGGCGGCTGCAGCGCTGCCTGCGCTACGGGGCGGCGGCCTATCTGGGCAGCCTGCGGGAGTAAAGGCTTTCTGAGCTTCCCCCGCCGGAGCACAGTATTCTCTGCGTGCAGGGCCCGCCCTGCGCGGATTTCTCTGCCCCGGGAAGAAGCGCCCTTGTCCTGCGGCGGGGAGGTGTGCTATAATGGCGAAAAACCAGTTTATGGAGGAAGAATCATGAAATACCGGGCTGTGTGCTTTGATTTCGACTACACCCTGGGGGACTCCACCGACTCCATCGTGGCCGGGTTCCAGTACGGGTTTACCCGGCTGGGCTGGCCGGCCCCCGACCGGGAGACGGTGCGGGGAACGGTGGGGTATCTGCTGGAGGACGCCTACACGCTGCTGACCGGGGACAGGTCGGAGGAGGGCCGCGCCGCCTTCCGGCCGCTGTTTCTGGAGGCCGCCCAGGAGCGGCAGCGGCGGGAGACCAGGCTGTTTCCCGGAGCGCAGGAGCTGCTTTGGGACCTGAAGGGCCGCGGGGTGAAGCTGGGCATAGTCAGCACCAAGCGCAGCGACACGCTGGAGATTATTCTGGAACGCTGCGGCGTGCTGGACTGTCTGGAGCTGGTCATCGGCAGCGACCGGGTGAAGCGGCACAAGCCCGACCCGGAGGGGCTGAACGCCGCGATGGCGGCCATGGGGGTATCCCGGGAGGAGCTGCTGTTCTGCGGCGACACGGTGATTGACGCCCAGGCGGCCCGGAACGCGGGGGTGGATTTTGCCGCCGTGCTCAACGGCACCACTCCGGCCCCGGCCTTTGAGCCGTGGCCCTGCGTCCATATCGCCCCTGACCTGCTGGATTTGCGCAATTGGCTGGGGGAACAGGCGAAAAAAACGGAACACTGAGAGATTTTTGTAAAGAATGTAACCAAATTTTCATCATTTCGTAATGGAATAGACAAGATATAACAGTACAAGCATGATATACTGAAATCCACAAACAGGAAAGGAGGTCCCTTTTTATGAAACGGACATTGATTGCTCTTTCGCTGACTGCGGCGCTGCTGTGCACTCTGGGAGGCTGGGCCTGCGCGGCCGGCGAAAAGGACCTCCGGCCCTCCGCCCAGGCGGAGGGATACATCCCCGGCGACGTTCCCGCCGAGAGCACGGCCATGGACGCTATGGTCCCCCCCATCAACGCACTGGTGCTGTGTATGCTGGAGCAGGATCTGGTCTATAACGAGAGCAGCGACGTGTTCCTCTGGAACAGCCTGTACTATATGATTAGCCTCTACGGCCAGATGGACACCCGGGCCGAGCTGACCGACGATACCCTGATTCTCCCCAGCGAGACCGTGCGCGACTACGCCGCCGCCCTGTTTACCAACTATGCCGGCCTGCCCGCGCTGCCCGCCCACCTGAGGGACCGGGTCTCCTATGACGCGGACCAGGACTGCTACCGGCTGGCCCGGGGCGACGCCGGGCTGTCCGAGACCCGGGTGGACCGGGCGGATAAGCTGCCCGGCGGGCTGCTTCAGGTCTCCGGCGCGCTGATTGCCCTGGAGGACGAGGGGGAGCTGTGCCGCTTCCAGGCCATTCTCTCCGCCAACAACTCCATGTTCGGCTACTCCGTCTCGGGGCTTGAAATTCTATAGCTTCATTTCTCTCATGGATTTCCCCGTCTGCCGCCCCCGGGCGGCGGGCGGGGAACTTTTATTTCCCCTGGCCCGGCAAGAGGAAAGCGCTTGCAAAACCGCCGGACAGGGCGCATAATAGAGAAAACAGCGCCCCGGCTTCCAAGGGCCGGGAGACAGGAGGAACCTATGATTACACTGGCACAGCGCATTGAGGAGCTCCGATGCGAGCGCGGCCTCAGCCGCCCCGCCCTGGCCGCCGAGCTGAAGCTGCCCCGCACCGCGGTGGAGAAATTTGAGACCGGCAGGCAGACGCCCTCCCGGGAGCAGCAGGCGCAGCTGGCCGCCTTTTTCGGCGTGTCCTTGTTCTACCTGCGGGGGGAGAGCAACGACCGCACCCGGCAGGAGACCTGGATGGACGCCGGCTTTGCCGGGGAGGAACCCGCCCCGGCCCCCGCGCCCCGCCGCGCGCCAAAGCCCACCCCCGCGCCGGACGCCGGGGAGCAGGGCGGCACCCTGCTGGATTCCATGATTGCCGGGAAGAAGTTCCAGGAGGCCCTCCAGCGGGCCGTGCTGGAGGCCCTGCGCTCCCCGGAGGGGCAGAATCTGCTGACCCAGGTCATCCGGAAGGAGCTGGCCCGGATGAAATAGGCCGGATCCGGGATGGAAAACAAGCCCCGCGCCGTTCCCCCAAGGGGAGCGGCTCGGGGCTGTCTTCCGGCGGGCGGGCGCGGTTCAGCACCCCTCCGTGTGAACGCCGGTTTCGTCCCTGGCTATGGTGAACCACTCGTAGGCCCTGGGATTTTCGTAGCGGATGGGGCTGTGCCGGTCCTGATAGTACCGGCTGCACTCCTCCTGCACCCGGAGCAGGTTGGCCTTTGTGAACTTCTCCTGATGGATGGGGAGCACCACCTGGGGCTGCACGTCCATAGTGAAGCTGCCGATGATCTCGCCGCTGGGGTTGGTGCGGTCGCCGCCCACATTGCTGCCGGCAATCTGGACAAACATCACGTCCGGCTTCAGCCCCTGGTACTGGAAGCGGCGGAAATCCTCCAAAATCTGTCCCGCCCAGAGGAAGATACGCATTCCGCCCGGGGCGGAGATGACATAGTTGCGGAAATCCAGGCCACCGCTGGCGGAGAACATGGCCTCGATAGGGTCAAAGCTGCCGTCCGCCTCGCGGAAGGCGGTTTTATAGTCCTGCTCCTGGATATGGGCGAAGAAGGGGTCCGTGCTGGCAAACAGGGTGTGCTTGCCCCGGCAGCAGTCCAGGGTGAACTCCGGGAAGCACAGACGGTCCTTGTCCCCCGCGATCTGGATGTTGCGGCGGAGGGTGGAGTAATTCAGCTTCAGAACCAGCGGGAGCGCGCCGCCGTCGGGGACGATGACCCGGGCGTCGGGGAACTTGTCCAGCACGTAGGGCAGATCCTGCACGTGGTCGAAGTGGGTGTGGGACAGCAGGACGTAGTCGCAGCGGTCCAGCAGGTCCGCCGCTGTTTTGTCGGCGTATCTGCGGTAGTCCGGCTCCGCCGACCACTGCTCCCCCATGCCGTACTGGCAGGGGTCGGTGAGAATCACGGTTCCGTCGCTGAGGACAATCTGATAGCAGGCAAAGCCGCACCAGCGCATCTTGATTTGGGTATTCACAGAAGACCTCCTCCTTTATCGGTTACATTTTCCAGATGACCTTGGCCATCAGGGGGCAGTAAATCATGAAGGCCGCGATAAATACGGAGCAGGGAAGAACGGAGCTTTTGATGTAGTCCATGAATTTGTACTGGCCGGGACCCATAATCATGGCCTGGGGCGCGGAGGCCATGGGGGTGAGCAGAGAGGTGGTGGAGGCTAGGCCGCAGGCCAGAGCGCCCAGCCGGGGGTCGATGCCGATGGACATGCAGGCGGCGATGCACAGGGGATTGAAGGCGTTGCCTACGGCGATGTTGTTCATAAACTGCGTGCAGAGGAAGGGGACGAAGAACAGGATAAACAGGACAAAATACAGGTTGTTGGATCCGCCCAGGAGCTTTGCGATGGTGTCGCCGATAATTGCCGCGCCACCGGTGCTGCCCAGGGCCGAGGCCACGTTGAGCATTCCGCCCACCAGGAAGACGGAATCAACGGGGATCTTCTTTGTGGCCTCCGGAGCGCTGAGAATGCCGGCGGCCACCATCAGAACAGAGCCGCACACGGGAATCATGAAGGTGGGCAGGCGCTTCCAGCCCAGGATGCCGGACATCAGCATCAGAACCACCGTCAGGGCGAAGATGGCGTAGCACAGCTTTTCCTTGACCGGGGAGAGCACTGCCTCCCGGCCGGAGGCCTGGGCGGCCGCCTGGCCCTCCGCCGGCTTCAGCGCCTCGCCGGGGGTAAACTTGTCGCTGAAGAAAAAGTAGACAACAGACACGGCCAGCAGGGGCGGAACCTTCATAATGGCGTTGTCCATAATACCCATCTCCTGGGCGCCGCCCATCTGCTGAATCATCATATTTGTAGTCAAATAGGTGCTGGCCCCCATGCCCACAGGCAGGGACGCGGTCCACATGTTGGCCAGGTCGGTGCAGGGCTTGATGATTTTGCGGGCGTTGACCTGGGAGCGTTCGCAGACCATGAGAATCACGGGAAGCATGGCGGCCACCGCGGCGGTGGAGTTCATGAAAATGGACATGAGAATGGAGATGGTCAGGCAGGTCCAGAGAATCTTGCGCTGGTTGCCCTGGACGGCGGCCAGCTTCTCCACGATGTTGTTGATCAGGCTGGTTTTCATCAGCCCCGCGGACAGGACGAACAGGGCGGCGAACATGACCACGCTGCTGTTGACGAAATTGCCCCAGACGGCGGAGCTCTCCAGCACGCCGGTCAGCTGAAGGGCGATGGAGGCAGCCAGGCCGATCAGGCCCAGGGCGACCTTTCCACTGAAGAACATGACCACCGTACACAGGAAGATGATGACGGAAATGGCAAGCGGACTCATAATTTCTCCTCACTTCACTTTTGATTCAGGATTCCGGGGGCGTTCGATGCGCATCGACGTCTTGTCTGCATTGAACCATGACTTGGGTCAAATGTAAAATCACTTTTCCTGAATCTATATTGGAGAAATTCTATAATTACGTCCGATTTTGTGATAATCAGACAAAAACCGGCGGGTTTCGCAAGGGAAACACGCCGGTTTTTTGTCGATTCCGCCGAAACGCTAAAACGCGTCGATAAAGCTGCGGATATGCCTGGGGAAGCTCTGCCCCTTTTTGAAGACCAGGGAAATATGGAGCGCGTCCGTGCCGCCGCGCCCGGACAGATAGGGGTAGGAGTACACGTCCGGCTGGCCGGCGAACAGAGATCCGTCCAGAAAGGCCGCGCCGCTCCCGGTGGAGATAATCAGCTCCAGAGTCTTGATCTGGTCCGTCTCGCAGATGATGCTGGGCTGGATGCCGGCCTCGTCAAAGTCATCGCGCACCGCTGTGTTCAGAAAGGAATCCCGGGTCCTGAGCGCCAGGGGGACGCCCTTCAGGTCGGCGGCGCGGAGGGGACGGTCCGGAAGGGCAAACCGCCGGTGGGCGCTGAGGGCGCGGCGGATGGGACGGATGGGCTTGTACGCAAAGTCCAGCTCCTTAATCCAGATGTCATAGATGAACAGCACATCAATGGAGCCGTTGTTCAGGCTGCGGATGAGCTCCTCCCGGTAGCGCTCGGACAGCTTGACCGTGGTGCCTCCGGCCTTCCGGATGATCTCCGGCAGAAGGATGGCGGAAATCATGGGGGAGATACCGATGCGGATGATGTGCTCCTCCCTCTTTTTGAGGCCGCAGACAAAATCGTAGTGCTCCAGCAGGCCCTTGCAGTGGTAGAAGAACTCCCGGCCCTCCTCGGTCAGCGTCAGGGGCTTGCCCCGGTGGAACAGCTTCCGGCCGGTTTCCGCCTCCAGCTGGGTGACGGCGGCGGAGATGGTAGGCTGGGAAACGAAGTTCTTCTCCGCGGCCACGGAGAAGCTCCGCCACTTCTGGACCTCGATAAAATACTGAATCTGAAGCAGGGTCATAACAGGCCTCCCTTCCCGTCAGAATGCCGGGCCGGTCAGCGCTCGCACCTCCAGAAGAACGCGCTGTAAGGGGGCAGCTGGCTTCCGCCGCCGAAGTCGTGCCCCTGCCCGGTCAGCAGGTCCACCGCCCGGCCGCAGCCGGCGTCGAAGTGGGCGGCATAGGGCTGGCTGTCCGCGTTCACCGCCACCAGCACCCGCTCGTGCTCGCTGCGGCGCTGGAAAACGGTCTGGCGGTTGGTCAGCACCAGCTCGCGGAAATCGCCCCAGCACAGGGCCTCGCTCTCCCGGTGGGCCCGGGCCATGGCCGCCAGCCGGTCGGTCAGGCCGTTCCACTCCGGGGCCTGGAAGCAGGGGCGCAGGGCGTCGTCCCCCTGGGACTTCTCCCCCCGGGCCCCCCACTCGCTGCCGTAATACAGGCAGGGGATGCCCGGCATTCCGAACATGACCGCGTAGAGCAGGGGCAGGTGCTCCGGATTTTGCAGGATGCTGGCCGCCCGGGTTACGTCGTGGTTGTCGGCAAAGCACAGCAGGTGCTTCCCCTTGTAGAGGGTCCAGGGCTCCGGGCCGAACTGGCGCTTCAGGCTGTGGACAATCTCAAACAGATTCATGGAGTTGAAGCTGGAGTACAGCCCCTTGTAGCACTCGTAGTTGGTGCAGCTGTGAAGCAGGCCGTCCCCCACCCACTGGTTGTAGTCCCCGTGGAGGGTCTCGCCCACCAGGAAGAAGTCGGGCTTCAGCCCGCCGCAGAAGCTGCGCAGGCGGCGGAGGAAGTCCTTGTCCAGGCAGTAGGCCACGTCCAGACGCAGGCCGTCTATGTCAAACTCCTCCGTCCAGAAGCGGACGCAGTCCAGCAGGTAGTCCGTCACGGCGGGATTGCGCAGATTCAGCTTGACCAGCTCGTAGTGGCCCTCCCAGCCCTCGTACCAGAAGCCGTCGTTGTAGTTGGAGTTGCCGTCGAAGCTGATGTGAAACCAGTCCCTGTAGGGGGAATCCCATTTCTTCTCCTGCACGTCCCGGAAGGCCCAGAACCCCCGGCCCACGTGGTTGAACACCCCGTCCAGCACCACCCGGATCCCGTGATCGTGGAGGGTGCGGCACACCTGGGCAAACTCCTGATTGGTGCCCAGACGGCAGTCCACCTTCCGGTAGTCCCGGGTGTCATAGCCGTGGCAGTCGCTCTCGAAAATGGGGGATAAGTAGACCGCGTCCGCCCCCAGCCTTTGAATATGTCCGGCCCAGCCGGCAATTTTTCCGATGCGGCTGCCCGGCACGCCGTCGTTCTCCCGGGGCGCGCCGCAGAAGCCCAGGGGATAGATCTGATAAAATACGCTGTTTTCTGCCCACATGATGAATGTTCTCTCCTTCCGGTTCCGTGCCGCCGGGGCGGCCGGCTCAGGGCTGCCCGGCGGGGGCCCGCCCTGATAAAAAATCGCTGAACGCCTTCAGCTCCCTCTTTTTGTCCTCCGGCAGGCCGTTGTAGGGCAGATCGCACACCGCCCCCTCCAGCACATACAGATGGACCAGACAGACCTGGGGGTAGACCTCCTTCAGCCGGAAATAGGCCTGCTTTGCCCCCAGCTCCCGCAGCTTCTCCGGAGAACCAATGCCCACCGAGGCCAGCTTCCGGGTCATCTCCCGGCCGATATTCCGCATGGACGACAGCTCTGCCATGATATTCTCCTCCCCGGCTCCGTACCGTGTGCGGCAGGTCCGGTTTCATTGTACCACAGAAGGGCGGATTTGGAAAGTGCGCGGCGCGACACACAGGCGGTTCTGTCCAAAGAACGGTATAAACCTCTCCTGTTTCCATACAATAAGCAGGAAAAGGGAGGGGTTTATACGAAGAGAGAGGGAAAAGCGCGCTATCTCCTGGCCGGGGCGGCGGCCGGATTGGCCAACGGTTTTTTCGGCGGCGGCGGAGGCTCGATCCTGGTGCCCGCCCTGACCCGCCTGTGCGGCATGGAGACCCGGCGGGCCTTTGCCACGTCGGTGGCGGTGATTCTCCCCCTGTGCGCGCTGTCGGCGGGGCTGTACCTGCTCCGGGGCGGGCTGGAGCTGTCCGCCGCACTGCCCTATCTTCTGGGCGGCGCCCTGGGGGGATGGCTGGGCGGGCGTCTGTTCCGCGGGGTGCGCCTGAGCTGGCTGCGCCGGGGCTTTGGGCTGCTGCTGGTTTACGGCGGGGTGAGGTGCATCCTGTGAGGGAATTTTTCCTCCCCCTGCTGGCCGGGGCGCTGGCCGGGATTCTGTCCGGATTCGGCGTGGGGGGCGGCACCCTGCTGCTGGTCTATCTGACCGTGTTTGCCGGCCTGGACCAGCGGCTGGCCCAGGGCATCAATCTGCTCTACTTCCTCCCCGCCGGCCTGCTGGCCCTGCCGGCCCACTGGAAAAACGGGTACGTGGAGAAGCGGGCCCTCCTCCCCGCCGTCTCTGCCGGGCTGGTGTGCGCCGGGCTGGCTGCCTGGGCGGCCACCTCACTGGAGGTGAGGCTGCTGCGCAGGCTGTTCGGCGGGTTTCTGACGGTAATCGGAATCAGCGAGCTGCTTGGAAAGAGGAAATAGAGCCGTTCCGGCCCTCCCGGCGGGCCAGAAAAGACCAGAAGGCCACCACGCCCAGCCAGCCCAGGCCGGTGGCCAGGGCGACAGCGGGCAGCCCCATCCGGGGGGCCAGGAGCCAGGAGCACACCACCCGGAAGGAGATGTGCCCCGCGGCGCCGATCATGGGGATGTTCACCCGCCCCCGCCCCTGGAAGTACCCGGCCAGGCCGCTGCCCAGGAAGTTCAGGACGTAGAAGCAGGCCACCAGCCGCAGATAACCCAGGGCGGGCTCGAGGCTCTCCCCGCCGCCCCGGGGCAGGACCAGGGCCAGCAGGGGCCGGGCCCCCAGAATCAGAACCAGGGAGACGGACAGGCCGAAGGCGGACAGCCGCCGCTGATGAGGAACAAGAACAGATTCATCACCGAGCCGGCCACCCCGATTGCTGCGAAGGCGGCCTCTCCCGCCGCCCGGCCTACAATCACTGCGTCCACGGTGTTGTGCAGCTGCTGGAGAATGTTCCCGGCCAGCAGGGGAAGCGCCAGAGAAATCAGCTGAGCGCGGATGGGGCCGCGGGTTAGGCTGTCGGTGCGCACCATACCGGATTCCCTCCCAAAAATGAGCTGAAACCAGTATAACGGGAAAAGCTCCTCTTGTAAAATGCCGTTTTCTCCGTTAAAATATAATCAATATGTTATATTTAGAGGGGTAAACCATGACGCAGCAGGAGATAGAGGTGTTTCTGGCCGTGGTAAAGCTGGGCAGCCTGTCCGGGGCGGCCCAGGCCCTGTACATCACCCAGCCGGCGGTCAGCCGCCACCTCCGCGCCCTGGAGCGGGAGGTGGGGTGCCCTCTGCTGGAGCGGGGACCGGGCCGGCGGCGGGCGGAGCTGACCGCACAGGGCCGGGACTTTGCGGAGGTGGCCGAAAAGTGGAGCCTGCTGTGGCAGGAGACCCGGGACGTGGCCCGGCGGGACCGGGAGCTGGAGCAGTACCCGGAAATCGAGTCCTTTCTGTCGGAAAAGCCCCTTCCGGGATAGGCGCCGCGGCCTCACAGCCCGGACATGGCGTCCGCCTTCTCCCGCAGGCCGGGCTCAATCTGCGCGCCGGGGCCGATGCGGTCCAGAATCTCCCCGGCCAGGGACCAGACCTGCTCCGTGTACGGGTTCAGGCGCAGCTCCCGCCCCCGGACGGTAAAGCTCACAGGACAGACCGCCCCCGGGCTGACCCGGCCCAGGCGGGCGGCTGAGAAGCTGCTCCAGGGGTATTTTGAGGTCCGGCCGAAGACGGTGTACTCCAGCGCGCCGGGCGTGAGCCGGTAGAAGACCTCCGCCCGGACCTTCCGGACGGCCAGCCGGGCCGCCAGAATCAGCGCCAGGTCGGTCCCCAGAAAAATCAGCGCCAGGGGAAGGCCCATCAGCCAGGGAAAGACAGAGGCAAACAAAAAGTCATAGATAAAGTAAAAGGCAAAGGAAATCACCAAAACCGCCGCCGCCGCCAGATACAGAAGGGCGTCCAGGCGGCGGCCCATGCGGTATTGCTCCGGGATGCGGGGCGCACCGTTTTGTTCCGTTTTCATCGTATCTTCCCCCAGGTCTTGTGTTGGTTTCCAAAAGGGCCGCACACGAAACGGTGTGCGGCCCCCTTGGAAGGATGGTAAAACAATGATGTGGATTTGCCGATTCAGCGGGAGATGCCGGCGGTGGCCAGATAGCTGTCCACAATCTCATCTCCCAGGGAGGCGGCGATGTCGTCCCAGATGGGCCGGGCCGCCGTCTGGAAGGCGGAAATCATGTCGTCGGTGACGGGCAGGACGGAGATGTCGCTGCCGATTTTGTCCAGCGCGTCCTGAATGTCCTGTGCGCCGGAGTCATAGGCGCCCTGGGTGTAGGCGGAGGCAAACTCCACCAGGCACTCCTGGTAGGCGGGATCGAGAGAATCGTACACGTCCTTGCTGCACACCACTGCGGCCACGTTCATAAAGGCGGGGACGGCCATGTAGTAGTCCTGCACCTCGAAGAACTTGTTGGAGTAGACGGCGGGGGCGGTATTGTCCTGGGCGTCCACCAGGCCCTGCTGCAGGGAGAGGTACAGGTCAGAGAACGCCAGGGGAGTGGCCACGCTGCCCAGGTTGTTCCAGAAGGCCATGTGGTATTTGTTCTCCAGGGTGCGGATGCGCATTCCGGCAAAGTCGCCGGCGCTTTGCAGGTTGGTGTTGGTGGACAGGGCCCGGAAGGTCTGGAAGCCCATGCTGAGAATCTTCAGGCCCTTGGCCTCAAACAGGGGGTTCATGGTCTCGATCATGGCCCGGACGCCCTCGTAGGCCTGCTCCTCGCTGTTAAAGACGGCGGGGCAGTCGAACACGCCCACCTCGGGGATATAGTTGACCAGGGCGGAGGACATCAGGCTGACCATGGGGATGGTGCCGCCGATGCAGTTCTCAGTCAGGGCGGCGTCGTCGCCCAGGATGCCGTCCCAGTTCAGGTCAATGGTCAGCTTGCCGCCGGTCTTCTCGCTGACGGCGTCGGCGCACTGCTGCTGCAGGGCGTAAGTGGCCAGGCCGGAGGAGGCGCTGGAGGCGATAATCAGGGTCTTGGGTTCCAGGCTGGCGTATGGGTCTCCGCCGGAGGGGGCGCTGCTGCCGGGAGAGGAGGGCGCGGGGGCGGGATTGGAGACGGCGGGTGCGGAGCTGTTTCCGCAGCCGGCAAGGGAGAGGGCCAAGGCGCCCGTCAGGGCCAGCGCGGCAAGTTTCCTCAGTTTCATAAAATTTCCTCCTTTTAAGATTGGTACGTCCGTCATTGCTTGGAACCTGTATTCACAGCATCAAACGCGCACCCGGGCGGGCCTTTTCCCGCCATACTGCGGTTCATCCTCTTGGAAGATGCAAGGGCCCTGGGAAAATACGCCTTGCCCAGGCGTTATGTCCGGTGAGGGATACAGGCGCTTACAGAAGGCACAGGCTGATTGGGGGAATGTAGACAATCATCAGCAGGGCAATCATATAGAACAGGATCAGCGGGTAGGCCTCTTTGCCGATGGTCATGGGGTTTTCCTTCACCATGGGCGCGGCGACGAACAGGTTCATGCCGAAGGGAGGCGTGACAAAGCCGATGGCCAGGGCGCAGGTCATGATGATGCCCAGATGGACCTGATTGACGCCCAGGCTGCCGGTGAAGGTGATGAGCATGGGGCCCAGGATGGTGTTGGCGGGGCCCACGTCCAGCACCATGCCCAGCAGGAAGAGAATGAGCAGCAGCACGCCCAGAAACAGGTTTTTGCTGGTGAAGGTGGTGGACAGCCAGGCGGACAGCTGCTGGGGCGCCTTCAGCAGGGCCAGAATCTGCACAAAGGCCCGGGCCAGACAGAGGGACATGCCCAGAGGGGCGTAAGACTTGACCGCGTCCCGGAAGAAGCCCCACAGATCCCGGAAGGTGATGCTCTTGTACAGGAACAGGCAGACAAAGACGGCATAGAACACGGAGACGCAGGCGGCCTCGGTGGGGGTGACGATGCCGGAGTAAATACCGCCCAGGATAATCACGGGGGACAGCAGGGCGAAAAAGCCGTCCATCAGCACCTTGGGCAGGCCGCGGTCTCTCAGCTCCTTGTGGTTGGCCTCAATTTTCTCCCGGTCCTCCCCCTTTATCACGCAGTAGAGGACGGCATAAATCATCAGCCACAGGGCAATCAGACAGCCGGGGAAGATTCCGGCCGTGAACAGGTCGCCCACCGAGGTGTCGGTCACCAGCCCGAAGGAGATATAGGGGATGCTGGGGGGAATGATGACCCCCAGGCCGGCGGAGGTGGCCACCAGGGCGGCGGCGAACACCTTGCTGTAGCCCAGGTTGGTCAGCACGGGGATGCACATGGCGCCCACGGCGGCGCAGGTGGCGGGGCCGGAACCGGAGATGGCTCCGTAGAACAGGCAGGTGACCACCACCGCGCAGGGCATTCCGCCCCGGAAGCGGCCGATGAACCGGGCGAACACGTCGAACAGCCGCTTGGACAGACCGCCGGTGGCCATAATGGCCCCGGAGAGCATGAACAGGGGGATGGCGAGAATGGACATGGTGTCCACCCCCTTAATCATGCTGCGCATGACAAACTCCAGGTTGCCGGTGAAGGAGGGGTCCAGCAGGCCGGGCAGGATGGTGGCGTAGCCCATGCACATGGCGATGGGCACGGCGAAGATAAGACAGACGAAGAAAACAATGAATACAATGGCGGTCATGCCTGCTCCGCCTCCTCTCCGGTCTTCAGATAGTGCGCAAATTCCTTCAGGGAGAGGACAAACACCTCAATGCCCCGGATGATGCCCAGGAAAAAGCCCACGGGGGCGGAGGTATACAGGATCCAGACGGGCAGCTCCATGCCGGAGCTGACGTTGCCGATTCTGTGCGCCGAGGCCATGACGTTCCAGGCGGGCCTGAGCATAATGACGCAGAACACGATGGCCATCAGCTGAGCGGCCAAATCCAGCACCTTAGCCGCCTTGGGCGGGAACAGGTTGATGACGACGTCCACCCGGAGCATCCTCTTCTTGCGGATGCAGTAGGCGGTGGCCAGCATGACCGAGTAGACAAAGCAGTACCGGCAGGCCTCCTCCGCCCAGGACAGGGGCGAGCGGAAGAAGTAGCGCAGGATTACCTGCAGCATCATGATGCAGGTCAGCAGAATCAGGAAAAGAATCATTGCGCATTCTTCCAGATTTTGGTCCAGCCATTTCAGCAGCTTCATAGCTCCTCCTTCTTTCTGTTTTTGATTGGGCCCGCCTGCGGACGGTCCGTGCGCCCGGCCGGCGTTCCGGCGGAAAGCCGGCTCCGTCTGACGGCGGCACCGTCCGCAGCCGGATATGGTCCGACTGCTTTCAGCAGGGGCCGCGCCTGGGGAATCTGCCGGGCCTCAGAAATCCACAATCTCCATGCCGAATTCCCGGCGGAAGGAGGCGGCGATCCCCCGGTGGACCCAGCGGGTCAGGGGCCTGTCCATTACGCAGAAGCCGTGGGTTACCCGGGGCGCCTGAAGGGTCTCGCAGGGGACCCTGTCATGGAGCAGGCGCATGGCGTACTCCATCCCCTCGTCCCGGAGGGGGTCGTACTCGGCCGTGACCACCATGTGGGGATTCAGGCCGCTCAGGTCGGGGCACCGCGCGGGCATAGCGTAGTAGGACAGGGGACTGCCGTCGGCACTGGTGTAGATGGCGGAGTTGGAGTGGCAGAAGTCCTTCACCTTGCCCAGCTGGCCGAACTGCTCCTTGGAGGTGGTGACTTTCATGTCCAGGTCAGGGCAGTTCAGGACGGTCAGGCTGGGCTGGACCTCCCCGCGGTCCCGGAGAAGGAGCGCCAGGGCGGCGGCCAGGTTTCCGCCGGCACTGGTGCCGTGGACCCCCACCCGGGCCGGGTCGGCGCCGATTTCCGCTCCGTGCTCCCGCAGCCAGAGATAGGCGGTGCGGCAGTCCATCAGCTGGGCGGGGAAGGGCAGCTCCCGGGAGGCCAGGCGGTATTCCACCGATACCACGATGCAGGGGGCGGCCTCCGCCAGGGAGATGTTGCGGTAATTGTCGATGTCCACGCTGCCGGAAATGAAGCCGCCGCCGTGGATGTCCAGTATGACGGGCGAGGGGGTCTGAATGCCGGCCGGGGTGATGACCCGCAGCTTCAGCGTCTGGCCCTCCTGCGTGCCGGGAATCTGGATATCCCGCAGCGTGGTCCCCTCTCCCAGGCGGTAGGCCGTAATCTGGGCCTGAATTTCTGCTGTGCTGGCTTTCCCTCCCGCGTCGGTGTCCAGGGTCATTTTCACATGCTCCTCGTACCCCGGGTAGGGGAAAAGCTGGGTGGCGTTTGCTCTCATCGCTTCTCGGACCTCTCTTTCCGCCCCGCGGCCGCTTTCCGCACCGGCGGGGGTTTGTACTTGACATCTTACTATACTTATTATATTATTTCAAATACATTATTAAATGAAGAATTCATAATTTAGAAATTATAGATATGGGAGAGGAAGGAAAAATGGAACTGCTTCAGCTGCAATACTTTGTGGAGATTGCCAAACTGGAGAGCGTTACCAACACGGCCAAAAAACTGCGGGTCTCCCAGCCCTCCCTGAGCCAGACCATGCGCCGGCTGGAGAAGGAGCTGGGCACGAAGCTCTTCAAAAAGGAGGGACGCCGTCTGAAGCTGACCCCCCAGGGCCGGGAGTTTTACGCCCGGGTCGCCCCGGCCCTCCAGGCGCTGGCCGACGCCGCCGGCGGCCTGAGGGAGGACCGGGTGCGGGGTAGCATCACCATCGGATCCTATCTCTCCCTGGCGCCCATCATGCCGGCGCTTGGCGAGTTTGCCCGGGAGTACCCGGACATCACCTTCACGTTCCTGCGTATCAACAGCCTGGACTATGTGGACCGGAAAAATCTGGACGCCCTGTTCTGCTATGACCAGTCCGACCGGCTGAACTTTCGGGAGTGGATTTATATCGCCTCCTTTGAACGGAAAATGATTCTTCCCCGGGACCACCTCCTGCCGCCCAGAGGGGAGTACCTCCAGCTCCAGGATCTGAAGCAGGACGATTTTGTTTCCCTGCAGTGGGACAACGGCAGGGTGGAGGAGATTTTTGACGAGTTTGCCTACAAAAACATGGTTCCCAATGTGCGCTACCGGACCAACAGCGCACTGTTCAAGCAGGAGATTATGGAGGCCGGCCTGGCCGTCGGCTTTGCCAACGCCATGATTGCCGGACAGCTCCATGACACCGGGCAGTACCGGGTGGTGCCCCACTCGCCCGACGTGGTGCCGGTCAAGACCTATCTGGCCTGGCGGGATACCAGCGTGCTCTCTCCGGTGGCCTGCGAGCTGAAAAGGTTCGTCCAGAAAAAGTTCACCCGCCGCCGGCTGCTCGACTGAAAAAACCGCCGCCCGCCTTTTCAAAAGGCGGGCGGCGGAACGGCAGGAAGCGGCGCTCAGGGCAGGCACTTCTGGACCTCCTTGGGGCGGCCCAGAATCAGGATGGAGTTCTCCCGGCTCAGGACGGTGTCCGGGGTGATGGTCATATGCAGCCGGCCCGACGTCCGCAGACCCAGCACGTTGATGCCGTAGCGCTTGCGCAGGTCCAGCTGGAGGATGCTCTTCCCGTCCCAGCTGTCCGGGATGGTAATCTCAAAGAGGGAGTACTCCTCGTCCAGCTCGATGTAATCCAGGATGTGGTCGCTGGTGCAGCGAATCGCCGTCCAGGCGGCCAGCTGCTTCTCCGGGTAGACCACCTCGTCCGCCCCGCTTCGCAGCAGGAACTTCTCCTGCACCCCCCGGGAGGCCCGGGCGATGACCTTCTTGGCGCCCAGCTCCTTCAGCAGGTCGGCCGTCTCCAGGGAGCTTTGGAAGTTTTCCCCGATGGTGACAATGCAGGCGTCGAAGCTGCGGATATCCAGGTCCCGGAGAAACTCCCGGTTGGTGCTGTCCCCAATCTGGGCGTTGGTGACAAAGGGCAGCACGGACTCCACCCGCTCCTCGCTGCTGTCTACGGCCATGACCTCATGGCCCAGGTCGTTGAGCTTGCGGGCTACATGCTGGCCGAAACGGCCCACCCCAATCAGCAGTACAGATTTCATCATATCCTCCTTGTTTATCCCACCATCAGTTTTTCCCGGGGCAGCCGGGCGGCCCCCTTCTCCTGGGACAGGGCGGCGAAAATCAGGGTCAGCGCCCCCACCCGGCCGGAGTACATCAGGAAAATCAAAATACACCGGGACGCCTGCCCCAGCTGCGCGGTAATTCCCAGGGTCAGCCCCGCGGTGCCCATGGCCGACCCGCTCTCAAACAGGCAGGTCAGCAGGGGCAGCCCCTCCAGGCGGCTGATGAGAAAGCCGCCCAGGCTGAACAGGGTCAGGTAAAGGGTCAGAATGGCCATGGTGCTGCGCACCGTCTCCTCGGCCACCCGGCGGCCGAAGAAATGGGTGTCCTCCCTGCGGCGGAAGACGGACAGGGCGGTGGACAGCATCACAGCCAGGGTGGTCACCTTCAGGCCCCCCGCCGTGGAGCCGGGCGCGCCGCCGGTGAGCATCAGCAGAATCATCAGGCCCTGGCCGCCCTCGCTCATCAGATTGAAGTCCAGGGTGTTGAATCCGGCGGTCCGGGCGGTCACCGACTGGAACAGGGACCCCCAGAACCGCTCCCCCGGGGGCAGGGCGGCGAACTCAAAGTAGTAGAAATACAGCGCGGGAAGGCCGACCAGCAGGGCGGAGGTGATTAAAATCACCTTGCTCTGCATCCGGTAGCGCCGCACCCGCAGGCGGTGGGTCCTGATGTCGTCCCAGGTGATAAACCCGATTCCCCCAATGATAATCAGCGCCATAATTATCAGATTCACCGCCGGGTGGCCGCAGAAGTATGTAAGCGAGGAGAAGGGGGTCCGGACCCCCATCAGGTCGAACCCGGCGTTGCAGAAGGCGGATACCGAGTGGAACAGCCCGTACCAGAGCCCCTGCCCCAGGCCGAATTCCCGGCAGAAGACCAGGGAGAGCAGCGCGGCCCCCGCCAGTTCAAGGGCCGCGGTGACGGCCAGGATAAAGCCGGTCAGCCGGACGATCCCCCCCAGCTTGGGCGCGGAGATGGCGTCCTGCATCAGTCCCCGCTGCTTCAGGGAGATGGTCTGCCCCGAGGCCGCCGTGAGCACCACGGCAAAGGTGACCACCCCCATGCCGCCGATTTGAATCAGCAGCAGAATCACGCCCTGGCCGAAACCTGACCAGTAGGAGGCCGTGTCCTGCACCACCAGGCCGGTGACGCACACGGCGGAGGTGGCGGTGAACAGGGCGTCGGGGAAGGAGCTCCCCCGGCCGTCCCGGGTGGCGGGGGGCAGCATCAGCAGAAGGCTGCCCAGAAGAATGACGGCGGCGAAGCCGAGGATGATAATCTGCGGTGAAGAGAGCCTCTTCTTTTTCATAATATGCTCCTCTTGGGGTAGACTTGCCTGCTGAAATCAGGTATAATCCATTATAACACAAAAATTGACCCCGTCAACAGAGCCAGGGAAATCAATTTTGCCCCCCGGGGAACCGACGCGGGGCGCAGCGGCCCGGCCCGCCGGGGAGGCCGCCCCGCCTGGGGCCAAATGGATTTCCGCAGCCCGGAGGCGGAAGCCGGGCTGCCTGCGCGCCGGGGCGAAAACAGAACCCGCGTTTTCCGGATCCGAAATGGAGAGAGGAGAAAGCAGATGAAGTTTCTTACATCCCTTAGGCAGCGGATCCGGGCGTTTCTGGCCGGCGCTCTGGTTCTGGCCTGTGCCGCTGCGGTCCTTCTGCTGCGCAGAATCAAGCGCCTGCTGTCCCTGGCGCGGAGGTTCTGGCCCGCTCTGGCCTGCGCCCTGCTTCTGGTCTGCGCCGCGGTCCTTCTGACGGGCGGGCGGCGGACCGAGGCGATGGCCTCCCGCATCGGACGCGGGCCATGCCCTCCGGGTGGCGGACGGCCCGGCCTGGGACAGCTTGGAATTCTGGATCCCGGCGGAGGGTCCTTTGTCCTGTGGGAGATGGAGGACCGGGGGACCTGAACCGGGATGAGCGGCCCGGCTGGCTGGACGGGAAGCGCGTCTTTCTCTGGAGCAGCTGGCGCGGCGCGTCCCGGGAGGGGGAGGGCGGCCCTCTGGACCGGCACCGCGTCCGGGCCTGCTCCCTCTGACCGGCTTGCGTATACGAACGCCGCCCCGGGTAGAAAATTCCCGGGGCGGCGTTTTGGTTGTAAAAAAGACAACCACAGGCTATGCCTGTGGAATAAAAAAGGCTATGCCTATGAGTAGAAATGATAAACCTCCAACGATACAATAGGAGATGGTT
>JAAWHL010000052.1 GCA_022795855.1 Lawsonibacter sp.
TTAGCCGCTCCACTTGTAGAATACTAGCAAGAAAGGCGGTGCTTTAATGGATGAATTATCCTTTGAGATAGGAAAGAACATCAGAAAATATAGAAAGCTGAAAGGTTTAACACTTGAAAAGTTAGCAGAGGTATTAGAAACAGAAACAAACTATCTAGGACAATGTGAACGTGGGGAGCGCAGATTTAGCCTAGATAAGTTAGTTGACTTGATAGAATATTTTGGTATTACTGCAAATGATATAATTTCAATACCTTGTACAGTTGAAAAGAGAACTAAAGAGAATAATATATACTTGCAAGAAATAAATGAAATATTAGAAAATTGTACTGATAATCAATTAGCAGTTGTATTAAACATACTAAAGGAGAGTGTACCGTTTATAAAAGAGTAGCCGCCACAAGGCGGCTGTTCGTTTAAGTATACCTTTACGAACATTCTGAAATTACTAGATTTTATTATTCGCAAAATATCAAATTTATTTTACATACATATTCGTAAATATATTGATTTTTACGAATGCATGTGGTATAATACGGGCAGATGGACGGAAAGGGGTGAATACATGGACAGCCGCACATACTACTACGCCAGAGTATCAAGCAAGGAGCAGAACCTTGACCGCCAGCTTGCCGCTTTTGTTGCCCTTGGCGCGCAGGAGCGGGAGATCATCACCGACAAGGAAAGCGGCAAGGACTTAGACCGGGCCGGATATCAAGCCCTTAAAAATGCAATGTTACGCCGTGGGGATACACTTGTTATTAAGTCTCTTGATAGGTTGAGCCGCAACAAAAGCGATATTAGGAACGAACTGCAATTCTTCAAGGAAAACGGAATCCGGCTAAAGGTGATAGACCTCCCCACAACCATGATGAACTTGCCAGAGGGGCAGGAATGGGTCTTTGAGATGGTAAACAACATTTTGATTGAAGTGCTGGGGACTATTGCGGAACAGGAACGGGCCAACATCAGACAGCGACAGGCGGAAGGGATAGAAGCGGCAAAGCGGAGTGGTAAAAAATTAGGCCGTCCTGCACTTGTCTTTCCCGCCAACTGGAATGAGGTCTATACCTCTTGGAAAGCGGGAGAGATAACCGCAAAGACAGCAATGGAGCAGACCGGCACAAAGAGAACCAGCTTTTACAAATTGGTCAACATGACGGAAAACCAGTAAAAAAGGACACAGTTTGCACGGGACACGTCTCTTTGTTTTCTGATAAGCAGATAAGGCGGCGGGACACGGACGGGACACAGGAACTGTAAAAAAAGAAGGGGAACAAGTTTCCTTGTTCCCTTTCCAAATCCTTATTCCTTCTCGAAAACATCCTTGCCCAGGCCGCAGGTCGGGCAGGTCCAGTCCTCAGGAACCTGTTCCCAGGGCGTGCCCGGGGCGACGCCGTTGTCTGGGTCACCCACAGCAGGGTCATAGACGTAGCCGCAGGGGCAGACATACTTGTCCATCTTGTGTTCCTCCCGTGCTTAGCCGAAGTACCGCTTCAACAGGCCCTCGAAGGCCTTGCCGTGGCGGGCCTCGTCGCGGGCCATCTCATGGACGGTGTCGTGGATGGCGTCCAAGCCCAGCTCCTTGGCCTTCTTGGCGATGGCCATTTTGCCGGAGGTAGCGCCGTTCTCGGCGTCCACGCGCATTTCCAGGTTCTTCTTGGTGGAGTCGGTGACCACCTCGCCCAGCAGCTCGGCGAACTTGGCGGCGTGCTCGGCCTCCTCATAGGCGGCCTTTTCCCAATACAGGCCGATTTCGGGGTAACCCTCGCGATGGGCCACGCGGGCCATCGCCAGATACATGCCCACCTCGGTACACTCGCCCTGGAAGTTCTCGCGCAGGCCCTGGAGAATCTCCGCGTCCACGCCCTGGGCCACGCCGACCACATGCTCGGCGGCCCAAGTGCGCTGGCCGGCCTGCTCCTGGAACTTGGAAGCGGGGGCCTTGCAGACGGGGCAGGACTCGGGGGCGGCGTCTCCCTCGTGGACATAGCCGCAGACGGTGCAGACAAACTTTTTCATGTTGCTAATTCCTCCTGATTATAATTGGTTTTGGAACATTTTTGACAAACGCCGCGGAACAGCAGCTCATGGCGTTCAATCACAAGGCGGTACTGCCTGCCGACCTGCCGGTCCAGGTCCGCGTCCAGGGTCAGGCCGTGGAGGTCGGACACCCCGCCGCAGCGGGAGCAGACAAAGTGGCTGTGGGGGGAGGTCAGGCCGTCGAAGCGTTCCTGCCCGTTGACCACGCCCACGCTTTGAATGAGGCCCTGCTCCCGGAGGAAGGTGAGGTTGCGGTAAACGGTCCCCAGGCTGAGGTCGGGGTGGCAGGGCTTCAGGGTCTGATAGACCCATTCTGCGGAGGGGTGGGTATTGGTGCTCCGGATTGCCTGGAGGATAGCCTCTCTTTTTCTGCTGTAGCGAACGGCACGCTCCAAGCTCCGCGCCCCCTTTTCAGTAACAATTCTTATTATGAGATAATACTACCACGGACCGGCCCGCTTGTAAAGAGGGATCTGAAAAATTTCAGGATTTTTTCTCCCCCCGCAGGCGGCGCAGGATTGCGGCCTCCAGCCGGTCGCCGTACTTCATGCCCAGCAGGAACAGCGCCAGCCCTCCCGCCCCCAGCAGGGCCATGGCCCACAGGGGCAGGGACAGGGAGGCGCCCCCCAGGGCGCTGGCCGCCAGCAGCCCCCAAGGCCGCGTGAGCAGGGCGATGACGAAGAAGCGCAGGGGAGGAATGGAGGTCAGCCCCGCCAGGATGCACAGAATGTCGTCCGGGAAGAAAGGGAAGAGAAAGGCCAGGGCCAGGAAAACATCGGTTTTGGCCTGAATGACGGCCAGGTATTTTTCCGAGAGCCTTTGGCTGACCACCCGGTCCGTGAAGCTCCGGCCCAGCCCTCTGGCCAGCAGGAAGACAATCATGGATCCGCTGAGCACCGCCAGGATGGTCAGCAGGAAAGCGGTCTGGGTGCCGAACAGCACCCCGCCGGCCATGGCGCTCAGGTTGCTGGGGATGGGGGCCAGGATAACGGAGAGCAGCTGAATCAGGAAAAAGCACAGGTGGGAGTAGGGGGCGAAGCCGCTGATATACGCCTGGAGGGCCTGGGGGGAGCCGAGCGCGGCAAAAAAGCCGCTGCGGTACAGGAAGAGGACCCCGCCGCCGCCCAGGGCCAGCAGCGCCAGGAGGAGAATGAGCTTGCTGCAGCGCTTCAATGGAAACAACTCCTTTGCGTGATGAAATCGGAAGGGCCATGCCTGCAATCATACCACAGCGGGCTGAAGGTGCAATGAAAGTTTTCTTAAATTTATGTAAAATAAGAAGCGGCCCGAAAAAAGGGAGCATGGCCGGAAGCGGAGCTTTTCAGCCGGGCGGCTTGCATTTTTTGGGCCGTCCGGTTATACTGTTGGAGCTTCCATATACAAAGGAGTGAGGTACGTGAACCCAGGGAAAAAGTACGCCTATTTTGCCCACCGGGAATGTGAATATTTTCCCTGCCACCCGGGGGCGGACCCGGAAAACTTCAACTGCCTGTTCTGCTTCTGCCCTCTCTACCTGCTGGGGCCCAGGTGCGGAGGCAGCTTTGCGGCGGGGCCGGACGGGCGCAAGGACTGCAGCGGCTGTCTGTACCCTCACCGGCGGGAGAACTATGAAAAAATAATCCGCCGGTACGGCGAGATTGCGGAAGCGTTGCCAAGGGAATAAAATGCGGCGGCCGCTCTGCAAGGCGTCAGCTTGCTCTTGACTTGGAGCCTGCTTTCAGTGCTATGATAGCCTTGCCTCGGCACAATGGACCGGCGCGGAGCCGGACGGCAACGGAAAGGAATGATTTTGAATGGCAGAAAAGCAGACGGCGGGCAGGGATCTTCTGGGTGATCTGGCCCCGAAATTCGCGCAGCTGAACGATGACGTGCTGTTTGGGGAGGTCTGGTCCCGGGAGGAGCAGCTGTCTCCCCGGGACCGCAGCATGATAACCATCGCGGCGCTGTTCTCTGCGGGGCTGTACCCCCAGCTAAAATCCCACCTGAGCATCGGCAGAGCCCACGGCATCACCCGGCAGGAGGCCGTGGAGATTGTGACCCAGCTGGCCTTCTACTGCGGCTGGCCCAAGGCGTGGAGCGCCTTCCCGCTGATTCGGGAGGTCTACGGGGACGAGGCGGACGGGGCGGCGGGCCCTGCGGGCCTCTCCGCGTTTCCCATAGGAGAGAAAAACGACGGGTTTGCCCAGTATTTCATTGGGCAGAGCTATCTTGCGCCTCTGTCCACGGATCAGGTGCCGGTGTTCAATGTGACCTTTGAGCCGGGCTGCCGGAACAACTGGCACATCCATCACGCCTCCGCCGGCGGGGGTCAGATGCTGCTCTGTGTCGGCGGTCTGGGCTGGTATCAGGAGTGGGGCCGTGAGGCGAGGGCGCTGCGCCCCGGCGACGTGGTGAACATCCCCGCCGGCGTCAAGCACTGGCACGGCGCGGCGGCGGACTCCTGGTTCCAGCATCTGGCCGTTGAGGTGCCCGGCGAGGGCGGGCGCACCGAGTGGTGCGAGCCGGTGGACGGGGCGCAGTACGGAGCGCTGGGCGCGGGGGGCGGGGCCCGATAAAGCAGGTGATGCTGCGGACCGGAGCGGGACAAACCGGCATGGCCATCGCCCGGAGGATGGGCGCCGGGATGAAAAGGAAGAAGCTGTTTAACATCTCTCAGCACACCGGCTGACGGGCCTTTTGCCGCCATACTGCGTGAAATTTTCTTGGAAGCCGCCAAGGATTCCTGCGAAAATCTGCCCTGCCCGGCGGAAAAATCCCCTGCCATCCGGCATACTTCCGGATATTGGACACTAAGGAGAATGGGACCCGCCCGGATACGGCGCGGGGGGCGCGCCTTTTCGTGGCGCGCCCCCCGCGTTTTTACTTGCTTCAGCGCCTCCGGGCCCGGGCGGCCAGGCGGCTCTGCACGGCGAAGCTGGACAGGTAGAGCAGCGCCTCCACGATGAGCTTCATCACGGCGGCGGGCAGGCCCAGCACGTCCACCAGCAGGTACATTGCTCCGCCGTTCAGGGCCAGCAGGCACAGGGCCAGCTTGAGGTAGTTCCAGGCGGTGTAGCTGGTCCCCTCCGCCCGGAAGACCACGCTGCGGTTCACCTGAAAGTTCACCCCGGCGCTGAGGACCCGGGCCAGCACCGTGGCGGGCAGGGTCCGGCGGAAGACGAGGTAGTACAGGGCGTTGAAGGCGGCGTAATCCAGCCCGAAGGCCAGCAGGGAGGAGCAGAGGAAGCGGGGGAAGTCCCGGAAGAGGATACGGTAGATTTTCATCCCGTCGGCCAGGGGGCGGAAGTGGGAGGACTGGTTCTGATTCAGGTAGATGGTCTCAATGGGGATTTCCGTCACCCCCTCGGGGAAGAGGCGGCCGCTGTAGAGCAGCATTTCCATCTCATACTCGTACCGGTCCCCGGACAGCTCCAGCAGGCCGGGAATGCTGCTTTCGGTGAAGGGGATGCCTCTCAGGCCGGTCTGGGTGTCCTGAAGGCGGATGCCGTGGAGTATCTGAAACAGCCGCCGGGTCAGGGTGTTCCCCGCCCGGGAGCGGGGGAGCATCTGGGCCACGTCCCGGGCGCCCAGAATCAGCCGTCCCGGGTGCTCCTCCAGGGCCCGGGCCACCCGCAGGATGTCCTCCACCGTGTGCTGGCCGTCGGCGTCGGCGGTGACAGCCGCCTGAAAGCCCTGCCCGGCCATATAGGCAAGGCCCGTTTTCAGGGCCCGTCCCTTGCCCCGGTTCTCCGGATGGCGGAGCACCGCCGTTCCCCGCTGCTCCAGCAGGCGGAATGCCTCCAGGCCTGCGGTGCTGCCGTCGTCCACCACCACGGCCTCCAGGCCCGCGGCCTCCAGCCCGGAGACCAGCTCCGGGAGCCCCCCGTCCGGCTGGTACGCCGGAATCAGCACGCCGCAGCGCATACGCTCCATCTCCCATCGTTTTGTATCGGGAAACGCCGCTCCCCTACAGCAGAATCTCCCGGACCAGGGTCAGGCTGTTGTCCCGGCCCTTGTAGTACAGCCCCGCCTGCTGGGGCACGGGAATGCCGGCCCGGGCCAGAGCCTCCTCCGCCCAGTCCCAGGGCCCCAGCCACAGCAGGTAGAAGGGGTCCCGCTCCCCGGTCCAGTACCGGTCCTCCCAGTACCCCTCGGTCAGCAGCAGGATATTGTCCTGCCAGAAGGCGTACCGCAGCACCCGGTACATCAGGTCCTGGGAGATGGCCCCGTAGCTCATGCAGGCCAGCACCGGCGGCCGCTCCCCCTCCAGCAGGGGGCCGGTCTGCCGGGCGGCGGCAAAGACCGCCTCGTTGGCCGCGGCCTGATTCAGCCGGGCGAAGGTCCGCCACTCCGGCGGGAACAGAACCGGCCGCCCCGCCAGCCCCGTGCAGCAGGCCAGCAGGCACAGCCCCGCCGCCTGACGCCGGAGGGAGGCCCGGGGGAGAGGCCCCTCCGTCCCGTCCGGCAGCAGGGCCGCCAGGGTCAGGCCGGTCTGCCAAATCACCACCGTACCGAAGTACCGGTCAAAGGAGGCGACGATGCGCCCCTCGTACTCGCTCATCATAAAGATATACATAGCGGCCAGGCACAGGCTGTAAAGCAGCACGCTGAGCCAGCCGAAGGGGATGATGCCCCGGGCCCGGGCCGGGAGGGGCCGCTTTTTCAGCAGGGCCGCCAGGAACACCGCCAGGAACAGCAGGTTGAATACCAGGAAGAACCGGCTGCAGGAGAAGCTGCGGTCCAGGAAGGAGCGCAGGAAGGTCCCGGGGAACTCCTCCCAGAAGGCGGGGGACTTCTCCGCCAGCTTGCCGGTGAAGCCGGACAGGCTCAGGCGGAACTGGTTGCCGGCGAGGGCCTGCCCGAAGACCCGGCCGGTATGGAGGCGGAAGGACAGCCAGGCCGCCGCGCAGCCCGCCCCCAGCCACAGCAGGTGCGTCCGGACGGGGGGCCGGTCCGCCCGCCGGTACTTCAGGGTGAGCAGCAGGCCGGCGTGGAGAATCAGCAGCATGGCGCCGCTCATCTTGGTCAGAATCAGCAGGGCCCCCAGCAGGGCCTGTGGGACGGCGGTTCCCCGGGAGAAATCGCTGTCCCACAGGGCTATAGCCCCCATGGCCAGCAGAATCAGCCCCAGCACCGCGTCCACATAGAGGTCCCGGAAGTGGTCCGGAATCACCATCAGCGCCCCGGCCGCGATGAGAAGGCGGGCCAGCAGGCCCGGCAGCCGGGTCCACCGGGCCTCCGCAAAGAGGCAGGCCGCCATCGCGCCCCCCAGGGCGTTCAGGGCCAGCACCATCCAGCGCTCCTCAAAGCCCAGGAACTGGAGCAGGAAGTACTCGTACAGGGCGGCGGCAGGGGGATAGTTGGTGAAAATGGTCATGGTGTCCGGCCCGGGCAGGGCGTGGGTGAGGCAGAGCTCCTTGACGATGACCGCCCAGTGGGTGTAGTTGTCATAGCCCGTCGGGATGAACGCTCCGTTGACCGCCGCCGTCAGCAGAAGATAGCCCAGGAAAAAGACCGGGCCGGGCTCCAGAAGCGCCCGGCCGAGCCCCCGGTCCCGGAGGGCGTACCAGGCAAAGGCCGCCAGCCCCAGCCCGGTCACGGCGTATACCCCGGGCCGCAGCAGGCCCGCCAGGGCGAATCCGTACAGCGCCAGGGTCTGTCCGGCCAGGGCCGCCGCCGGGCAGAAGGCCGCCGGCAGGCGGAAGGCCCGCCGCGCCAGTGCCGCCGCGCCCAGGGTGGAGGCCGCCAGGACGGCGCACAAAAGCAGTCTCAACAGGCCAATCCCCCCCATTCCGTTCAAATCACCAAAAGGATATCACAAATAGCCGGCCGTTACAAGGTTTTCCGGAAATTTAAGAGGCGCCTCCGGGGGCGCGGGTTTTTCCTTGCACCCTGGGGAAAACTGTGTTATGATAGGGCGGAAAGAGGAAAAAGAGCGCAGCGGGCAGGAAAGGGAAGGAAACGCATTATGGAAATCAACGGCGAAATTGTACGGGAGGAGTACCGGTACGCGGACCTGGGGCTGTCGCCCCAGCTGATGCGGGCCATTGAGGAGAAGGGCTACGTCCAGGCCACCCCGGTCCAGGGGGGCGCCATCCCCTTTTTCCTGGATTGGAAGGACGTGATTGCCAAGGCTCCCACCGGCACGGGAAAGACCTTCGCCTTCGGCATTCCCATGGTGGAGCACACCGACCCGGAATCCGCCGCCGTCACCGGGCTGGTGCTGGCCCCCACCCGGGAGCTGGCCATTCAGATTCAGGAGGAGCTGCGGGACCTGTGCGCGTTTAAGGAGGGGGTCCGGGTGGTCTGCCTGTACGGCGGACAGCCCATCGAGAAGCAGATTGCCCAGCTGAAGAAGAACCCCCAAATCGTGGTGGCCACGCCCGGCCGGCTGATGGACCACGTGAAGCGGCACACCGTCCGCCTGGACCGGGTGGACACGGTGGTGCTGGACGAGGCCGACCGGATGCTGGACATGGGCTTTGTCCGGGACGTCACCCGCATTCTGGACCTGATGCCCAAGCGGCGCAACCTGGGGCTGTTCTCGGCCACCATCTCCCGGGAGGTGCTGGACATCTCCTGGGTCTACCAGCGGGACCCGGTGGAAATCACCGTCCGGGCCGACGAGCAGAACAAGCCCGACATCGTCCAGTACCGGCTGGAGGTGGACCGGGGCCGCAAGGCGGAGGTGCTGGCCCAGCTGCTGGAGCTGGGGGAGTACGACCGGGTCATCGCCTTCTGCAACACCAAAAATATGACCGACCGGCTGGCCGGCCTGCTGTCCATGCGCCATATCTCCTGCGAGGCCATCCACGGAGACATTCAGCAGCGGGTGCGGGAGAGGACCCTCCAGAAGTTCCGGGACGGGCGGCTCAGGGTGCTGGCCGCCACCGACGTGGCCGCCCGGGGCCTGGATATTGACGACGTGGACGCGGTGTTCAACTACGACGTCCCCGACGAGAACGAGTACTATATCCACCGCATCGGCCGCACCGGCCGGGCCAAGCGCCACGGCGTGGCCTTCTCCCTGGTCGCCTCCGTCACCGAGGGGGTCCGGCTGGACGAAATCGCCCGGAATACCGGAAACAGGATCCGCGCCGTCCACTTCAACGAGCGGGGGGACCTGGTGGCCGCGAAGGAGACGTAGGAAGCCCCGCCGCCCGCCGCGCCGTTAAGCGCCTGCATTCACACCCGGGCGGGCCTTTCCCCGCCGCAGCGCGTCCCATTTTTTGAAATCCGCAAAGGGTTTCTGCGGGAATGCGCCGTGCCTGGCGGAACCCCCCGTCCAGGCGCCTGCTCAGTTATGGATGCAGATTCCAAGTTTTATCTTGTTTTAATCTTTTTCCTATGATTTTTTTATCTGCTGCGTAGTATCCTAAGTACCAGCGGAAGAACCCCAAAATATTCTGATGATTGGAGCGGACATAAATGGACAAAAAGAGACTGTATAAAACCGAGGGCGGCTGCCGCATGGTGTGCGGCGTCTGCGGCGGCATCGCGGAGTACTTTGACATCGACCCCACCCTGGTGCGGGTGGCCTGGGTCGTTGCCGCCTTCTGCGGCACCCTGGGATTCTGGGCCTATGTAATCTGTGCCATCATTATGCCCAAAAAGAGCGACGTGTATCCCGGATACTGAAGGGCCCTTTTCACATGTGATTTCGCCGCCTCCGGGCGGCGGAATTGCCGGGGGCCCCGGCCCCCGGCAGGGAGGAGAGTACCATGATTCATATGCGTCCCTCGGTTCCGGAGGACGTCCCGCGCCAGCGGGAGCTGTGGGCGCTGGCCTTCGGGGACGGCGGGGATTACCTGGACAACTTCTATCAGACCTATTACCGCCCGGAGCGGGTGCTGGTGCTGGAGGAGGCGGGAACCGTCCTGGCCATGACCGCCTGGTTTGACAGCGCCCTGGCCGAGCCCGGGCGGGAGCGGTGGAAGGCGGGCTATCTCTACGCCGTGGCCACCCATCCGGACGCCCGGGGCCGGGGGCTGGCCGGGGCCCTTCTGAAGTACGCCGCCTTCTATCTGCGGGAGGAGCAGGGCTGCCAGGCCATGACCACCGTCCCCGCCGAGCCCTCCCTCCACCGGTTTTTCGCCCGGAACGGCTTTCGGGAGTGCTTCACCCACACCCGGCTGACGCCGGCCCCCGCCCCGGCCGCGGCGGAGCCCTCCTTCCCCCTGGAGCCCCTCTCCCCGGAGGAGTACGGCCGGGTGCGGGAGGAGCTGCTGGCCGGCCTGCTCCACATCGTCTACCCGGCGGACGCGCTGGCCTATCAGGCCGGCTGCTGCCGGCTCTCCGGCGGCGGGCTGTACCTGGCCCGGACGGCGGCGGGGCCCGCCCTTCTGTGCGCCGAGGGCGGGGAGGGCGGCGCGCTGCTGGTCAAGGAGCTGCTGGGCTGTCCCGGGGCCCGGGCGCTGGTGCTCCCCTGCCTGAAAAACCTGCTCCCCGGCTGGAGCGGCGCGGCCCGCGTCCCGGGGCCGGGGACTGAATTCGGGATGCTCCAGTGGCTCTACCCCGGGCTGGAGGCCCGGTGGGACTGGTCCGCGGAGGGCTATCTGGGGCTGGCCTTTGACTGATTTCCTGCATTCTCTGCAAAACCGCCTCGGTTTTTCCAAAACTGCGGCGGTTTTTCTCTTTTTTCTCCGGAATTCCTCCCCGGTTTCCCGGGAGAAAATTTTACCACAGCTTTTTCGTTGTAGTCACCTCCACAAAAAACATGCTTTACTCCCAGGGTTTTTATGTTATGATTATACATGAAGAGGGGATGGCGGAATCCGGTTTGAAAGGTTTCTGTCACATCCGCACCCGAACATATTAAATCAGGAGGAATGATTCCAATGAGCAAGTACATTGACCGCGTCCTGGAAGAGTGCCGTCAGAAGAATGCCGGCGAGCCCGAGTTCCTGCAGACCGTAGAGGAGGTCCTGACCTCCCTGGCCCCCGTCATCGACGCCCACCCCGAGTATGAGGAGGCCTCCCTGCTGGAGCGCATGATCGAGCCTGAGCGGGTCATCGAGTTCCGCGTCACCTGGCTGGACGACCAGGGCAAGTACCAGGTCAACCGCGGCTACCGCGTGCAGTACAACGGCGCTCTGGGCCCCTACAAGGGCGGCCTGCGCTTCCACCCCTCCGTCAACCTGTCCATCATCAAGTTCCTGGGCTTCGAGCAGGTCTACAAGGACGCTCTGACCGGCCTGCCCATCGGCGGCGCCAAGGGCGGCTCCGACTTTGACCCCCGCGGCAAGAGCGACGGCGAGGTCATGCGCTTCTGCCAGGCCTATATGACCGAGCTGTACCGCCACATCGGCCAGGACATCGACTGCCCCGCCGGCGACCTGGGCTGCGGCGGCCGTGAGATTGGCTACATGTACGGCCAGTACCGCCGCCTGGTGGGCGCCTCCGAGTTCGGCGCTCTGTCCGGCAAGGCCGTCTCCACCGGCGGCTCCATCATGCGCGCCGAGGCCACCGGCTTTGGCTCTGTGTACTATCTGGTCGAGGTCCTGAAGCACGAGGGCGAGACCATCGAGGGCAAGCGCCTGGCTATCTCCGGCTTCGGCAACGTGGCCTGGGGCGTCATCCGCAAGACCGCCGAGCTGGGCGGCAAGGTCGTGGCTATGTCCGGCCCCGACGGCTACATCTATGATCCCGACGGCATCACCACCGACGAGAAGATCGACTACGTCCTCCAGATGCGCGCCTCCGGCCGCGACAAGGTGCAGGACTACGCCGACAAGTTTGGCTGCGAGTTCCACGCCGGCGAAAAGCCCTGGGGCCTGGGCAGCGACAAGGTGGACATCATGATGCCCTGCGCCACCCAGAACGACGTCAACATGGACTCCGCCAAGAAGATTGCCGCCAGCGGCATCAAGTACTACATCGAGGTGGCCAATATGCCCACCACCAACGACGCCCTGGAGTTCCTGAAGGGGCAGAAGCACATGGTTATCGCGCCCTCCAAGGCCGTCAACGCCTGCGGCGTGGCCGTGTCCGCCCTGGAGATGGCCCAGAACGCCGAGCGCCTGTACTGGACCGCTGAGGAAGTGGACGAGAAGATGCACGCCATCATGAAGAACATCTACAACTCCTCCGTGGAGTGCGCCGAGCGCTATGGCCTGGGCTACGACCTGGTGGCCGGCGCCAACATCGCCGGCTTCCAGAAGGTTGCCGACGCCATGATGGCTCAGGGTATCTTCTGATCCCCCCAATTCAATTCCCTTTCATCCCCCTTTTCACAAAGCCCGTTCCCCGTCCGCTTTTCCGGACGGGGAACGGGCTTTTATGCGGCGGGAAGGATTGGCCTGAAGGCTGCGGTGCGGACGCCCCGCCGGTTTTCAGGCGCCCTGACAGCGCCCCGGCTCCGCCGGCAGCGCCGGGCTTCGCCGATATCCCCATCGACAGCCGCAGACCGCCCGGCAAGCGCCCCGGCCGCAGATTCGCGGCCATGGGCCGGCCGTATCGGGGGCGGCAGGGAACCGGCTCCGGCGGCGCCCCCATGTTCCGCCGCTCTGCGTACATGCGGCCCGCCGTCTCCCCCCTGTCATAGGTCTCCTGCCGGTAGAAATAGCAATCGCTCTTCCGAAGAATCTGCTCCGCTTCATTGATCAAAATCAGTGTGGAAGACCGTGGAGAAGGACAGCGTCTCCTCCTGTCCCGGTTCCAGGGCGCGCACCCCGATTTTCTCGGGGAGGGCGCGGCCGGCGAAATGGGCGTCGGGGAGGGAGGTCCATGGCTCAATGCAGATATAGTCCGCGCCCGGCTTGTCCGCCCGCCAGATCCCCAGGCAGGGGAAATCCTCAAACTCCACCGTGATTCTGGGGCGGTCCCGGCCGTCCGCCAGCACCGCCCGGCGGCAGGGCAACCGGTCCAGGATGACGGTGTCCAGGCCGTAGACGGCGGGGGTGAGGGAAATGCGCCCGTTTTCCAGGGGGAACACCCGGCCTTTGGGGGTGAGAATGCCCGCCTCGTCCATGCCGTAGGGGCAAATCTCCGCCAGCCCGGGCAGGCGGACGGCATACTCCTCCAGGGCCTCGCCGGGGGAGAGGGGCACGCGGTATCCGTCGTGGCCCCCCAGCTCGTAGTACATCCGGCGGACGTCCCGGTTCTCCACCCGGTGGGACTTGGTCAGCCGGTTTCCCTCCAGGCGGTAGGTCACCGTCAGGGCAAAGGCGAAGGGATAGGCCTCCCGGGTCTCCGGGCTGTCCTCCAGACGGAAGGAGGCCTCTGACGGCCCCTTTTGACTGGCGGAAAACAGCGCGTCCCGGCAGAAGCCGTGAATGGAGGCGGTATAGGTCTGCCCCTCCAGAACGTACCGGCCCTCCCGCAGCCGCCCCACAAAGGGGAACAGCAGCGGTGCGCGCCGGGGCCAGACCTTGGGGTTGCCCGGCCACAGGTAGTTTGTCCCGTTTTTGTCCCGGATACAGGCCAGCTGAGCCCCCGTGTCCTCAATTTCCACCGTGAGCAGCTCGTTTTTCAGGGTGACAGTCATGGCTCTCTTCCTCCTTTGATGGGTTTCCCGTCCAGCGCCGCCTCCGCCAGCCGCTCCCCCTCGTAGCGCAGCTTCAGGGAGAAGAAGGGGGCGTCCCGGGCGAGCAGGTCCAGAAAAATGGCGTCCCCCTCCCAGTGGGGCAGGGCCGGCAGCCTCTCCCGGGGGACCCACTCCAGCACCCCCTCGCCGCACTCCCGCAGCCGGCCGGTGAAGCCGCCGGCGGTGAACAGGTGCATATACTCCGTGGGCCAGCGGTCGGATACAAAGGTGACAATCCCCCGGAACCGCCAGTCGGTCAGCGTCAGGCCGGTCTCCTCCCGGACCTCCCGCAGCAGGCACTCCTCCGGGCTCTCACCGGGCTCGAACTTGCCGCCCACCCCAATCCACTTGTCCCGGTTCAGGTCGTTCTCCTTCTTCACCCGGTGGAGCATCAGATACGCCCCGTCCCGCTCAATGTAGCACAGTGTGGTGTTTATCACGGTACCGCCGCCTTCCCTTGGGTTGATGCCACCAGTATACCACGCGGCCCCTTTGGCGGCAAGAGGCGGCGAAAATTTCCCCTTCCCCTTGCGCCGCCGGGGCCCGGCGTGGTAGAATGGAGCAAATCAGCCGGAGGGAGGGCGTCTATGGAGCGCCGGGAATGGAAGGCGGCCTGGCTGGAGGAGGAGCGCCGGGCCCACATCCGCGGGTGGGACTTCTCCCACATTCAGGGCCGCTATCGGTCGGAGCACGACCTGCCCTGGGACTACCGGGCCGCCGTCCGGGAATACCTGACCCCCGGCGCGGCCCTGCTGGACTGCGAAACCGGGGGCGGAGAGTTCCTGCTCTCCCTGGGCCACCCGTTCTCCCGGACGGCCGCCACGGAGGGCTACCCGCCCAACGTGGAGCTCTGCCGGCGGACCCTCCTTCCCCTGGGCATTGACTTCCGGGCCTGCGCCGGCCCGGAGGTCCTCCCCTTTCCCGACGGGTCCTTTGACCTCATCCTCAACCGCCACGGGAGCTTCCATGCCGGCGAGCTGTACCGCCTGCTGAAGCCGGGCGGGGTATTCCTCACCCAGCAGGTGGGCGGGGAGAACGACCGGGACCTGGTGGAAATGGTGCTCCCCGGGACGGAAAAGCCCTTCCCCCACCTGAACCTGGCGGAGCAGTGCAGGGTGTTTGAGGAGGCGGGCTTTCATATCCTCCGGGGGGAGGAGGCCTTCCGGCCCATTTTCTTCTATGATACAGGGGCCTTTGTCTGGTTTGCCCGGGTGATTGAGTGGGAGTTCCCCGGCTTTTCCGTGGAGCGGTGCTTTGAGCGGCTGTGCGCCATGCAGGAGCGCATCGGCCGGGACGGGTACGTCCGGGGGACCATCCACCGCTATCTCCTGATTGCGGAAAAGTGACGGCTCAAGCCGCCTAGGCAGCTCCGGGACAGTCCCGCCGCGCAGGGTGACGGCACAGGGGGTGTCGTGGAGGGTCACCCGGGCCCCGCCGACGGGCCGCACGCTCCACTGTCAATGTTCCGTCCTACGCCTGGAAGCGCTTCACCCTATGTACCCCGCCGGACGGCGGAAAATCCCGCCTTTGCCGAAAAATTTTCAGGGAAAATTTTTCGCGCATGAAATCCCTCCCGCCCGCTATCCTAGGAAAAGAGGATAGGAGGGATGATTCCCGTGGTCTGGTTCTGGTATTTTGTTATTTACAGCTTCTTCGGGTTCCTGCTGGAGGCGGCCTTTGCCCGCGCCAGCGGCGGGCGGCCCGACCGGAAATGCCTGCTGCTGCTCCCGCTGTGCCCGGTGTACGGCCTGGGGGCGGGGGCAATCCTGCTGCTGGCCCCCCTGGCGGGGAACCACCCCGCCAGGCTTTTTCTCCTGGGCGGGGCCGCCGCCACCGCGGTGGAATACGCCGTGGGCTGGTGGTACGAGACCTTTCTAGGGGTCTCCTTCTGGGACTATACCGGCCTGCCCGGCAGCCTCCAGGGCCGGGTATGCCTGCCCTTCTCCCTGGCCTGGGCGGCGCTCTCCCTGCCCCTGGTCCATTTCGTCCACCCCGCCGTCCGTGCCTGGGTCTCCGCCGTCCCCGTGCCCGTCACCCTGTCCATGGCCGCCCTGGTCCTCTCCGACCTGGCCGTCTCCGCTGTCCTGCTGAAGGTGACCGGCGACCGGGCGTCGTTGCAGTGGTATCGGAAATAGGGGGCGCTGTATGCGGGGCAGAGCCCACCCCCCGCGCTTCCTGCCTCCTCCTTGACGCGGGCGGGGCGGCCGCGGCGCACCCCGGCCAAAAAAGCTCCCCTGTTCGGGCGGAACAGGGGAGCTTACCTCTTCAGCGCATGGCCGCGGCCACCATATTTCCGGTACGCAGCTTGGGGGCGGAGGGGGCTGCGGGGGCGGCGGACTCCTCCGGGGCCTGATTTTTCAGGGCCCGGGCGTTGGCCAGCATCAGCTTGATGCGGTTTTCCTGGTTGATTTTGGTCGCTCCGGGGTCGTAGTCGATGGCCACTATGTTGCTCATCGGGTAGTCGTCCTTCAGCTTGCGGAGCATTCCCTTGCCCACGATGTGGTTGGGCAGGCATCCGAAGGGCTGGGTGCAGACGATATTGGGGGTGCCGGTGTGAATCAGCTCCAGCATCTCGGCGGTGAGCAGCCAGCCCTCGCCCATTTTGTTGCCGTCGCCCAGGTAGCCCTGGACGGAGCGGTGCAGGTCCTGGAAGGTCCCGGGGGCGCGGAAGCGCCCGGAGCGCTCCAGGGCGGCGATCATGTCCTTCTGGCAGCCCTCGATGTACTTCATAAACGCCTGACAGGCGGCCTTTTTGATCCATTTTCCGCCGTACAGCTCCACGTCGGCCACCCGGTTGTAAATCTTGAAGATCATAAAATCGGTCAGCCCGGGCACAACCGGCTCGGCCCCCTCGGACAGGAGGAAGTCCTCCAGGTTGTTGTTGCCCAGGGGGGAGAATTTCACATAAATCTCCCCCACCACGCCGACCCGCACCTTCTCCTCCCCGGTGACGGGGATGGAGGCGAAATCGGCGCAGATGGCGTCAAAGGTTTTCCGCATCTGGGGCCGGCTCATGCCCTTGCCCCGCTGGAAGCCCTCAATCAGCTTTCCCTGCCAGCGGTCCGTCATGGCGTCGGCGGCGCCCTTCTCCTTCTCGTAGGGGCGGACCTGGTTGGCGGCGTTGACAATCAGGTCGCCGTACATCATGGCGTACACCAGCCTGCGCAGCAGGGGCAGGGTCAGGGAGAAGCCGGGGTTTTTCTCCAGCCCCGACAGGTTCACCGAGATGACGGGGACATAGGCCAGCCCCGCCTTCTCCAGGGCCTTGCGCAGCAGGTGGATGTAGTTGCTGGCCCGGCAGCCGCCGCCGGTCTGGGTGATGAACAGGGCCACCTTGTGGGGGTCGTAGCCCCCGTGCTTCACTGCGTCAATCAGCTGGCCGATGACCAGCAGGGCGGGGTAGCAGGTGTCGTTGTGGACGTACTTCAGGCCCTCCTCCACAATGCCCCGGTGGTTGGTGGTCAGCATATCCACCCGATACCCCTCCAGCTGCAAAAGCCGCTGGAACATCCCGAAATGCACGGGCAGCATCTGGGGCATGAGAATGGTGTACTCCCGCTTCATCTCCTTGGTGAAGAGCAGGCGGCCGGCGCCGTCGTAAACCAATTTTGCCATGGCGGAAACTCCTTTCATAGGCCTGTGCGCGCTTGCACGGGCCGGCGGATGACAGGGCGGGGCGGGGCCCGGCCCTTTACGGCTGTTTTCTGGCCTCAATGGCGGCAATCAGGGAGCGGATGCGGATTTTCACCGCCCCCAGGTTGCTGATATCGTCAATTTTCAGCTGGGTGTAGAGCTTGCCCCCCTCCTCCAGGATGGAGCGCAGCTCGTCGGTGGTGATGGCGTCGGTGCCGCAGCCGAAGGACACCAGCTGCACCACCTGCATGTCCGGCTGGGTGCATACATACCGGGCGGCGTTGTACATCCGGCTCTGGAAGGTCCACTGGTTGAGCACCTTCCGGGGGGCGTAGCCCTCCAGGAAGCTCAGGGCGTCCTCGGTCACCAGCACAAAGCCGAAGGAGGTAATCAGGTCGTTGATGCCGTGGTTGATTTCCGGGTCGATGTGGTAGGGCCGCCCGCAGGCCACGATGATGTTCAGGCCGTGGGCCCGGGCGTACTCGATGTACTCCTTCCCGGTGGCCCGCACGTCCTCCACATAGGCCTCGTAGGCGGCGTAGGCCGCCTGGACGGCCTCCCGGGTCTCCTGCTTCGGGACGCCGAACTCATCCTGCATCAGCTTGGAAATGCGCTTTTCAAAGTCCCTGCGCCGCCACAGGCCCACGTAGGGGTTCAGGAACCGCACCCGCTTCAGGGAGGGCAGGTTGGCGGCCAGCAGCTCGGGGTAATAGGCCACCACGGGGCAGTTGTAGTGGTTGTCGCCAATGCCCTCGTCGCTGTTGTAGGACATGCAGGGATACCAGACGGCGTCCACGTCGGCCTCCGCCAGGGCCTCGGTATGGCCGTGGAGCAGCTTGGCCGGATAGCACACCGTGTCCGAGGGGATGGTGCGCTGGCCCTTCAGATACAGCTTCCGGGAGGATTCGGGGGAGAGGACCACCTGAAAGTCCAGCTTGGTGAAGAAGGCGAACCAGAAGGGCAGGTTCTCGTACATGTTCAGGCCGAAGGGGATTCCGATTTTCCCCCGGGCGCCGCTGCCCTCCCCCAGGCCCTGGAGGGCCCGGAGCTTCTCGTACTTGTACCGCATCAGGTCGGGCAGGCGGCGGGGCTCCTCCCCCAGGGGGCGGGAGCAGCGGTTGCCCGACAGGAAGCGCCGCCCCCCGTCGAAGGTGTTCACCGTCAGGGAGCAGTGGTTGGTGCACAGCCCGCAGCTGGCGGGCCTGGCGGTGTGGGTGAATTTCTCCAGGGCGGCGGGGGGGAGCAGGGCGCTTTTCTCCAGCCCTAGGTCCCGGGCGGCCAGGGCCGCGCCGAAGGCGCCCATAATCCCCGCAATGGCGGGGCGGGTCACGTTCCGGCCCAGCTCCTGCTCGAAGGCCCGCAGCACCGCGTCGTTCAGGAAGGTGCCCCCCTGGACCACGATATGCCGGCCCAGGTCGTCGGGCCCAGCGGCCCGGATTACCTTGTAAATGGCGTTTTTCACAATGGAGATGGACAGCCCGGCGGAGATGTCCTCCACCCCGGCCCCGTCCTTCTGGGCCTGCTTGACGCTGGAGTTCATGAACACCGTGCACCGGGAGCCCAGGTTCACCGGCTTTTTGGCCAGCAGGCCCATCTGGGAGAAGCCGGCGATATCGTACCCCAGGGCCTTGGCGAAGGTCTCGATAAAGGAGCCGCAGCCGGAGGAGCAGGCCTCGTTGAGCAGGATGGAGTCCACCGCGCCGTTCCGGATTTTGAAGCACTTCATATCCTGGCCGCCGATGTCGATGATGAAGTCCACCTCCGGGCTGAAGTGGGCGGCGGCCTTGTAGTGGGCCACCGTCTCCACCAGCCCCAGGTCGCAGGAGAAGGCGTTTTGAATCAAATCCTCGCCGTAGCCGGTGACCGCCGCCCCCCGAATCTG
>JAAWHL010000053.1 GCA_022795855.1 Lawsonibacter sp.
GCGGTCGGCAGACCGTTTCACCGCGCCTTGAGGCGCGGCCAATATCACGCCCTTATAGGGCGAGTGCAGGCCACCCGTTTTACGGGTGGTCCTGACTTTCCGGGGGGATGGAAAACGGGAAGCTGCGGGGCCGTCCTGCGCCAAGGGCGGCGGAGGCCCGTCGGGGCGGGGCGGTTTTCCGGACCGGCGGAAAAACAGGCCGGCGGCAGGCCCGAGAGGGCCTGCCGCCGTGCGTTTCGGGGAAATCAGTAGCGGGTGTAGATGGTGTCGTATTCCGTCAGCTTATCCAGCCGCATCCGGCTGTCCCAGGTGACGTCGTTGTAGCGGTCCACGCCGGCGAAGGTAAACTGAGTGCTGGTAACGGAGAGGACCACGATGTAGGTGTAATCGGAGTCGGGGTGGTCGATTTTGTCCAGCAGGATGACGTCGCCCACCTTCAGGTCGTCCGGGTCGGTGTGGGTGTTAGAGTCCAGGTCGCCGAAGACCTGGTCGCTGAGGTCGCCCGCAAAGGCCTTGGCGCCCTTGCAGCTGCCGAACAGGCTGGTGGAGTAGCTTTTGGTGGTGCTCCAGGTGGAGACGTCGTCCATGTCGTCCACCACGTCGCTCAGCAGATTGGCCACGTTCTTGGCGGTGATGGTGCTGCCGTCGGCCAGCCGGTCGGTGCGGTTGGAGCTGCCGGAGCTGCCGGAGGGGTAGCGGGTGTAGCACAGGTCCTGGCTACCCAGCCCGCTGAGCTTCATCGTGTCGGTATACACCTTGCCGTTGGAGGCCCCGATATAGCCCATGGAGCTGGAGGAGACGGAGGTGACCACCACGTACTCGTCCCAGTCGTAGATATACACCACGTCGCCCACCCGCAGGTTATTCCGGTTGGTTTTGGAGACCTCCAGGCTGTCAAAGATATAGTCGCTGAGGTAGTAGGCGAAGGCCTGGCTGCCCTTGACGGTTTTGCTGGAGAAGGGGGTGGATTTGTAGGTCTTGGTGGTGCTCCAGGAGTCGCCGTCGGAGTACTCGTCCCGCTGGAAGATTTTCAGCAGGCTGGAGACGTTGGACTCGGTGGCGGACTTTCCGTTGGACAGGGTGTCGGTTTTATTGCTGCCGGAGGAGCTGCCGCCGTCGGGGTAGCGGGTGTAGAACTTGTCGCTGCTGGTCAGATCGCTGAACTTCATGGTGCTCTCGTCCACCTTGCCGTTGAAGGTCTCCACATAGCCCAGACTGCCGGAGGAGGTGGTGGGGACGGAGGTGACCACCAGATACTCGCCCCAGTCGCTCTTGTATACCACGTCGCCCACCCGGAGGTCGTTTTTGCTGGTGGTCTCAACGTCCAGGTCGCCGAAAATGTAGTCGCTGAGGTAGTAGGCGAAGGCCTGGTTGCCCTTGACGGAATTCTTGGAGAAGGCGGTGGACTTATAGGTCTCGGTGTCCTTCCAGGTGTCGCCGTCGCCGTACTCTTCCGCCAGGAAGGTCTTCAGCAGGCTGGAGACATTGGACTCAGTGGCGGACTTCCCGTTGGTCAGGGTGCCGGTTTTGCTGTTGCCGGAAGAGGAGCTGCCGCTGGATTTCCCGTCGGGGTAGCGGGTGTAGATGCGGTCGCTGGTGGTCAGGTTGGAGAAATTGACGGAGTTGCTCCAGTCCACCTCGTCCCAGCTGTCCACAGTGACGTAGTCGATCTTGGAACTGCTGACGCCGGTGACCACGCCGTAGAGGTCCTCCTCATACAGGTAGATGACGTCGCCCACCTGCACGTCGGCGCTCTTGGAGCCCTTGATGGTGTCAGAGATGGGCAGGTCGCCGAAGATGTAGTCGCTGAGGTAGTAGGCAAAGCCCTGGCTTCCGGTGAACTTCTTGCTGCTGAAGGCGGCGGAGGAGTAGCTGTCGTCCCACACGTCGCCGTCGCCGTAGCGCTTGCGCTCGAAGGTGTCCAGCAGGCTGGAGACGTTCTTCTCGGTGGCGGCGCTGCCGTCGGACAGGACGCTGTTGCTGGCGGAGGAATAGGAGCCGGTGCCCTTGTAGCGGGAGTAGATCACGTCCTGCTTGGTCAGGTCGCTGATGTTTCCGTGGCCCGTCCAGGAGACAGATCCGTTGGAGGTGCAGGACACGTAGTCGTACTGGCCGTTATACACGTCGGTAACCACGGCGTAGGTATAGCTGGAGCTGAAGAGGATCACATCGCCGGGCTTGAGCTTTTCGGCGGTGGTGGCGGTCAGCCCCAGATTGCCGAACACCCGGTCGGCCAGCATGTAGGCGAAGGCCTCGCTCCCCTTGGAGCGTCCCAGAACCGGGGACTGGTAGAGGGTGCGGACGTCCCAGACATAGCCCTTGGGGAACTCCTTCTGCAGGGCGGTCAGGGCGCTGACCACGTTCTCCTCAGTGGGGGCCTTGCCGTTGACCAGATTGGTGGTGTTGGTGTAGGTGGGGGAACTGATGGTCCCCTTGGCGTCCAGCAGGCGGCACAGGACCACCGCGCCCTGGTCCCGCAGGAAGCTGCTGCTGCCGGAGAAGGTGCCGTCGCTCATGCCGCTGAGGTAGCCCCGGGCGTAGGCGCTGGACACGGCGGTCTGGTACTTGGCGGGAATCTGGTCCCAGTCCGTAATCCGGTTCCGGGCGGCGTTCAGCTCCGCGGCGGTGGGGGCGGAGAAGCCCTGCTGGGTGGAAAGGTTATGGATAATCTGGGCCATGTCGTAGCGGTTGATGGGCGACTCCACCACGGAGATGTTCCAGGCCCCTGCGGTCTGGCGGGAGTCGCCCACGGTGGTGCCGGTGAGCAGCTTTTTGGTGTTGGCCACCTCCATGCAGGAGCGCCACCAGTTGTTGGTGGGCTGATAGGTGTTCTGGAAGGCGTCCACCTCGGTCTGGTAGAACAGCTTGCACACCATGGAGATGAACTGGGCGTTCTGAAGGGGGCTGGAGGGGTCGTATTTTCCGTTGCCCGTGCCGCTGATGAGCCCCTCGCTGGCGGCCCGGGTGATGAAGGAGTAGAGGGGGTTTGAAGAGGTCACGTCAGTGAAGGTGACCGTGGCCGCCGGGACATTGACGGTCAGCAGGCAGCAGCCCAGCGCCGCCGCAACAGCAGTCCTGAATCCTTTTTTCATAATGGTCTCCTTTGCTTTCTCCTCTCCCTTGGGCCGCCCGCGGCGCGGCCGGCCCTGTGCAGAGGGTAATCTTATCCCTATTGTAGCGTCTTTTGCAGGAAAAGTCAAAAGGTATTCTGCCGATAACAGGGGGAGGACGCAATTTTAATAAAAACGTCATAATTGGGATGGAAGAAAAAGGAAAAATACAAAAAATTTTCCGGGAACTCTTCCCCTTGACGGACTTCTCTGCTATAATAACAGGAAATCTCTTCCGGCCCCGGCGGCCGCGCGTCCCGCGCCAAAGGGCGGGCGGCGGAACCGGGCCTGTTTCGGAAAAGGAGCGCCCGTCCATGATGAAAAACAAACCGGCCCTCTCCCCGGCCCAGCTGCGGGAGGACGTCCTGCGGCTGATTCTGATGGCGGCCGCCTCGGCCATCATCGCCCTGAACCTGAAGAGCTTCATCCAGGCCGGCGACCTGGTCCCCGGTGGCTTCAACGGCCTGACCCTGCTGCTTCAGCGGGTGGCTCAGCGCTATTTCGGCATCGCCATCCCCTTTTCGGTCATCAACTTCGCCCTGAACGCCGTGCCGGCGGCGGTCAGCTACCGGCTGATTGGGCGGCGCTTTACTGTGTTCTCCTGCGTGGTCATTGTGCTCAGCAGCATCCTCACCGACGCCATCCCCGCCATGCCCATCACCGACGATATTTTGCTGATTTCCGTGTTCGGCGGCATGATTAACGGCCTGGCCGTCAGCCTGTGCCTGCGGGGCGGGGCAACCAGCGGCGGTACGGACTTTATCTCCATCGCCCTGTCCGAGCGGCTGAACGTGGACGCCTGGAACTATATCCTGGGGGCCAACGTGGTGATGCTGATGATTTCCGGGGCGCTGTTCGGCTGGGACAAGGCGCTGTACTCCATCTTTTTCCAGTTCACCTCCACCCAGACCGTGAAGCTGCTGGACCCCAGCAACAAGCGCACCACCCTGCTGATTGTGGCCCAGCGGGAAAAAGCCGCCGCCGTCTGCCAGCTGATTCAGGACACCCGGCACAGCGCCACCCTGTTCCACGGCGTGGGCCTGTACGACGGAAAGGAGCGCACCCTGATTTACACCGTAGTGGAGGGCAGCCAGGCCCGCCGCCTGTCCGCCTCCATCCGCAGGGCCGTCCCCGGAGCCTTCATCAACGCCATGAAAACCGACCAGATTACCGGAAACTTTTACCGAAAGCCGCGGGACTGAGGATCTGTATCCATAACCGAAAACAATGCCTGGATGAGGAATTTTTCCGCCGGTCAGGGCGCATTTCCGAAGGGATACCTTGTGTATTCCAAAAAACGGAACGCAGTGTGGCGGGAAGAGGCCCGCCCAGGCGCGCGTTTGAGGTTGTGGATACAGGCTCCGAAATCCCGGAACATGCACGGCGCTCCGGCGGACCGCTCTTCCCCGTGGGGGAGGGGCGGTCCGCCGGAGCGCTTTTTTCACGGGAGGGGCAGGGTGTTGTAGACAAACGTATTTTTCCGCCAGCGCAGTTCCCTGGCATAGTCCCAAAAAATCTGCCCGCCGGGGGAGAGCCCCTCACTGCGCAGCCTGACCAGATGCAGGTTCCGGTCTATCTTCAGCCGCTTCACGGCCACAGTGGTTACCTTCTGCCGCTGTTCGGAGCTGGTGGCCAGCAGGGAGCGGGTGATAAAGCCTACCCCCGACCCCATGGCCACCGCCTGGAGTACGTCGGAATTTCCGTACACCTGAAGGGTGATATTCATTTCGGACAGCGGCACCCCCAGCTGATCCAGCGCCGCAATCAGACGCTGGGTGGTGCTGCACTTCTCGTTTCGGGTAATCAGGGGCAGCTTTTGCAGCTGTTTCAGAGTGATGGTGCTGCCCAGGTTCATGGAGGCGGGGCAAATCAGCTCCATTGGGTCGTAAAAGAAGGGCTCGGCGACAATATCCGGTCCCTGTACCGGCATCCCCGTAATGAACAGCTCATACTCCCGATGGAGCAGGCGGCTGAGCAGCTCCCGCCCCGGGTGGGATTGGACGGTACAGTGGATGCTGGGGTAATCCTTGTGGAACGCCTGCATCAGCGGAGGCAGCAGGGTGGAGCCGGGAGTGGGAGAAGAGGCCATGACAAAGGGGGGGAAGGACTGCTCCTGCGCCAGGGCGATCAGGAGCCTGCTGTAGCTGTCCAGATACTGTTCGGCGTACTCCCGAAAGATTTCTCCCTCCCGGGTCAGCGGCAGGCGGGAGTGCTGTCCCTTGGTGCGGATGAAGAGCGGGCAGCCCAGCTGCTCCTCCAGGGCGGCGATGGTCATGCTCACCGAGGGCTGGCTGACGTGCTGCTGGCGGGCGGCGGAGGCAAAGGATCCGGTTTCCGCAATGCTGAGGAACAGCTGAATAACCTGAAGCTTCAAGGCGCGGCCTCCTGACCTATCAAATATTTTGATATATTTGCGTCCGCGGCCCGATTCGGAGACCGGGGACGGAGGGGCGGGCGCACCGCCCCTCCCCCTATTATAATATAAAAATTCCTGATAGGAAAGCCGGAATTTGCCGTTTTTTGGCGGCGGCGGGCGGCTTGTATTTGACAGTCCGCTCAAGTATGATAGAGGGCACAAAGGGAGCGATATATACAAATCGTTTCCGAACTGAGGAGGAGAAAAGCATGAAAGCAACAAAAAAGCTCGCATCCCTGGCCCTTGCCGCCGCGCTGGCCCTGGGGCTGGCCGGCTGCGGGAACAGCTCCGCTCCACCTGCCCAGCCGTCTCCGGCGCCCGGCGCTTCTCCGGCCCAGAGCGGCGCCCCGGCGGCCGACTACTCCGGCTGGCCGGAGAAGGACATCACCGTAATCTACTACACCAAGGCCGGTTCCGGAGGGGACATCTTCCTGCGCCAGCTGGCCTCTGCCCTGGACGGAAAGCTCAACGGGCACAAGCTGCTGATTGAGAACCTGGTGGATCCCACCGGCGCCACCGCGTGGAGCAAGGTGCAGAGGTCTGCGGCGGACGGCTACACCCTGGCCTGTCTCAGCTCCACCGTCGTGACGGCGGACATCATCGGCGGCTCCCCGGTCAAATATGCCGGCTTTGACTACGTCATCGGCATGGGCATGGACCCCCAGTACATCTACTGCAAGGCCGACGCCCCCTACAACAATTTGGAGGAGCTGATGGACTACTGCAAAGCCAACCCAGGACAGCTCAGCTGGGCCACCGCCGCCCCCACCAGCGCCAGCACCATCTGCTCGGTGGCCCTGATTAACAAGGCCGGCGTGGAGGTCAACCGGGTGGTGTACGAGACCGGCTCGGATTCCCTGGTGGCCGTGCTGGGCGGCTTTGTGGACGTGGCGGTGGGCGAGTACGGCGACATGGCGGCCCAGGTGGACGCCGGAGAGCTGAAGCTGCTGTGCCTGCTGTCCAAGGAGCGCAACGCCCTGGACGTCCCCACGACCCTGGAGCAGGGCTACGACTTCATCTTTGAGCGTCCCCGCGGCATCGCCGCCCCCGAGGGCACCGACCCCGCCCTGGCGGAGCGCATCTATGAGGTGTTTGCCCAGGCCTATGAGAGCGAGGAATTCATGGCCTATCTGGAGTCGGTGGCCATCGACCCGGTGCTCCAGACCGGAGACGAATTTCTGAACTCTTACGACGCCATCGCGGCCACAGTGAACGACAATATGGCGGCGCTGACCGGACAGGCCGGCTGAGCCGCGCCCGGACGGAAGGAGCGCTGCTGTGAAAAAATTATTCAACCGCGAGCGGGTTATCGCCCTGGTCTGCCTGGCGTTTGCGGCCTTTATCTGGTTCCAGGCCGGGACCTTCCCGGAGTCCTTCATCGACACCGTGGGGCCGTCCAAGTATCCCCGCCTGCTGGCCGCCCTGATTGCCGTCCCCTCCATGGTGCTGCTGGTCACCTCCAACGGTCCGGCGGAGCCCATCAAGGGCGGGAGGGAGTTCAAATCCTTCTTTTACCTGGTACTGTGTATCGTGGTCTATCTGGCCCTGTTCAACCTCATCGGCTTTGTACTGGCCACTACTGCCTTTCTGCTGGCCCTGACCCTTTACTTTGACCGGCGGGAGCTGAAAACCCGCCTGAAAATTGCCGTTCCCTACTCGGCGGGGTTCAGCCTGCTGCTCTACTTCTTCTTCGCCAGGCTGCTGGGCGTTCTGCTCCCCAGCCTGATTCTGTAACAAGGAGGCCCGGATATGCAGCTGTTTCTCCAAGGGCTGGTGCAGGCCCTGAACCCCAGTACGTTCCTTTATATCCTGATCGGCATCGTCTGGGGTATCATCGGCGGGGCAATCCCCGGAATCTCCGCCTCGGTGGCCATGTCCCTGCTGCTGCCCTTTACCTACGGCATGAACCCCATGTACTCCCTGCCCATGCTGGCGGCGGTCTACGTGGGGGCGGAGTACGGCGGTTCCATCCCCGCCATTCTGATTAAGACCCCCGGGACCGGCGCGGCGGCGGCCACCGTGCTGGACGGCTATGAGATGAACGCCAAGGGGCTGGGCGGAAAGGCCCTGTGCATGTCCCTGTACGCCGGCGTTCTGGGGGGCATGGTGTCGGTTATCATTCTGGTATTCACCGTAATTCCCCTGTCCAAATTCGCCCTCCGGTTCGGCCCCACGGAGTATTTCTGGATGGCCATTATGGGACTGAGCGTGGTGGGCGCGGTGTCGGGCAAGAGCCCGGCCAAGGGCTTTATCTCCGCCGTCTTCGGACTGTTTCTGGCGGTAATCGGCATGGACTCCTTTACAGCGGTTCACCGCTTCACCTTCGGCATCAACCGTCTGTCCGAGGGGCTGGAGATGATTCCCGTGATGGTGGGTCTGTTCGCCGTCAGCGAGGTGCTGCGCCAGGTCTTTAACGGCGACGTGTTCGACGTTATCAGGCAGAAGTTCAAAATGACCTATCCCACCAGGAAGGAGTTTGCCCAGTGTACCCCCATTGTCCTGGCCAGCGGGGCCATGGGCTCGGTGGTGGGCGCTCTGCCCGGAGCGGGGGCCACCATCGCCTCCTGGATTGCCTACTCGGAGACCAAGATGCTGTGCAAGAACACCGAGACCTTCGGCACCGGCGACATCCGGGGCGTGGCTGCGCCGGAGGCGGCCAACAACAGCGTCCCCGCCGGCGGCCTGATCCCCCTGCTGGCCCTGGGCATCCCCGGATCCAACTCTACCGCCATTCTGATGGCCGGATTTACGATTGCAGGCATCTCCTGCGGGCCTATGCTCTTTGTCAACGAGCCGGAGATTCCCTACCGGCTGATGGCCTGCATGTTTGTGGCCCAGATTGTTCTGGCCGCAGTGGGCCTGCTGGTGCTCAAACCCCTGATTCGCCTGACCTCCGTCAGCAAGGTGTACCTGACCGGCGCCATTCTGGTATTCGCCTTTGTGGGCGCTTACGCCGTGCTCAACGACATCTTCGCCTCCTGGATGGTGCTGGTGTTCGGCCTGGCGGGCTTTTTGATGAAGCGCTACGGCTTTGCGCCCCCTGCGGCGGTGCTGGGCTTTGTCCTGGGCGAGCTGGTGGAGAACAACATGCGCCGGGCCCTTCAGCTCTCCCGGGGGAGCTACGGGGTGTTCTTCTCCAGCCCCATCGACTGGGTGCTGATTGCCCTGACTGTGGCCGGCGTCTGTTTCCCTTATATCACCGCGTACATCTCCAAGAAAAAAGCCGGAAAAACTGCCGCCGGCAAGTAACAGAAAGTATTATTGTGAGGTAGATCCCCGTGAAATTTGATTTTAGCAGCGAGGCATATTTTGACAACCACACCCATCTGCTGTTCACCGACAAGCTGAGCGTAACGCCGGAGGAGTTCGCCGTCAACTACTACCACGGCGTGCGGGACCTGGCGGGGAAGGACGGGAACCGGACCGTCTCCCCCCAGGCGGTCAGCCACCTGCCCTGCCAGGGCGTGATTCTGATGCTGGTACACGCCATGTCGGAGAAATTCGGCTGCGCCCCTACCCTGGAGGCAGCGGCCGAGGCCCGGAACAGCCGCACCCGGACCCCGGGGGAGCTGGCGGAGTATACCCGGATGCTCTATGAGGATGAGCATATCGTGGGCACGATGCTGGACGCCGAGCATCCCATGAGCGAGCCGGTGGGGGACTGTTTCCCCTGCAAGGTGTTCCGTCTGTTTCGGTACGAGGACGTGTTCTTTGCTCGGCTGAAAACTGCGGCGAGCTACGACGAGCTGCTGGAGCATGTGCTGGCCGCCGTCCGCCGGGCTGCGGCAGAGGGCTTCGCCGGCCTGAAGGGGCACATCGGCGAGAAGTGCGGCTTTGACGTGCGGGAGGTGACGGACGGGGAGGCCCGGGACGCCTTCCCGCTGGCCCAGGCCGGGGAGCAGGCAGCCGGAACCACAGTCTACTACGCCGTGTTCGCCCATCTTCTGGAGCTGTGCGGGCAGCTGGATATTCCGGTCCACCTCCATACCGGGACTACCGGGTTCAAGTCCCGCATTGCGGTCTATTCCCTGGATCCCATCCTGATGGCCCCCTTCCTGAACCGCCCCCGGTTTGCCCGAACCAAGATTGTGCTGCTCCACGGCAGTTTTCCCTACACCCGCAACGCCGCCTGGATGGCCTACAATTTCCCCAATGTGTACCTGGACCTGAGCCAGACCCAGCTGTGGCAGGGCTTTCTGGCCGCGCGCATCCTGGAGGATGCCCTGAGCTGCGCACCCCACGACAAGATCCTGCTGGGGACCGGACAGCACTGGTACTGCGAAATGGCGTGGCTGGCCGCGAAAATCGCCAAGTCGGCCCTGGCTGAGGTCCTGGGCCGCATGACGGACCAAAACCTGCTCTCCGGGGAGCAGGCCCTGCGGAGCGCCCGGATGGTTCTGAGCGAAAACGCCCTGCGCCTGTACGAGAAGTAAGCGCCTGGATTCACAGCCTCAAGCGCTCAGCGCCCTGTGTACCGGTCCTATGCTCCATAAAGGGTCCCGCCCCCCTTTTTTAAGGAGGCCATGCTGAGAGGGACGGAAAAATTTTCTGCCCAGGGAAAAAAGGGAATGACACAAAGAGCAAATCTGTGTATAATAGGGGTGTTAAAATCTGGGCAGTTTCTGTTTGCCCTGAAAAAACCGATGAAAAGAGGGTTCACCCATGTACTGCACCCGCAGCGTCACCTCCGACCTGGTATGGATCGGCGCCAGCAACCGCCAGCACCCCATTTTTGAGAGCGCTTACCCGGTTCCCCGGGGCATGTCCTACAACTCCTATCTGCTTCTGGATGAGAAGACCGTGCTCTTTGACACGGTGGACCGGTCGGTCCAGACTCAATTCTTCGAGAACCTGGAGCACACCCTGGCCGGCCGCCGGCTGGACTACATCGTGGTCCACCACATGGAGCCGGATCACGCCGCCACCCTGGGGGATTTGATGATTCGCTACCCGGAGGCGGTTATTGTCTGCAACGGAAAATCGGTGAACATGATTCGCCAGTTCCACTGGACCGACCCCAAGCGGGCCATGCTGGTCAACGAGGGGGACACCCTGGCTGCCGGGCGGCACACCCTGACCTTCTACAACGCCCCCATGGTCCACTGGCCGGAGGTGATGGTCAGCTATGACTCGGCCGACAAAATCCTGTTTTCCGCCGATGCATTCGGCACCTTCGGCGCGCTCAACGGCATTCTCTTTGCCGACGAGGTGGATTTTGAGCGGGACTGGCTGGACGACGCCCGGCGCTACTACACCAATATTGTAGGCAAGTACGGGCCCCAGGTTCTCGCCCTGCTGAAGAAGGCGTCCGGGCTGGACATCGGGATGATATGCCCCCTCCACGGCCCCGTGTGGCGGGAGAACCTGGGCTGGCTGCTGGAGAAGTACACCCGCTGGGCCTCCTACCGCCCGGAGAAGGACGGCGTGCTGATTGCCTTTGCCTCGGTCTATGGCGGCACCGAGACGGCGGCCAATATCCTGGCCTGCCGCCTGGCCGAGCGGGGGGTGCCGGTGGAGATGTACGACGTGTCCGTCACCCACCCCTCCTATGTGCTGGCTGAGGCCTTCCGGTACAGCCACATCGTGCTGGCCTCCACCACCTACAACAACGGCATCTTTGTCACCATGGAGAACCTGCTGCGGGATCTGGCCCACCACGCGCTCAAGGGGCGGAAGGCGGCGCTGATTCAGAACGGATCCTGGGCCCCCGCCAGCGGCAAGCTGATGGCCCAGATTTTGGAGGGCATGAAGGACATGGAGCTGCTTCAGCCGCCGGTTACGCTGAAGTCCACCCTGGCCCCCGGGCAGGACGGGGAGCTGGAGGAGCTGGCCCGGGTGCTGGCCGCCTCGGTCCGGGGCGCGCCTGAGCCGGAGGCGCCCGTCCGGGAGGAGCGGAAGGTCAAGGGCTTTGTGTGCAGGATCTGCGGCTTCATCTATGAGTCGGACACCCTGCCCGCGGATTTTGTCTGCCCCATCTGCCGCCGCCCCGCCTCTGATTTTGAGCCTGTCACAGAATAAAAAGCAGCGGCCCGTCCGAATCCGGACGGGCCGCCGTTCTTTGCGCAAGGCAGGGCTATTCCCGCTCCAGCAGGGCAAAGATCTGCTGGTAGGTCTGCTCGGGGGCCGCCTTGAAGCGGCGGGCCAGGGCCTCGCCCTTCTCCCGGGAGGGGACCAGCAGGCGCAGCTCCATCAGCGGGCCGCTGCTGTCGGCCAGGTACAGCTCCAGGGTGCAGGCCCCGTTGTCCTGGGCCGTCAAAACGGCGCGGACCTGCTCCTCCCGGCGCAGAGCGTCGTTGACCCGGATCAGATTGTCGTCGCAGTGCCGGCGCACCGAATAGGGCAGGCTGCTCTGGCAAATCCCGCTGTTGTGCCGGCCCTTTTCCGTGATGGCGTAGCGCTCGCCCTCCGCCGACAGGTGGCCGGTCTCCACCATGTGGCTGACCGCCTGGTTCAGGGAGAAGTAGTCCACCCCCGCGTCGCACAGGGCCAGCTCCAGCAGCTGCAAAAACGTGATGGGCGCGGCGACCCGGTCCATGATGTACAAAACCAGCAGCTTCAAGTCCAAATCGTCCTGAATAAATCCGTGACGGGCCATAAAATCACCTCTTTGTCAAATTTGACTGCCATTATTATACCAGAACGGAGGAGAAAGGACAAGCAAAACCGTGGCGCGGCCCGCCGGTTATGTAGCCGCCGGAGGGCGGCAGGGCTCACATGATGTGCTCCTCGGCGCAGTTGTCCACCACCCGCACCCCCATCTCCCCCGGGCCGGCGACCCGGAAGCGGGCAATGCTGGAGGCGTCAAATTTGCTGCACAGCCGGTTCTGAGGGTTCAGGCGCAGATCCTCCATTTTGGGTTCCGGCCGCTTTTTTCCGCGTTTTGACATGCAATCACCCCGTAACAGTATGTCCAGCCCGGGAAAAAACTTGCGTTCGGGTGCGGCGGGGCGGGAAGGAAGCACCGAATCGCCCAAATCTCATAGAATGGAGTGGCGGCAGAAGAGCCGGAAGCCGGTTCCCCGCGCCGCCTATTACAAGGAGGGATCCGAAATGCATGAAATTACTGCGCCCGGCCCCGTGAATGAGGAGCGCTGCATCCGGGAGGCCGTATGTATACACACGAAAAAAATCTTTGATTCGTGCAAAGATAAGGACTGCATTGAAGACCTGCGGGTCTATCCGACACGGGCCTCCCAGGAGGTCATCGACCGGGCTCTGTCCGTCAAAGCCGGAAGCGCGGAGCTGCTGTGTGCGTACATTGACGTGCAGCCGGTCAGCTTCAACCGCGGCTTTTTTACGGTAGACGTGCGGTACTACTACCGCATCACCGCCGACGCGTTTGTGGGGGCGGCCCGGCCGGTAGAGGTCTGCGGGCTGGCCGTTTTTGACAAGCGGGCCATTCTGTTCGGGAGCGAGGCCAGCGCCAAGGTCTTCACCTCCCAGGCGGGCTGTGAGAGCTGCATGTGCAGCTGCGGCAGCAATCTGCCCACCGCCGTGGTGGAAACAACCCGCACCAAATAGGAGGATACAAGCTAACCTATTGCAGAGCCTGTTTAACAGCTCTCAGCACGCCGCCGGCACGCCCTTCCCGCCATTCTGCGGGGAATTTTTTTGGAATCCTGGATGTCTTTCAAAATTTTTTCACGCAGCCAGCGGCGATTTCGGCCACAAAAAATGCGTGCTGAGGCGATTGGTACAGCGTCCAAATAGAAGCGGCGTAAGCGCAGAGGATGCGGCAAACTGCCATCGGGTGATGAAAAGCGGACCAGGAATAGATTGTGACATGAACGGAAGAAGCGGGATTTTTTGGAATTCCGATTTCCGCCCCGGAGTCCGGACAGGAAACGCCCCTTTCGGAGAGAACGGGAGAGGATTCCCGCAGACAAGCGCCGGGCGAAAGGGCCGCGCCCGCGCGGCACACGGCAGGACGGATTTCCGTGCCCGCCGCCGCTCCCGGCCTTGACAGCCCGCGGTTTCCCGTTATAATAGAGAAAAAGGCAGCGAGGAGGGGTTGGTATGAACAAGACGGAACGCCGTCCGCAGAGCGCCCCCCGGGAGGACAGCGCGGGAACCGGCGGGATGGCGGCGGCGGTGAAGCGGGCCGTCCGGAGGACCGGCGGCGTGCCGGCCGCAGTGATCCTCCTGCTGGCCCTGGCGGCGGCGCTGCTCCTGGCTTTTCGCTGGGCGTGGCAGCAGCGGCAGGAGCTGTCCCGGCAGCTGGCCCGGCAGGAGGAGCGGCTGGCCCGCTATGAGGAGGTCATCGACTCCCTCCAGGCCAGGGAGTCCGAGCGGGAGGCCAGGGAGTCCCGGCCCGTCATCACCAGCGAGACCATCGCCGGGCAGCTCAGCGGCCTTCAGGAGCTGGTCACCCAGGAGTACCGCTACCGCAACGCGGATAAAAGCGAGAGCTACGCCAAGTGGATTTTCGACTGGAAGCGCCCCCTGAGCGAGAAAAGCATCCTGGTCATCTATGACGGCTGCATCCGGGCGGGCGTCCCCATGGAGGACGTTCGGGTGGAGGTGGACGAGGAGCGGCGGACGGTCACCGTCACCCTGCCCCCCAGCCGGATTGTTTCCAACGAGATCCCCCAGGAGAGCATCCAGGTGATTGAGGTCAAAAACGGCCTGTTCAACGACGTGACCTTCGACAACTACAACGACTTCATCGCCGAGCAGAAGGCCGCCATGGAACAGAAGGCCGTCGAGCAGGGCATTCTGGAGCGGGCCGCCCGGGAGGCCGAGGAGGCGGTGCGCGCCGTCCTGTCCCTGATGCCCGGAATGAGCGGAGAAAACGCCTACCGGCTGCAAATCAAATAAAACGGGCCCTCTGCGGGAGTTTCCCGCGGAGGGCCCTGCGTTATCTGGATTTCAGGCAGACCATCAGCACCGCCACATCCGCCGGGGAGACCCCGGAGACCCGGCTGGCCTGGCCCAGGTTCAGCGGGCGGATACGCTCCAGCTTCTGCCGCGCCTCCAGGCGCAGGCCGGCAATGGAGCGGTAGTCCAGGTCCGGGGGCAGGGGGCGGTCCTCCAGCTTTTTCATCTCGGCCACCTGGCGCAGCTGCCGGTCGATGTAGCCCTGGTATTTGACGGAAATCTCCACCGCCTCCCGCACCGGGGCGGGAAGCTCGGGACGGCCCGGGTCAAAGGGGGCCAAGTCCTGATAGCACAGGCCGGGCCGGCGCAGCAGGTCGGCCAGCCGGGCGCCGTTGGGCGCGGGGCTCTCTCCCCGGGCGGACAGCAGCGCGTCCAGCGCGGGGGACGGGGCCGCTCCGGCGTGCTCCAGACGCTTTGTTTCCCGCTCTACGGCGGCGTACTTCTCCTCCACCGCCCGGTACTGTGCCTCCCCCACCAGCCCCAGGCGGTAACCGACGCCGGTCAGCCGCTGGTCCGCGTTGTCCTGGCGGTGCAGCAGGCGGTACTCGGTGCGGGAGGTCATCATGCGGTAGGGCTCGTTGGTCCCCTTGGTCACCAGGTCGTCAATGAGCACCCCGATGTACCCCTGGTCCCGCCGGAGAATCAGGGGCTCCCGCCCCAGGATTTTCAGCGCCGCGTTCACCCCGGCCACAAAGCCCTGGGCCGCAGCCTCCTCATAGCCCGACGAGCCGTTGAACTGCCCCGCGCCGTACAGGCCGGGGACCGTCTTGCACTCCAGCGTGGGCAGCAGCTGGGTGGGGTCCGCGCAGTCGTACTCGATGGCGTAGGCGCACCGGGTCATCTCGGCCTGCTCCAGGCCGGGGACAGTGCGGAGCATCTCCAGCTGCACCTCCTCCGGCAGGGAGGAGGAGAACCCCTGAATATACAGTTCCTCGGTGTCCAGCCCCATGGGCTCGATAAACAGCAGGTGGCGCTCCTTATCGGCAAACCGAACCACCTTGTCCTCAATGGAGGGGCAGTACCGGGGCCCCACCCCCTCGATTACGCCGGAAAAGAGGGGGGACCGGTCCAGGTTGGCCCGGATGATTTCATGGGTTGCCCCTGTGGTGGCGGTCATCCAGCACACCGCCCGGTTCTCCGGCGGGTCCTGGGTGGAGAAGGAGAAGGGCTGCGCCCCCTCGTCCCCGGGCTGAAGCTCCATTTTGGAGAAGTCCACGCTGCGGGCGTTCACCCGGGGAGGGGTGCCCGTCTTGAACCGGCGGATGGACAGGCCCAGGGCCCGCAGGCTGTCCGTCAGCGGCAGGGCGGCGGCCAGGCCGTCGGGGCCAGAATCCCGGACTACCTCCCCCACAATGGTGCGCCCCCCCAGATAGGTGCCGCTGGCCACTACCGCGGCCTTCACCGCGTACACCGCCCCGGTGCGGGTCACCACGGCGGACACCGCGCCGTTTTCCGTGCGCACCTCGGTCACCTCGGCCTGCTTGACCCACAGGTTCTCCTGGAGCTCCAGGGTGTGCTTCATAATCCGCTGGTACTCCCGCCGGTCCGCCTGGGCCCGGAGGGACCATACGGCGGGGCCCTTTCCCCGGTTGAGCATCCGGTACTGGATGCAGGCCCGGTCGGCCGCCCGGCCCATCTCGCCCCCCAGCGCGTCCAGCTCCCGCACCAGATGGCCCTTGCCCGTGCCGCCGATGGCGGGGTTGCAGGGCATATTGCCCACCGCGTCCAGGTTGACGGTGAAGCAGACCACCGAAAGCCCCATCCGGGCAGCCGCCAGCGCGGCCTCAATCCCGGCGTGGCCAGCCCCAATCACGGCGATATCAAATTTCCCGGCGCTGTATGTCCTCATGTCGGCCCTTCCTTTTCCGGCGGAGTGGGTTGTCCTTCCTCTTCCTTTAAGGCTTGTTGGAAAAGCGGGGAAAGGCCCGCTGGCTGGGCGCATGGACAATTTCCAAACAGGCCCCGGAAAGGAAAGGGGATCAGAAAGAAACTTTGCGAAAAACTGTGTTTTGCTTTCCGGCTATTTTACCACGTTTTTTTCCGGAGAACAAGATTTTTTCCCGCCGCTCCGGGGTGAGGAACTTTTCTACTTGTAATTTCCGGAAAAATAGAATACAATATAACCTGATAGAGTTTGAATATCCCCACCCTCAGCGAAAGGAAGGTGCCAACCAACTATGAAACTGCAAAACGAGCTGGGAGAAATCCGCATCAGCAGCGAGGTATTCACTGCCGTCACCGGCAGCGCCGCCACCAACTGCTACGGCGTGAAGGGTATGGCGGTCCGCTCCAAGACCGACGGTCTGGTCCACCTGCTCAAGCGGGAATCCATGGCCAAGGGCGTCAAGGTATATTACAACGAGGACGGAACCGTCTCCATCGAGCTGCATATCATCGTGGAAAACGGCGTCAATCTCATGGCTGTCTGCCGCTCCATCATGGGCGAGGTGCGCTACGTGGTCAGCCGGACCACCGGCGTCGAGGTCAAGTCCGTGGACGTGTGCGTGGACTCCATGCGCTTCTGACGACACCATTTCAGAAAGGAAATTGCCGACATGATACAGACAATTGACGCCGCGGCCTTTCATAAAATGGTGATTCATGCCGCCGCCGCGATCAACGCCCAGAAGCAGCCCATCAATGACCTGAACGTCTTCCCCGTCCCCGACGGGGATACCGGGACCAACATGTCCCTGACCATTGCCGCCGCCGCCGCCGAGCTGCGCAAAAAGCCCAGCGACACCGTGGGCCAGGCCGCCCAGACGGCCGCCTCCGCCCTGCTGCGGGGCGCCCGGGGCAACTCGGGGGTCATTCTGTCCCTGCTGTTCCGGGGCTTTGCCAAGGCCATCAAGGACCGGGAGACCATCGACGGCCGGGATCTGGCCATCGCCCTGGATTTCGGCGTGGCCGCCGCCTATAAGGCGGTGATGAAGCCCGCCGAGGGGACCATCCTCACCGTGTCCCGCCTGTCCGCCTCCCGGGCCGCCGGGGCCGCCAGGGAGGACGCCGGCATAGAGGCGGTGCTTCAGGCCGCCATTGAGGAGGGGCACATCGCCCTGGCCGACACCGTGAACCAGAACCCTGTGCTGAAAAAGGCGGGCGTGGTGGATGCGGGAGGAAAGGGATTCCTGATTATCCTCCAGGGGATGCTGGACTCCCTGCGGGGCGAGCCCATGCCCCAGGCGGAGGAGGAAAGCCGGCCCGCCGAGGAGAAAGCCGACTTTGCCGCCATGGACGCGGCGGACATCACCTTCGCCTTCGACACGGTGTTCATCGTCCGCAAGCAGCGGGAGGACGTGGACCTGGACCCCTTCCGCGCCTATCTGAACTCCATCGGCGACAGTCTGGTCATCGGCGAGGACGACCAGGCCTTCAAGGTCCATGTCCACACCAACACCCCCGGCGCCGCCCTGACCGAATCCCAGAAATACGGCGTCCTGGAGCTGGCCAAAATTGAGAACATGCGCACCCAGGCGGAGGATCTGGCCGCCGGCCGGCACGTGCAGAGCACCGACGACCTGGAGGCCGTGGAGGCCGAGCTGGAGCGCGCCCCTGCCCCGCCCGCCCCCGCCGCGCCGGAGAAAAAGTTCGGCTATGTGGCCGTCTGCGCCGGCCAGGGCCTGGAGGCGGTGTTCCGCGACCTGGGGGTGGACGCTCTGGTGGGGGGCGGTCAGACCATGAACCCCTCCACTCAGGACATTCTCAAGGCCGTGGAGGCCACTCCGGCGGAGATTGTCTATGTCCTCCCCAACAACAAGAACATCATCATGGCCGCGCAGCAGTGCGTCCCCCTGTGCGAGGACAAAAAAGTGGTGGTTCTGCCCACCAAAACCGTCCCCCAGGGCATTTCCGCCATGCTCTGCGCCGCCCCCGACGCCAGCGAGCCGGAGAACACCCAGGCCATGACCGAGGGGTTCGAGCGGGTGCGCACCTCCGAAATCACCTACGCCGCCCGGGACTCCGACTTTGACGGCTTTGCCATCCATCAGGGGGATTATCTGGCCCTGGAGGAGCACCAGCTTTTCGGCACCGACCAGGCCCTGGACCAGCTGCTCAAGCGCCTGGCCCTGTCGGACAGCCACCAGCAGGCGGAGTTCATCTCCATCTTCTACGGTGAGGACGTCCCCCAGGAGCAGGCCCGGCAGGCTGAGGCCATCTTCACCCAGGCCTGCCCCAACGCGGAAATCAGCCTGCTGCCCGGCGGACAGCCGGTGTACTACTACATGATCTCAGCGGAATAATGTTTCAAAGGGCGGCCCCGGACCGGGGCCGCCCTCGCTTTACCGCCAAAACCGCCTAGGGCCTGTTTGAACATTGTCAATACGCCCAACCGGCGGGCCTTTTGCCGCCATACTTCCCCGATTTTTCTGGAAAGGCATCCAGTATTCCTGCGAAAAACCGGCCTCATCCGGCAGCAAAATCCTCTGCATTTGGTCATATTTCCATTTTTCAAACAAGGCCTAATCAAAAACTTTAATTATTCAA
>JAAWHL010000054.1 GCA_022795855.1 Lawsonibacter sp.
CGTGGTGTTCGACCGGGGCGGCTATGTGTATCACGGCCGCGTGAAGGCTCTGGCCGAGGGCGCCCGCGAGGGCGGCCTGCAGTTCTAAGGGAGGAGGAAACGACAATATGGCTAGATTTGAGAGAGAGCCCAGCGAGTTTGTAGAGAAGCTGGTTGCCCTGAACCGGGTGTCCAAGACCGTGAAGGGCGGCCGCGTGATGAAGTTCGCCGCCCTGATGGTGGTGGGCGACGAGAAGGGCCGGGTGGGCTTTGGCACCGGCAAGGCCGCCGAGGTCCCCGAGGCCATCCGCAAGGGCATTGAGGACGCCAAGAAGAATATGATTACCGTATCCCTGTCCAACGCCACCATCCCCCACGAGGTGACCGGTGAGTTCGGCGCCGGCCGCGTGCTGATGAAGCCCGCCGCCCCCGGTACCGGCATCATCGCCGGCGGCCCCGTCCGCGCCGTGATGGAGGCGGTGGGGATTAAGGATATCCGCGCCAAGTGCCTGCGCTCCAACAACCCGCAGAACGTGGTCTCCGCCACCTTCGAGGGCCTGAAGGCCCTGAAGAGCCCCGAGGCGGTGGCCCGCATCCGCGGCAAGAGCGTGGAAGAGATCGTGGGTTAAGGAGGACGTTCCAAATGGCTAATCTGAACATCAAGCTGGTCAAGAGCCTGAACGGCCGCATCGCCAAGCACAAGGCGACCGCCGAGGCCCTGGGCCTGCGGAAGATCGGCGATACCACCGTACAGCCCGACAATGCGGCTACCCGCGGCAAGATCGCCCACATCGGTTATCTGCTCCAGGTGACCGAGGTACAGTAATTAGGAGGTGCGCGAAATGAATCTGCATGAACTCTCCCCCGCTGCCGGATCCACCCGGAAGGCCTACCGCAAGGGGCGGGGCGCCGGTTCCGGCAACGGCAAGACCGGCGGCCGCGGCCACAAGGGCCAGAAGGCCCGCAGCGGCGGCGGCGTCCGCGTGGGCTTTGAGGGCGGCCAGATGCCTCTGGCCCGCCGGCTGCCCAAGCGCGGCTTCCACAATATTTTTGCCAAACCCCTTGAGTCCATCAATGTCTCCGCCCTGGAGAAGTTTGAGGACGGCGCGGTGGTCACCGCTCAGGACCTGCTGGACAAGGGCGTACTGTCCAAGTGCCAGTACGGCGTGAAAATCCTGGGCACCGGCGCGCTGACCAAAAAGCTGACGGTCCGGGCCTCCGCCTTCTCCGCCTCCGCGAAGGAAAAAATCGTGGCTGCCGGTGGTAGGTGGGAGGTGGTCTGATTTATGATTCAGACGATCCGCAACGCGTGGAAGATCCCTGAGCTGAAGAAAAAAATCTGGTTCACCATCTTCGCACTGCTGATTTTCCGCCTGGGCGCGGCTATCCCGGTTCCCTTTATCAACACCGACGGGCTGGGCCAGTACCTTCAGATGCAGAGCGGCACCATCCTGGAGCTGATTAACGCCATGAGCGGCTCCGCCTTCTCCATGGCTACCGTCTTTGCCCTGTCCATCCAGCCCTATATCAACAGCTCCATCATCATCCAGCTGCTGACCGTGGCCATCCCCGCCCTGGAGCGGCTGGCCAAGGAGGGCGGCGAGGAGGGCCGCAAGAAGATTGCCTCCATCACCCGGTACACCACCGTGGGCATCGCGCTGCTTCAGGGCTACGGCTACTACACCCTGATTCGCAGCTACGGCCTGATTGAGGCCGGCGAGGTCAGCGGCATCTGGGTGGGCCTGGTGATTGTGCTGACCTTCACCGCCGGCTCCGCCTTCCTGATGTGGCTGGGTGAGCAGATTACCGAGTTCGGCATCGGCAACGGCATCTCCATCATCCTGTTCGCCGGCATCGTCTCCCGGGTGCCCAGCATGGTCGGATCCATGATTACCGGCGTGCAGCACTGGATGACCCCCGTCACCGAGGAGATGATTGAGAGCTGGGGCGGCACCGAGAGCACCGGCTACCTCACCTGGATGAACAGCCGCCTCCACCCCGCCTTTGTCCCCGTGATTATCATCGGGATGCTGGCCCTGATTGTCTTCATCGTCTTCATCGACAACTCCGAGCGCCGCCTGCCCGTGCAGTACGCCAAGCGGGTGGTGGGCCGGAAGATGTACGGCGGCCAGTCCACCCACATCCCCATGAAGGTGAACATGTCGGGCGTCATGCCCATCATCTTTGCCCAGTCCATCGCCTCCCTGCCCGCCACCATCTGCGCGTTCATGGGCGTCACCGCCCAGAGCTCCGGCTTCGGCGGCAGCATGATGCGGCTGTTTGACACCAGCAAGCCCTTCTACAGCATCCTCTATTTCCTGCTGATTGTGGGCTTCAGCTATTTCTATGCCACCATGCAGTTCAACCCCATCGAGGTGGCCAACAACCTGAAGAAGAACGGCGGCTTTATCCCCGGCTTCCGCCCCGGCAAGCCTACCGCCGACTTCATCATGAAGGTGCTCAACAAGATTACCATGTTCGGCGCGCTGTATCTGGCCATCATCGCCCTGGCCCCCATCATCACCGGGAACATCTTCAAGATTAGCTCCCTGGCCATCGGCGGCACCTCGGTCATCATCGTGGTGGGCGTGGCCCTGGAGACGGTCAAGTCCCTGGAGGCCCAGATGCTGATGCGCCACTACAAGGGCTTCCTTGAGTAAGCGGAGGCGCTATGGGTATGAAGCTGATCCTGTTAGGCGCCCCCGGCGCCGGAAAGGGCACTCAGGCTGAGATTCTCAGCGAGAAGCTGGGGATCCCGACCATATCCACCGGCAACATCCTCCGCGCGGCCATCAAGGAGGGCACCCCCGTTGGCCTGAAGGCCAAGGCCTTTATGGACGCGGGCAGGCTGGTGCCCGACGAGGTGATTACCGGCATCGTGGCCGAGCGCGTGGCCCGGGAGGACTGCGCAAACGGCTTTATCCTGGACGGGGTGCCCCGCACCCTGGGACAGGCCAGAGCCCTGGACGCCGCGGGGGTCACCTTTGACGCGGTGCTGTCCATCGAGGTCTCCGACGGAGAGATCGAGGAGCGCATGAGCGGCCGCCGGGTGTGCGTCAAGTGCGGCGCCCCCTACCACGTGAAGGCCCACCCCCCCGCCCGGGAGGGCGTGTGCGACCACTGCGGCGGGGCCCTGGAGCACCGGGAGGACGACCAGCCGGAGACCGTGCGCCGCCGGCTGGAGGTCTACCACGCCGAGACCGAGCCCCTGAAGGGCTATTACGAGGCCAAGGGGATTCTCAGCCCCGTAGCCAACCAGGGATCTATTGAAGGAACCAGCCGGGTCATTATGGAGGCGCTGGGAGTTTGAAGGGCATTGAAATGATTTCCATCAAATCTCCCCGTGAGATTGAGGCCATGCGCCGGGCCGGGCGGCTTACCGCCCAGGCCCGGGCCCTGGCCGGCTCTATGGTGGCCCCGGGGGTTACCACCCATGAGATTGACGCCGCAGTGCGCCGCTTTATCGAAAGCCGCGGCGCAAAGCCCTCCTTTCTGGGTTACGGCGGATTTCCCGGCTCGGCCTGCATCTCCGTCAACGAGGAGGTCATCCACGGCATCCCCGGTCCCAGAAGGCTGAAGGAGGGCGACATCGTCAGTATTGACGTGGGCGCCTTTCTGGACGGCTTTCACGGGGACTGCGCCGCTACTTACGCCTGCGGGCAGGTGAGCGAGCAGGCCGCGCGGCTGATCCGGATTACCCAGCAGAGCTTCTGGGAGGGAATTCAGATGGCCCGTCCGGGCTGCCGGGTGTCGGACATCTCCCACAGCGTGCAGCAGTACGTGGAGGACAGCGGCTGCAGCGTGGTGCGGGATTTTGTAGGCCACGGCGTGGGCACCAGGCTCCATGAGCCCCCCGAGGTCCCCAACTTCGGCCCCGCCGGACACGGGGCGCGGCTGCTGCCCGGCATGACTGTCGCGGTCGAGCCCATGGTCTGCGCCGGAGACTGGCGGGTCCGGGTGCTGAAGGACGGCTGGACCACCGTCTCCCTGGACGGCTCGCTGACTGCTCACTACGAGAACACCATTCTAATCACCGAGGACGGACCGGAAATTTTGACGGTCACCGAGGATGGGGCCTATGTATGATTACACAGGCTGTCTCGTTCAGGCCACCGCCGGACGGGACAAGGACGGGGTGTTCTGCGTGGTGGGCGTGGATCAGACCGGAGGCCGTCTGCTGCTGGCAGACGGAAAGCGGCGGAAAGCCGCCCGGCCCAAGTCAAAAAAGCCGGGCCACGTCCGGATCCTGACCGGCGGGGAACACTCCTTTGACCACCCCGCCATCCGAAAGCTGAAGCAGGGCGAGCCCCTGTCCGACATTGAGCTGAGAAGGGCGCTGGCCGCCTTCAAGGGAGGTAATCACGCTTGGCAAAAGACGATATGATCGAGCTGGAGGGAGTCGTGACCGAATCCCTTCCTAATACCACATTCCATGTTGACATTGGAAACGGGCACATCATCCTGGCCCATATCTCCGGCAAGCTGCGCATGAATTTCATCCGCATCCTGCCCGGGGATAAGGTGACGGTGCAGATGTCGCCCTACGACCTGACCAGGGGCAGAATCACCTGGCGGTCCAAGTAATAAGCGCCCGAGCCGTCGCGAGCCGCGAGCCTGGACCGGAGCGAGGAGGAGAAACCAAGCGGCCGAAGGCAGCTGTTTCGACTCCGAGGCGGAGGGAAGGGGAGCGCCGCGAGCAGGCGAGGCGTGAAACAGAACAAGCGCCCGAGCCGCAGCGGGCGGCGGGGCGCGACAGGTAAGAATCAACGAACGGACAAGGGAGGGCCTTGCCTCTCCCTTCCCGCGGCCATCAAGGCATTCATCAGGAGGTTGAAGCAATGAAAGTCAGACCGTCCGTGAAGCCCATGTGCGAGAAGTGCAAAGTCATCAAGCGCAAGGGCAAAGTCATGGTTATTTGCGAAAATCCCAAGCATAAGCAGAGACAAGGTTAATTGGAGGTGCTGTAAAAAATGGCTCGTATTGCCGGTATTGACCTGCCGAAAGAGAAGAGAATCGAGATCGGCCTCACCTATATCTACGGCATTGGGCGCACCAGCGCCAACAAAATTCTGGCCCAGGCCGGGATTAACCCCGACACCCGGGTGAAGAACCTGACCGAAGAGGAAGAGGCCAAGCTGCGCGAGATTATCGCCCACAGCTACACGGTGGAGGGCGACCTGCGCCGCAATGTCGCCATGGACATCAAGCGCCTGACGGAAATCGGCTGCTACCGCGGCATCCGCCACCGCAAGGGCCTGCCTGTCCGGGGCCAGCGTTCCAAGACCAACGCCCGCACCCGCAAGGGTCCCAAGCGCACGGTCGCCAACAAGAAGAAGTAAGGAGGGATACACATGGCTGCAAATACCAAGGGTAAGAAAGTGGTGCGCAAGCGCCGCGAGCGTAAGAACGTGGAGAAGGGCCAGGTGCATATCCGCTCTTCCTTCAACAACACAATGGTCACTGTCACCGACGCGCAGGGCAACGCGCTGTCCTGGGCCTCCTCCGGCGGCCTGGGCTTCCGCGGCTCCCGCAAGTCCACCCCCTACGCCGCTCAGACCGCCGCCGAGACGGCCGCCAAGGCCGCCATGGAGTACGGCCTGAAGAGCGTGGAGGTCTTCGTCAAGGGCCCCGGCGCCGGCCGTGAGGCCGCGATCCGGGCGCTGCAGGCCGTGGGCCTGGAGGTCACCCTGATTAAGGACGTGACCCCGGTTCCCCACAACGGCTGCCGCCCCCCCAAGCGCCGCCGCGTCTGATCGAGAAGGAGGTTTTGACAGATGGCTAGAAATATGCAGCCCATCGCCAAGCGTTGCAAGGCTCTGAACCTGTCCCCCGCCGCTATGGGCTATGCCAAGAAGAACACCAACCGCAACCCCAAGGGGCAGATGCGGAAAAAGCAGTCCGAGTACGCCATGCAGATGACCGAGAAGCAGAAGGTCAAGTTCGTCTACGGCATCATGGAGAAGCAGTTCCATATGTACTATGAGCGCGCCTCCCGGATGCAGGGCAAGACGGGCGAGAACCTGCTGACCCTGATTGAGCGCCGCCTGGACAACGTGGTCTACCGCCTGGGCTTTGCCATGACCCGCCGCGAGGCCCGCCAGCTGACCACCCACGGCCACTTCACCGTGAACGGCCAGCGGGTAGACGTGCCCTCCTTCCTGGTGAAGACGGGCGACGTCATCGAGGTCCGGGAGAAGAGCCGCTCCTCCGTCAAGTTCAAGCGCCTGCTGGGCGAGGACGCCATCCAGGTCAACGTGCCCAAGTGGCTGGACCGGGACAAGAATACCCTGCGCGGCACCGTGGCCGCCATGCCTGTGCGTGATGATATCGACTTCCCGGTGGAAGAGCACCTGATCGTCGAGCTGTACTCTAAGTAACAGACTAGAGAGCCCTCAGATAACTGGTGAGCTGAATGAGATGGCGTGCCCCGCCATCGAGAAAAGGAGGGTATCATAAGCATATGGTAGAAATCGAAAAGCCCCGCATCGAATGCGTGGAAAATCCCGGCGACGCCTCCTATGGAAAGTATGTGGTCGAACCGCTGGAGCGCGGCTACGGCACCACCCTGGGCAACTCCCTTCGGCGGATTCTGCTGTCCTCGCTGCCCGGAACCGCAGTGACCTCCATCAAGATCACCGGCGTTCAGCATGAGTTTTCCACCATCCCCGGTGTTAAGGAGGATGTGACCGAGATTGTCCTGAACGTCAAGGGAATCATCGCCAAGCTGTACAGCGAGGGGGTCAAGACCGTCTACATTGAGGCCAGCGGCGAGGGCGCCGTCACCGCCGGCGACATCAAGGCCGACGGCGAGGTGGAAATCCTCAACCCCGACCTGCACATCGCTACCCTGGGGCCGGACGCTGTGCTGAATATGGAGCTGACCTTGGCCCACGGCCGGGGCTACGTTCCCGCCGACCGGAACAAGCCGGCCCAGACCGTCATCGGTCTGATTCCGGTGGATTCCATCTATACCCCGGTCCGCAAGGTCAACTATACGGTGGAAAATACCCGCGTGGGCGACGCCACCGACTACGATAAGCTGACCCTGGAGGTGTGGACCAACGGCACCATCGACGCCCGGGACGCCGTCTCCCTGGGCGCCCGCATCCTGTGCGACCACTTCACCCTGTTCACCGACCTGTCCGAGACCATGGGCAACCGGTCTACCGTGGTGGAGAAGGCCGAGGCGCAGCGGGACAAGGTGCTTGAGCTGACCATTGAGGAGCTGGATCTGTCCGTCCGGTCCTTCAACTGCCTCAAGCGCGCCAATATCAACACCGTGGAGGACCTTATCTCCAAGACGGAGGAGGAAATGATGAAGGTGCGCAACCTGGGCCGCAAGTCCCTGGAAGAGGTCATCAATAAGCTGTCCATGATGGGGCTTTCCCTGGCTGCCGAAGAGGCCAACTGAGGACGGCCCCGGGGAGCAGCGGCGGGGGTATGTAACGTTCCGCCCCGCCCCACGGCTTTGCGCCGTCCCCAGCGGTGCTCCCGGCCCAGAAAGGGCCCAAAATGAACGAATTTAAGAAGGATCTCGCCGCGCGAGGTCGAAGGAGTGCTTTCACATGCCTCAGAAACATCGTAAGCTGGGCCGTACCAGCGATCAGCGCCGGGCAATGCTGCGCGCCATGGTGACCTATCTGCTGGAGAACGGTCAGATCAAGACCACCGTCACCCGTGCCAAGGAAGTCGCCCCCGTGGCTGAGAAAATGATTACCCTGGCCAAGCAGAACAACCTGGCCTCCTACCGCCAGGCCCTGGCCTTCATTACCAAGGAGGACGTGGCCAAGAAGCTGTTCGACGAAATCGGCCCCAAGTATGCCGACCGCAGCGGCGGCTACACCCGCGTCGTCCGCATCGGTCCCCGCCGGGGCGATGCGGCCGAGATGGCCATTGTGCAGCTGGTGTAATGTATGCCCGTCCCCCCGGATCGAAAGCGCGGAACGGCCCGCATCTGCCGGGCGCTGTTTTGTCCTTCCGGCTGGGGGATGAAAAGGAACCTGAAAAACTCCCGGTCCAAAAGACCGGGAGTTTTTCTATCAGTGATCAGGGTTCCGAGGGGAGCGCGCACGCCGCGCCAACCCACAGAGGATTTCCTTCCCGGCGGCGCTTACCTCCTGGTAGGCACGTGCCAGATGTCCCGGGCGTAGTCGCGGATGGACCGGTCGGCGGCGAAGATGCCGGAACGAGCGATGTTAATCAGGGACATACGGTTCCAGCGGTCGGGGTCGGCGTAGGCCTCCAGGGAGCGGCGGTGGGCCTGGCAGTAGCTGTCGAAGTCGGCCAGGAGGAGATACTCGTCGGCAATGCCGCCGCCGGCGCTGTAGAGCAGGCGGTTGGTCAGGTCGGAGTAAGCGACGCCGTCGCCGAAGCCGGCAGAAATCTGGTCGATGACGCGGTGGAGGACCTGGTTGCGGTGGTAGTAGTCCATGGAGCGGTAGCCCTGGCGGCGCAGGTCGGCCACCTGGTCGGCGGTCAGGCCGAAGAGGAAGATATTCTCATCGCCCAGCTGCTGGTGCATCTCCACATTGGCGCCGTCCAGCGTGCCGATGGTCAGGGCGCCGTTCATCATGAACTTCATGTTTCCGGTGCCGGAGGCCTCCTTGCCGGCGGTGGAGATTTGCTCGGACAGCTCGGAGGCGGGCATCAGCTTTTCGGCCAGGGAGACGCGGTAGTTCTCCAAAAATACCACCTGGAGCCGGTCCTTGCAGATGGGGTCGGCGTTGACCTGGGCGGCCAGGGAGTTAATCAGCTGGATAATCTGCTTGGCCACATGGTAGCCGGGGGCGGCCTTGGCGCCGAAAAGGAAGGTCTGGGGGGTGAAATCGGCGTTGGGATTGTCGTGCAGCTGCTGGTACAGGGCGACAATATGCAGCACGTTGAGCAGCTGGCGCTTATACTCGTGCAGGCGCTTGACCTGGACGTCAAAGACGGCATCCGTGTTGAGAATGATGCCGGACTCCCGGGCCACGTAGCCGGCAAAGGCCCGCTTGTTTTCCTGTTTGATGGCCTGGAGGCGGTCCAGCACGGACTTGTCGTCCTTGAAGCGCTCCAGGTCCCGGATGGCGTCGGGGTGGAGCAGATAGTCGTCACTGCCGGTGCACTCCCGGACCAGAGCGTCCAGCTTGGGGTTGACCTGGGACAGCCAGCGGCGGTGGTCGATGCCGTTGGTGACGTTCTTGAACTTGTCAGGCTCGCGCTGATAGGCGTCCTGGAAGACATCCCGCTTGAGGATATCGGAGTGGAGGGCGGACACGCCGTTGACCGCCTGGCAGGCGCAGACGCACAGGTTGGCCATGCGCACCTCGCCGCCCCAGATGATGGCCATGCGGGCGACACGGTTCATGTCGCCGCCGAAATAGCCCTCCAGCTGGTGCTGGTAGCGGGAGGCAATCTCCTTCAAAATCTCCCAGATGCGGGGCAGAAGGCTCTCAATCAGATCCTGGGGCCAGCGCTCCAGGGCCTCGGCCAGCACGGTGTGGTTGGTATAGCACACCGTATCGGTGACAATATGCCAGGCCTCGTCCCAGGAGTAGCCCTCGTCGTCCAGGAAAATGCGCATCAGCTCGGGGATGACCAGGGTGGGGTGGGTGTCGTTAATTTGAATCACGTGCTTCCGGGGGAAGTTGCGCAGGGTCCCGTACTGGGCGCGGTGCTTGCGCACGATGGACTGCACGGTGGCGGAGACAAAGAAGTACTGCTGCTTCAGGCGCAGGGACTTGCCCTCGTAGTGGTTGTCGTCAGGGTAGAGCACCTTGGCGATTACCTCGGCCATGGCCTGCTGCTCCACCGCCTTCAGGTATTCGCCCCGGGAATAGAGGGACATGTCCACGGGCAGGGGGCTCTTGGCGTCCCACAGGCGCAGGGTGTTGGTGTGCTTGGTCTGATAGCCGGAAATCTCCATGTCCCGGGGAATGGCCAGCACGGCGGTGTAGCCCACGTGCTCCGTCTTGTTCTGGCCGTTGACCCAGCTGTGGACGATCTTGCCGCCAAAGCGGACCTCCTCCGCCTCGTCCATCTTGGGAATCAGCCAGGCGTCCCCCAGGCCCAGCCAGTTGTCGGCCAGCTCCTCCTGCTTGCCGTTGATGATTTTCTGCTTGAAAATCCCCAGCTCGTAGCAGATGGAGTAGCCGGTGGCCGGAATCTCCAGGGTCGTCATGGAGTCCAGATAACAGGCCGCCAGACGGCCCAGGCCGCCGTTGCCCAGACCGGCGTCGGGTTCGGCCTCGAACAGGTCGGCGGCGGAGAAGCCCAGGCCCTCCAGCGCCTCGGCCAGCGTATCCAGCAGCCCCAGGTTGTAGGCGTTCTTCTCCAGGGAACGGCCCATCAGGAACTCCAGGGACAGATAGTGGACCTGGCGCTGCTGGCCCTCCCAGACCTGGTTGCCCGTCTCCATCTGGTGGCGGGACATGATGTCCCGCAGCACCAGCGCGCAGGCCTTGAACATGTGGGTGGGGGTCGCGTCGTCCACGGTGCGGCCAAAGTTGCGGTTCAGTTTGCCTATAATCAGTTCGGTAAGCTGGGCCTTGGTATATTCAGCCATTTTTAGTGCCTCCCGTTTGGTTAAATTTTCCTCTTCGAGCAGCGCTCTAGACAAGAGCAATTATAGCAGGTTTTTAGATTACCGTCAATTCTTTCCCCTATATCCTTCACGTTCGCCTCACAAAATTACCCGCCGCAGAGCCGGATCCGGGACCGGCCGTTTGCACGGCAATCAATCTGCGCCCCCCGGGAACCGGGGACCGGAAGGCCCGCCCGCCGGAGGTCCGGCAAAAGGGGAAGGCGGCAGGGGCCGCCGCGCCCTGCCGCGGCACAACGGATTTCTGCGGTCCGCCTGGGTTGGGCGTTGCCCCGAGGCCGGCGGCGTGTTATAATCAGGGCAGAGAGATTCAAAAAGGAGGAAGAGACCATGAACCAGGTATTGGAGCTGATGAAAAGCCGGAGGAGCACCCGCCGGTACGACCCCAGGCCGGTGCCCCAGGAGGTGCTGGACCAGATTATTGAGGCGGGGCTCTGGGCCGCCAGCGGAAAGGGAATGCAGAGCCCTGTCATCATCCAGGTCACCGACCGGGCCCTGCGGGACGAAATCGCCGGGCAGAACCGCCGCATCGGCGGCTGGCAGGAGGGGTACGACCCCTTCTACGGAGCGCCCGCCATACTGGTTGTGCTGGCTAGCAAAGAGTGTCCCACCCATGTGTACGACGGCAGCCTGGTGATGGGCAGCCTGATGCTGGCCGCCCATGCCCTGGGGGTGGGCAGCTGCTGGATTCACCGGGCAAAGGAGGAGTTCGAGACCCCCTGGGGGAAGGAACTGCTGGAATCCCTGGGAATCGAGGGGGAGTACGAGGGCATCGGCCACTGCGCCCTGGGCTACGCGGCGGGAGAGCCCCCAAAAGCGGCGGAGCGAAAAGCGAACCGGGTCTTTTATGTGAAATAGCGCGGGTCCGGGGCGGGGCCCCGCCGCCCTTTTCAAAGGGCGGCCCCAAATGTTTCCTGCGGAACTGCGGCCGCTGCCATGCGCCCGCCTGGGGTTGACCGGCGGACCGCAGCCCTCTGTCAAAAAGGCAATTGCCTTTTTGACAGTCTAAGAGCCTGTTTAACATCCCTCAGCGCACCGTCCGGCGGGCCTTCCGCCTCCGTTTTGCGTTAAATTCCCCTGGAATCCACCAGGGGATTCCAAGGAAATCTGCCCTGTCCGGCGGAAAAATTCCCTGTTGCCGGCATACTTCAAGATATTAAACAGGCTCTAAGCGTGCCCCCGGCCAAAAGGCCGGGGGCACGCGTTTTGATGATTATCCTGAAATCCGCTGGTAGATGTCCAGATACTGCTGGGCAGAGTTGTCCCAGGAGAAATCGGCGGTCATGCCCTCCTTCTGAAGCCCGCGCCAGGCCTCCTTGTTATCGTAGTACAGGCCCACCGCCTCCCGCAGGACCCAGAGCATATCCCCCGCGTTGATGTCGGAGAAGGTGAAGCCCCGGCCGGTGCCCTCAAACTTGTTGTAGGGGTACACGGTGTCCCGCAGGCCGCCGGTCTCCCGCACCACGGGCACGGTGCCGTAGCGCATGGCAATCATTTGGCTCAGGCCGCAGGGCTCGGAGACAGAGGGCATCAGGAAGATGTCCGAGCCGGCGTAAATCAGCGTGGACAGAGGGCCGGAGTAGGTCAGCTGGGCCGAGAAGCGGCCGGGATACTGGCCCTGGGCGGTGCGGAAGGCATCCTCGTACTGCCACTCGCCGGTGCCCAGCACCACCATCTGCACGTTCATGCCCATAATCTCGTGGAGCACGTCGGTCACCAGGGAGAAGCCCTTGTGGCCCACCAGACGGGAGATGCAGGCGATGATGGGCACGTCCGGGTCCTGGTTCAGGCCCACCGCCTGCTGAAGGGCCTGCTTACAGGCCGCCTTGCCCTTGGCAGGGGCCTTGGCCGTGAAGGAGGCCGGCAGGCCGGAGGGCTTGGAGGGGTCGTACAAATCCATGTCAATGCCGTTGAGAATGCCCTGAATCTTGGCGCTCTGGTCGTTGATGACTCCGGCCAGGCCGTGGGCGTAGAAGGGCAGGCGCAGCTCCTCGGCGTAGGTGGGAGAGACGGTGGTGACATAGTTGGAGGCCATGATGGCGCCCTTCATCAGGTTCACGTCGTCGTAGAAGGCCAGCATCCCCTCGTTGAAGTAGCTCACGTCCAGGCCGATGACATCCTGAAGCACCTGGTCGCCGTAGCGGCCCTGATACTCAATGTTGTGGATGGTGTACACGCTCCGGGCCCCGCCCAGCTGGGGAATGCGGTACTTCTCCTCCAGCAGGTAGATGGGCACCAGGGCGGTCTGCCAGTCGTTGCAGTGGATGATATCCGGGGCCCAGTCCAGCTGGCCCGGGGTCTCAATCACAGCCCGGGAAAAGAACGCGAAGCGTTCGCAGTCGTCAAAGTGGCCGTAGAGCTGCCAGCGCTTGAAGTAATACTCGTTGTCCACAAACCAGTAGTCCACCCCGTTGTACTTCAGCTGGAAAATCCCGCAGTAGACGCTCCGCCAGGCCAGCGTCACGTCAAAATACTTCAAAAAGGTCATCTGGCCGCGCCAGTCCCCGCTAATCCCCTCGTACAGGGGGAGAATCACCTTGACGTCGTGGCCCTTGGCGGCCAGCGCCGTGGGGAGAGAGCCGGCCACGTCCGCCAGACCGCCGGTTTTGATGAAAGGAGCGGCCTCGGATGCAGCAAAAAGGATTCTCATCAAAAATCACCTTCCAAATTTTTAGTCTGATTCCGCTGTGCTGCGTTCAAACGCCGCGACAGCGCCTGAGCCCATCCCCTGATTGGGAATCATGGAGACCAGCCGCCAGCCGTCTGCCGCCAGCTGATTGAAGATATTCTCACAGTCCCTCACAAATAACGAGAGAACCTTGTATTCGTACATGGGTTACTCCTTCCGCCGGATGTGTGGTCAGACGCCCTCCCCGGCCCAGGAGGGCGTCTGACTCCTTATACAATCGAGCCCTTGGCGATGGGCAGAGGATAGGTGGCGTGCCCCATCAGCATCCGGTCCTGGTTAATCTGCACGCCCTTGTCGGACACCACATAGGACAGGGAGGCCCCGGCCCGGACGACGGTGCCCTGCATCAGCACGCTGTTGACCACTTTGGCCCCCTCCTCCACAATGACGCCGCGGGCGAGGATGGAGTTCTCCACCGTGCCCTCGATGTAGCAGCCGTCGGCAATCAGGGAGTTCACCGACCGGGCGTCCGGCCCGTAGTAGGTGGAGGGGTTGGACTGGTCCTTGGTGCGGATGGGCCGGGCGGGATTGAACAGGTCCTCCCGCACAGCGGCGTCCAGCAGCTCCATGGACCGCTCGTAGTAGCCGCTGACCGACTGGCACCGGGCGGCGTAGCCCTGGTGGATGTAGGGGACCACCTTCAGGCTGCTCAGGCGGGGCAGCAGCACGTCACGGCCGAAGTTGTGCAGGTTGTGGGCCGCACAGTAATCCACCATATCCAGCAGCAGCTTCTTGGACATGATGTAGAATTCCAGAGACTCCAGGGCGTCCTCCGGCGAGGAGGGGGTGATGGACATGTCGTCCACCCGGCCCTCTGCGCCGACCGACAGGTAAATGGTCTTCCGGGGCGCGCCCCGGAGATTCCGGGAGCACACCACCGTGATGTCCGCGCCGGTGTCCCTGTGCTGCTGGAGCACCGCGTTCACCGGCAGGTTGATAGCCAGGTCCCCGGCCCCCATGATAATGTACTCCTGGCGGATGTCCTCCAGGTAGTCGTACACCCCGGCCAGCGCCTCCATAATGCCCCGGTACTCGCCGCCGCCCTTCTCCGCGAAGCTGAAGGGGGGCAGTATGCGCAGGCCGCCGTGCTTGCGGCTCAGCTCCCAGTCCTTGCCCGAGCCCACGTGGTCCAGCAGGGACTGGTAGCTCTCGTGGACCACCAGGCCCACGTCGCTGATGCCGGCGTTGACATAGTTGGACAGCATGAAGTCAATCAGGCGGTAGCGGCCGCCGAAGGGCAGGGAGCAGGTGTTGCGGTGGCGGGTCAGCTCGCCCAGGTTGGCGTCGGAGTGGTAGGCAAAGAGAATGCCGTGCAGGTTGTTCATGCCCGCTCGCCTCCTTTCACGTCTTCGCGAATCATGGCCTTGGGCGCCACTACGGCCCCCTCGCCGATGGTCAGCCCGCCGGCCACTACGGCGATGCCCCAGCCCTCCTCGCCGGTGGGAGGGGCCCCCACGCAGGCGCCGGCCTCAATCACCGCGTCCTCCGCCACGATGGCGTAGGAGACGGAGGCCCCCGCCTTGACCACGGCGCCGGGCATCAGGATGGAGTACTGCACCTGAGCCCCCTCCTCCACCGTGACCGAGTGGAAGAGCACCGAGTTCTCCACGCTGCCGTCCACCCGGCAGCCGCCGGTGACCAGGGAGTGGGACACCTTGGCCTCCGGGCCGGTGATGTGGGGAGGACGCACCGGCGTGCGGGCGTAGATGGGCCAGCTGGCGTCGTACAGGTCCACCCCGCTGCGGGCGGCCAGCATGTCCATATTGGCGTCCCACAGCGAATCAATGGTGCCCACGTCCTTCCAGTAGCCGTGGAAGCGGTAGGCCATCAGCTTCTCCCCCGCGGCCAGCATCCCGGGGATGATGTTCTTGCCGAAGTCGTTGGAGGAGCTGGGGTCGGCCTCGTCGTCAATCAGGAACCGGCGCAGCTTCTGCCAGGTGAAGACGTAGATGCCCATGGAGGCCAGATTGCTCTTGGGCTGGGGGGGCTTCTCCTCAAACTCGTAGACCTGGTCGTTGCCGTCCACGTTCAGGATGCCGAAGCGCTTGGCCTCGTCCATGGTGACCTCCAGCACCGAGATGGTGCAGGCCGCCCCGGCCTTCTTGTGGAAGGCCACCATGTCGGAATAGTCCATCTTGTAGATGTGGTCCCCCGAGAGAATGACCACGTATTCCGGGTCGTACAGGTCCAGAAAGCCGATGTTCTGATAAATGGCGTTGGCCGTGCCCTTGTACCAGGTGCCCTGGTCCCCCTCCCGCATGTAGGGGGGGAGAATATGTACCCCGCCGTCGGACCGGTCCAGGTCCCAGGGCTGGCCGGAGCCGATGTAGCTGTTCAGCTCCAGGGGGCGGTACTGGGTCAGCACGCCCACGGTGTCAATGCCGGAATTGACGCAGTTGGACAGGGGGAAGTCAATGATGCGGTATTTGCCGCCGAAGGGGACGGCGGGCTTGGCCACGTTGCTGGTCAGGGCGTAGAGACGGCTGCCCTGGCCGCCGGCCAGCAGCATGGCCACTACTTCCTTTTTCATAGCGGTTCACCTCTGAGCTTTATTTTTACCTGGGTTCAGGAGCTGGACGCGGAATCAGAGCCGGCCTTCCCGGTGCGGCGCGTCCGCACGGGCTTTTTTTCCTCCGCAGAGGCTTTGGGCTTTTTCGGGGCGGCCTTGGCCCGGCGGGCCTTGGGGGCGGCGGCCTGCTCCGGGGCGGCGGGCCCCTCCGCAGGGGCCTCCTCCTTTTTGGCGCGGGCCCGCTTTTTGGGGGCGGGTTTCTCCGGGGCGGCCTCCTTGGCCTTGCGGACCGGCGCCTTCCGGATGCACCGGTAGACGACCGCCGACATGGCCGGCAGGTCGATGGACAGGGACTGGGGCTGGTCGTGGCAGGGGACCTTCTCCGTCTTCACGGGAACAATCTCGCCGCCCCCCTGGCCGCCGAAGCGGGGGTCGTCGGTGGTGAAGGCCTGCGACCAGATGCCCGCGAAGGGCGCGCCCACCCGGTAGCCCTCCCGCCGGACAGGAGAGAAGTTGCAGACCACAAGCAGCGGCCGGCCCGCCTTGTCCCAGCGCAGGAAGGAGACGGTGTTGGCCTGGGCGTCGTCGGCGCACAGCCACTGGAACCCCTGCCAGGAGTCGTCCTGCTCCCACAGGGCGGGCTGCTCCAGGTAGAAGGCGTTCATGGCCTTGAAAAACTCCTGGGTCTGCCGGTGGGGCTCGTACTGGAGCAGGTGCCAGTCCAGAGAGTACTCAAAGTGCCACTCGTTCCACTGGCCCAGCTCCGCCCCCATGAAGGTCAGCTTCTTGCCCGGGTGGGTCATCATGTAGGCGTAGAAGGCCCGGACGCCGGCAAACTTCATCGGATTCTCCCCCGGCATCTTGCCGAAGAAGGAGCCCTTCATATGGACCACCTCGTCGTGGGAGAGGGGCAGAATGTAGTTCTCCGAAAAGGCGTACACCAGGGAGAAGGTGATGTCCCGGTGGTTGAACTGGCGGAAATAGGGGTCCATCTTGATGTAATGGCAGATGTCGTTCATCCACCCCATGTTCCACTTGAAGTTGAAGCCCAGGCCGCCGTTCAGGCCGCCCTCGCCCACCGGCTTGGTCACGTTGGGCCAGGCGGTGGACTCCTCGGCAATCATCAGCACGTCGGGGTGGGCGGCGAAAATCAGGGTGTTCAGCTGCTGTAAAAACTCCACCGCTTCCAGATTCTCGTGCCCGCCGTTGACGTTGGACATCCACGCCCCGTTCTGGCGGCCGTAGTCTAAGTACAGCATGGAGGACACCGCGTCCACCCGCAGGCCGTCCATATGGTATTCCTCCAGCCAGAACATGGCCGAGGAGAACAGGAAGGAGCGCACCTCGTTCCGTCCGAAGTCGAAGACGTTGGTCCCCCAGTCGGCGTGCTCCCCCTTCCGGGGGTCGGCGTACTCGTAGGTGGGGGTGCCGTCAAAGTACCGCAGGCCGAAGGCGTCCCGGGGGAAGTGGGCCGGGACCCAGTCCATGATGACCCCAATGCCCGCCTGGTGGAGCTGGTCAATCAGATACTTCAGGTCGTCCGGCGTCCCGTAGCGGCTGGTGGCGGCATAGTAGCCGGTGCACTGATAGCCCCAGGAGGCGTCCAGCGGGTGCTCCGACACGGGGAGCAGCTCCACATGGGTGAACCCCATCTCCTTCACGTAGGGCACCAGATAGCGGGCGGTGTCCCGGTAGGAGAGGAACTCCCCCTCCCCCGTGCGCCGCCAGGACCCCAGGTGGCACTCGTAGATGTTCATGGGACGGCGGTAGGGGGGCTCCTTGGCCCGCTGCTCCAGCCAGGCCCCGTCCCCCCACTCGTACCCCGCCAGGTCATAGAGCTTGGAGGATACGTCCGGCCGGGTGGCCGCGTGGAAGGCGTAAGGGTCCGCCTTGCCCACAAAGGTCCCGTCCGCGCCGTGGACGGCGTACTGGTAGCAGTCGTACCGGGCCAGCCCGGGGAGGAACAGCTCCCAGATGCCCCCCTCTACCCTGGTCATGGGGGCAGCGTGGAGATCCCAGCCGTTGAAATCCCCAATTACGGAGACCAGAGGCGCGTTGGGCGCCCACACCCGGAAGAGATATCCCGCTGTCCCATCCTCCGCCGTGGCGGGGTGCGCCCCGAAACAGCGCCAGGCGTGGGTGCTGCGGCCCTCGGAAAAGGCCTGGAGCTCCAAAAACAGGTCAAAAGGGGATAAATTGTTATAATTCTGTGCCAATTGGAACACCTCAATTCATCTTTTGCGGCGAATCCCGTCGAAACGACAAAATGTGTCTCCTGCCTCCCGCGGGATATTTATATAAATTATACAACCCTTCGCCGGCCCCGTCAAGTAAAAAGGAAGTAAAATACAGTTTTCCGAAAAAATAAGGGGTGCGGAAGGAGGCGCCCCGGAAAAGGCGGCCCTTTTCAGACAAGCAGGCGCGCCGCCCCGATTTTTTCGGGGCGGCGCGTCGGGCCGCAGGCCGGCCCGAGGACCGAAAATCCATTGCGCCGGGGCCCCGGGCGTATGCGGGACACGGAGCGACGGGGATACCGGGGGGGGGGCGGGGG
>JAAWHL010000055.1 GCA_022795855.1 Lawsonibacter sp.
CTGTCCATAACCGCCGCTCCAACAACTTTCCGATGCGTCCACTCTCCTGGCTTTCTCCTCTCGAGTTCCTTGTCCAATTTGTTTGACAAACTTACATTTTTTGAAAATGCCGGGGGAGCCGAAGCAGCAGATGAAGAGCCTGTTTAACATCTCTCAGCACACCGGCTGGCGGGCCTTTTGCCGCCATACCGCGTGAAATTTTCTTGGAATCCACCAAGGAGTCCTGCGAAAATCCAGCCAAAAGGCAAATGCAATTTCCAGGCTTGGCGGAGTACCAGCGGCCGGAAGGCCTGTATTCACCGCAAAGCGGCAGAAAGCCGCCGCGCCGGGCAAACTCCCGGCGCGGCGGCTTTCTGAGCTTGTATTCGCAGCCCCAGATACGCGCCTGTCCGGCGGAAAAATCCCCGGCCCGGGCGCCGCGTTCGGTTAGAAAAAGCGGGTTCTTATTTGGCGTTCTTGGGGTCAATCTGGAACGAGGCGCACTCGGTGCCCCGGCAGCTGGTGGGGCTGCAGTCGCAGCAGCCCACCTTGATTTGGTTCAGGGTGCAGTAGTTTTTGGGGTTGTGGTAGGCGCAGGTGCTGACGCTGCACTGGATGCTGTTGTTGCCGTTCTGACTCATGGGTTTCAAACCTCCCTTTCAGTGGATAGGTTCAGTATCCCCGCAAGCCGGAGGTTTTATTCCTTCCCCGCCGTCTCATGCTCCGGCGCGCTCCGGTTGCCCAGGACCTGGGGAATGAACCGGCTGGCGAATTTGCCCCGTCCCCGGCTCTTTACGTAAAAGTACCCCACAATGGAGAAGACCACCGCGCCGACGAAGTTGACGAACAGGTCCTTCATGGTATCCAGCAGGCCCACGTCCAGGTAGCCGCCCAGCCCCAGGGAAATCTCCTGGCCGCCGGCCACCACAATCACGTCGGTGATGCCGCGGATGGCGGTGGGGGTATTTCCTCCTGCGGGGTCCAGCATGACGGAGGATATCTCGTGGATGACGGCGTCCTTCTGCATATCCAGCAGGAGGAGCTGGTCCATGCCGCACTCGAAGAATTCCCACAGTACGCCGATGGTCATGGAGAAGCAGAAGGCCACGATAGCCATGAAGATTGGAGAGAGGGACAGGGAAAAGCGGTCGTTCCGGTTGAACATGTCCACCAGGGAAAAGCCGATGGCGGCGCACAGAAAGCCGTTCAGGGTGTGAAGCATGGTGTCCCAGCCCTGAAAGGTGGTGTAGTAGGCGGATATCTCCCCCAAAATCTCGGCGGCGAAGATGAAGAGCATGATGATAATTTCCAGGGTGTCCGGCAGGTCGATTCTCAGCCGCCGCTCGAAGATGGTGGGCAGCAGAAAGAGGACCAGAGTCAGGCCGCACAGGAAGACGTTTTCAAAATTCCCGTTGAAAAACTGGGCTATCATCACCGCGATGACCAGGGCCCGCAGCACCAGATAGACCGCCGCCACCGTGGGCTTTGCCCGCAGGGTGCGGTGGGCGGACATCAGGCCCCGGCGGATGGTTCGTTTTGCCATAGTTCGCTCCCTTCCGCGTTCTCACGGGCCTGCTCCCCGGGGGCGGGAGGAAAGGGCCGGGCAGGGAACGCATATACTGTCCTTGGAGGTGATTTTTATGGATCTGAAAAACAATTCCATTACCGTACAGGAGCTGCTGGCCAACCCCAAGTCCAAGGCCGTCTTTCAGCGCCGGTTCGGCAAGCTGATGCGCCACCCGCTGGTGGGCGCGGCCCAGTCCCTGACGCTGGCCCAGCTGGCGGAAATGGCCGTCGTCTATCTGCCCAAAAAGACCATCGACGAGACCATGGAGGAGCTGCGCCGCCTCTGACGCTCCATAATGTCCCGGCCTGCATCCTGTGCGGGCCGGGGATTTTTTATGACTCCTCCATCAGGCCGGCGAACTCCTCCGCCTGGGGCTGGGTGAACACCTTTTCAAAGGTCTCCGCGTCCATAGTCTCGTGCTCCAGCAGATAGCGGGCGGTCAGCTCCAGCTCTTGGCGCTTTTCCCGCAGGATGCTCTGGCAGCGGGCATAGGCCCGGTCCACAATGGCCTTGACCTCCAGGTCAATCTGGCCGGCCACCTCCTCAGAGTAGGTGCGGGCCTGGGCCATGGAGCGGCCGATGAAGATTTCGTCGCTCTCGCTGCCGTAGTTGATGGTCCCCAGCCGCTCGCTCATGCCGTACTTGGTGACCATGGCCCGGGCGGTCTGAGAGGCCTTTTGGATGTCGTTGGATGCGCCGGTGGAGATATCCCCCAGCACCAGCTGCTCGGCGGCCCGGCCGCCCAGGCAGACGGCAATGCGCTCCTCCAGCTCCAGCCGGGACAGGTAGGCCCGGTCCTCCTGGGGCAGGGAGATGGTCATGCCGCCCGCGCCCCCTCTGGGGATGATGGTGATTTGATGGACCGGGTCCTGGCTGGGCAGCTGGTGAATCACCACGGCGTGGCCCGCCTCGTGATAGGCGGTCAGCCGCCTGGCGTGGGGAGTGACCACCCGGCTTTTTTTCTCCGGCCCCGCGATAACCTTCATCATGGCCGCGTGGAGGTCCTCCTGGACCAGGAAGTGCCGGCCGGCCCGGGCGGCCAGCAGGGCCGCCTCGTTGAGCAGGTTTTCCAGGTCCGCGCCGGTAAAGCCGGCGGTGGCCTTGGCGGTGTCGCTGAGGGACACGTCGTCCCCCAGGGGCTTTTTCCTGGCGTGGACCTTCAGAATCTCCTCCCGGCCCCGGATGTCGGGCAGGCCCACGTAAATCTGGCGGTCAAACCGCCCGGGGCGCAGCAGGGCGGGGTCCAGAATGTCCTGGCGGTTGGTGGCCGCCATCACGATGACCCCCTCGTTGCTGGCAAAGCCGTCCATCTCCACCAGCAGCTGGTTCAGGGTCTGCTCCCGCTCGTCGTGGCCGCCGCCCAGGCCGGTGCCACGCTGGCGGCCTACCGCGTCAATCTCGTCGATGAAAACGATAGCCGGGGCCTCCTTCTTGGCCTGGTCGAACAGGTCCCGCACCCGGCTGGCGCCCACGCCCACATACAGCTCCACAAAGTCCGAGCCGGAGATGGACAGGAAATGCACCCCGGCCTCGCCGGCCACCGCCTTGGCAATCAGCGTCTTGCCCGTGCCGGGAGGGCCCACCAGCAGCACGCCCTTGGGGATGCGCGCGCCCAGATCGGTGAACCTTTGAGGGTCCCGGAGGAAGTCCACGATTTCCCGCAGCTCCTCCTTCTCCTCGTCGGCCCCCGCCACGTCGTCAAAGGAGATTCGCTTCCCCTGGTCGGTCAGGGTCCGGGTCCGGGCGTGGCCGAAGCGGGAAGCGCCTGTGCCTCCGCCGCCGCCCGCGCCGCCGCTCTGGCGCACCACCAGGGTGTAAATCAGCACGCCCACGGCGGCGAACACCGCCAGATAGAGCACATAGCTGAACCACCAGGGCTCCCGCCAGCCCGCGGGGTAATCGTAGGTCTCCAGAATGCCCTTGGCGTGCTGCTGGTCAATCAGCTCGTGCAGGTCGTTGTAAAAGACGGAGAAATTGGCCAGCTGATACTCCATCACCACGTCCTGGCCGCCGCCCTGGCCCCGCAGGGTCAGCCGCAGGGTGTTGTCCGAAAGGGTGAAGGAGCGGACCTTCTCCTGCTCGAACAGCAGGCGGATTTGGCTGTAGGTGGGGCCCTCCGCCCGGTCCATCCGCTGCAGCGCACCGAAGGCGGCCGCCATCACCAGAATCACCAGCAGGTAAAAGCCCACGTCTCGGGCGCTGAATCGTCTCAGGGGAACCACATCCTTTTTCTTCCGCAAATCGCGCTTTTCCCACGGCCCCCTGTGACGGAGGCGCTCTCATTTCTAAGTATAACACATCCGGCCGGAAAAAAACAGCCGTTTCTGCCGCCCGGACGCCGGCCCATCGGAGGCCTCAGCCGCCGTAAATCTCCGGCTTGAGCACGCCGATATAGGGGAGATTGCGGTAGCGCTCGGCGTAGTCCAGCCCGTAGCCCACCACAAAGGCGTCGGGGACGGTGAAGCCCGAGTAGTGCAGCTTCACCGGCTTGACCCGCCGCTCCGGCTTGTTCAGCAGGGTGCACAGGCGGATGGAGGCCGGCTGGCGCTGCTCCAGCACGTTGAGCAGATAGCTCAGGGTGTTGCCCGAGTCCAGAATGTCCTCCACCACAATCAGATGCTTCCCGGCGATGTCGCCGGAGAGGTCCTTGGTAATCTGAACCTGGCCGGTGGAGGAGGTGCCCGCCCCGTAGGAGGACACCGCCATGAAGTCTACGGTGCAGGGGACTTTGATGCGGCGGCACAGGTCCGCCATAAAAATGAACGACCCCCGCAGCACACTGACCAGCATAATCTCCTTCCCCGCGTAGTCCCGGCTGATCTCCTCCGCAATCTCGTCTACGCGGCGGGCCAGCTGTTCCTGGCTGAACAGCACCTCCTGAATATCCTTGTCCATCATGTCCCTTTTCATCCTGATCTCTCCTTCCTTTTTCCGCTTCCCGCTTTGAAAAACCCCCCGTGCTCCCGCACGGAAGAGGGAAGAACCGCTCACAGCCCTGCCTTGACGGCGCGGATGGTGACATGCCACGCCCGCTCCCCCGGCCTGGGGAGGAAGGCCGCGTCGGGGCCCAGTCCGGCCACGGCGGCCAGCTGGCCCCGGCACTCCAGCACGGGCAGCTCGTCCCGGCGGCTGAGGGGGATTTTTTCGTCAATCAGCAGCTTTTTCAGACTCCGGCCCCGGCGGCCCGGGCGGTGGATTTTATCCCCCGGGGCCCGGCCCCGCACTGTCACGGCGCCGCAGCGCTCCGCCGAGAGGAAGAAATCGTTCCCGCTGTGCCCCTCTCCGGCGAACACGGCCTCCCGGCACTCCAGGCAGTAGGTCCCGGCCAGGGTGGTCCCCGGCAGGGCCAGGGGGGTGCGCTCCCTCAGGGGGGCGGGCCTGCGGTGGGTCAGCACCAGCAGGGCGTACTCCCGCCGGGCGGAGAGCAGACCGGGCAGGTCCAGCCGGGCGGAGGGGTCCTCCCCCCGGCACAGGCCAATCAGGCCCTTCAGATGGGCGGCGGTGCAGTTGTCGTTCCCCGCCGTCATCCGGCCCACCAGCATCCGCGCCGCCCGGACGGCCGCGGCCGGATGGGCCTGCGCCAGAACCCGGGCCTCAATCTCCAGGCCGTCCTCCCTCTCCCGGGCCTGAGCGGCAATGGGGGCGGCCAGCCGGGCCAGGCAGTCCTCGTCCTGGCGCAGGCGGGCGGCGGTCTCCGTCATGCGGGTCAGAAAACCGGGGCAGATATCCTCCAGCACGGGGATGACCTGATGCCGGATGCGGTTGCGGGTGTAGGTGTCGCTGCGGTTGGAGCTGTCCTCCATGAAGGGCAGGCCGTAATAGCGCAGATAGTGCTCAATTTCCCCGCGGGAGGTGGTCAGCAGGGGGCGGATGAGCCCCTCCCGCACCGGGGCGATGCCGGCCAGGCCCCGCAGGCCCGTCCCCCGCACCAGGTGGAGCAGCACCGTCTCCCCGTTGTCGCCCGCGTTGTGGGCGGTGGCGATGACGTCCGCCCCCGCCTCCCGGGCGGCCTGGCGCAGAAAGGCGTAGCGCATTTCCCGGGCGGTCTCCTCCAGCCCCCGGCCGGACTCCCGGGCCCGGGCGGCCACATCCCCCCGGCCCACAATCAGCGGCGCGGCGGGAATTTCCCGCACCCCGCCGTCTGGCTCCAGCCACCGCTCCCGGCCGCAGCACAGGGCAGTAAACTCCCGGACAAATTCCTCGTCCCGGTCGCTCTCCGCCCCCCGCAGCATGTGGTTGTAGTGGGCGGCGGCCACCCGGATGTCCAGCGCCCCCCGCAGGCGGCACAGCCGGTGGAGCAGGCAGACGGAGTCCGCCCCCCCCGACACGGCGCAGAGCACCACGGTCCCTGGGGGAAGCATACGGTATTCCCGGAGCAGCGCATCCATGTTTTCCAGCACGGCAATCCCTCCAGGTCTCTCTCTTTAATCCACAGGGGTAATCTCTGTCACCACCTTGAGCCGGCTGGTGAAGGAGACCGAAAAGCGCTGGGCGTTTTCCATGTTCCACGCCTGGTTTTTGTCCTCCTGGTACAGCCGCGTGCCCGTCAGGGAGAAGTCCATCCCGTCGGGCACGTAGACCATCACCCAGGCCCCGCCGGTGTCCCAGCCGATGATCCCATAGCGGGTGGACAGGGACTTCTGACCGGCCGTGTAGGGGCCGGGCAGCCGGGCGGGCCGGCTCTTGGGGCTGATCCAGACGGTCAGGGTCTGGGTCTGTCCCGCTTCGATTTCCTCCAGGTCGGCCCGGGCCAGGCCCGGCAGGGAGAGGATATCCTCCGTGCCGGCGCACGCAATCAGCAGCCCCGGCACAATCAGCATCGCCCACACCCCGGCCGCAATCCGCCCCATGGCGGCGTGGATGTTTTTCCGCTTCTGGACCTCCAGGCGGGCGCGCATCTCATCCCGCCACTGCTCCTCCTGGGAGAGGGGGGGCGCAGAGTCCTCCTCCCCATCCCATTCCGGGAACTCGGGCGGCGGCAGGGCGGCGGCCATGGCGCTCAGGCTGCCGTTGCGCCGCAGAAAGCGGACGCCCAGTACAATCAGAAGCAGGGACAGCCCGATTCCCAGGGCGAGCCCCACCGCCAGCACGGCCAGCAGAACCAGATACCACAGCAGATACCCCTCCAGCAGCAGCCGGGCGGGGAGGGCCTCCCCGGCCCCGGCCTGCCGGGCGGGCAGGGTCCACAGCCAGGAGGTAACACTGGGGCTGATGGCCCACAGCAGCATCAGAATGGGGGCGGTCAGTCCGATGCCTGCCGCGAAAACGGGCCTTGGCTTTCCCCGCACTGCCGGCCCTGCGCTTCTGTTATGTCTCATCAGTACTCACTGTGCCGCCGGTCGATGGAGGAGAAGGTGGTGAACTCAGGCAGCCACTGCAGCTCCACCGTCCCGGTCTCCCCGTGGCGGTTTTTGGCGATGATGCACTCGGCCAGATTGTGGTTTTCCGTCTCTTTTTCATAGTAGTCCTCACGGTAGAGGAACATAACAATGTCCGCGTCCTGCTCGATGGCCCCCGACTCGCGCAGGTCGGAGAGCATGGGGCGCTTGTTGGTGCGGGCCTCGTTGGCGCGGGAGAGCTGGCTGAGGCACAGCACGGGGACGTTGAGCTCCTTGGCCATGATTTTCAGGGAGCGGGAGATGTCGGACACCACCTGCTGGCGGTTTTCGCCGGAGTACTGCCGCCCGCCGGCGGACTGCATCAGCTGAAGGTAGTCGATGACCACCAGCCCCAGGTCCTCCACCCGGCGGCATTTGGCGTTGATGTCCGCCACCGTGACGGAGGAGTCGTCGTCTATCAGGATTTTGGTGCGGTTCAGGGCGTCGGCGGCGGCGGCCACCTTCTCCCAGTCGTTTTCGTTGAGCTTTCCGGTGACCAGCTTTTTGTTGTCCACAAAGGACTCGTTGGAAATCAGCCGCAGGGCCAGCTGCTCCCGGCTCATTTCAAGGGAAAAGAAGGCCACGCTCTTTCCGGAGAACTTCCCCGCATAGAGCAGAATATTCAGCGCCATGGAGGTTTTCCCCATGCCCGGGCGGGCGGCCAGCAGAATCAGGTCGGATTTGTTCAGGCCGGAGATGGCCGTGTCCAGGTCCCCCAGGCCGGTGGACAGGCCGGGGACCGGGCTGTCGCTGGCGGCCAGCTCGGCCAGGCGGTCGTACACGTCGATGAGCACTGCGGAGATGGGGGTCAGCCCCTGGGCCGCCCGGCCCTGGCGGATGGCGTAAATGCGCTGCTCCGCCGCCTCCAGCACGTCCTGGCCGGTGTCGGCGCCCTGCTGCACCATGGCGGTCATCTCCCCCGCCGTCTCGGCAATGCGCCGCAGCAGCGTCCGGTCCTTCATGATGGCGATATACTCCCCCACGTTGGCCGCGGTGGGAGTGGTGTCCATCAGCTGAAGGAGGTAGCTCCGGGACTGGGCTTCGTCATACACCCCGCTCTGGCGCATACGCTCCAGCACCGTCACCGGGTCAATGGTCTGGGAGTAGTTGAACATGGTGTAGACCGTCTCGTAAATCTCCCGGTTCTGGCGGAGGTAAAAGTCCTCCGGGCGCAGCTGCTCAATCACCGCCGGTACGCACCTGGGGTCAATCAGAATCGACCCCAGCACCGCCTGCTCCGCCGCCGCGCTGTGGGGCAGCTGTTTGTATAAAAGCTCTTCGTTGTCCATAGCCGTTCTCCCTGCTGCTGATCCTTTTTCTTTGCAAAGAAAAAGGATCAAAAAGAAACCTTTGGGGCAAAGCTGCACTTTACCTGCGTTCTTCCTGCCGCGCCTTGAGCGGAATGTTTAATCCGGGAAAGCGGGCGGAAGGCCGCCTTACGTTACTTGGACTCTGTCACCAGCACGTTCAGGGTGCCGGTCACTTCATAGCCCAGCTTGCACTTGAGCTGATAGGACCCGCAGGCCTTGATGGGCTCGTCCAGGACGATTTTGGTTTTGGCGATGTTCATCCCGTGCTGCTGGGACAAGGCCTCGGAGATTTCCTTGGCGGTAACCGCGCCGAACAGGCGGCCGCCCTCCCCGGCCCGGGCGGACAGCTTGACCATCAGCCCCTCCAGCTTTTTGGCGGCGGCCTCCGCCTCGGCCTTCTCGGCGGCCTCCTGGGCCTTGCGGGCCTTGTCCTGCTGCTTCATGGTGTTCAGGTTCTCCGCCGTGGCGGCGACGGCCAGCTTCCGGGGCATGAGGAAGTTGCGGGCGTATCCGTCGGATACCTCCACCAGCTGGCCCTTTTTCCCCTGTCCCTTGACATCCTGCTGTAAAATCACTTTCATAATTCAATTCTTTCCTTTCCGTCCTGTAAATTTGAAAGCAAAACGAAGTTTTGCACCGGCTGTTTTTCTTTTGATTCTCTTCTTTTTTCAAAAAGAAAAGAATGCACAACATGGGTTCACTCCTCGCTGAGGTACTGGTCGATGGCCTGGGCCAGCTCGGCGGCGACGGCCTCCAGGGATTTGCCCGGGACCTGAGCGCCGGAGGCGGCGGCGTTGCCCCCTCCGCCCAGCTTTTCCAGGATAACCTGGACGTTGGTCTCGCCCATGGAGCGGCCGGAGATGATGACCTGGTCCCCGTCGGGGAAGAGGACAAAGGAGCAGTCGATGCCCACGATGTTCAAAAGCTCGTCCGCAGCCTGGGCGGCGGTGACCCGGCCCACGGTGTGGTCCACGGCGGCCACGGCGATACTGTCCCGGTAGAGCCGGGCGTTTTGGATGATGCTGTACTTGGCGATGGTCCCCTCCAGGTCGTTCTGGAACAGGCGCTTCACGTCCCCGGTGTCCGCGCCGGAGCGGCGCAGGAAGGCCGCCGCCTCGAAGGTGCGGCCGCCGGTGCGCATGGTGAAGTTTTTGGTATCCAGCACGATGCCGGCCAGCAGGGCCTCCGCCTCCACCCGCAGCAGGTCCACCGGTTCCACGATGTATTGCAGAAGCTCAGTGACCAGCTCGCTGGCGGAGGAGGCGTAGGGCTCGTGGTAGTTCAGGGCGGCGCCCTCAATGTAAGTAGCGGCCCGCCGGTGGTGGTCGATGACGGCCACCCGGTTGCAGGACTCCAGCACCTCGGGGGCCTGGACCTGCTCGGGGCGGTTGGTGTCCACCACCACCACCAGGGAACGGCTGTCTGCGGACAGCAGCGCGTCCTGGGCGGAGATGAAGCTGGCGTGGTACTCCGGCTGCTGGAGCAGGCGGTCGATGATGGGCTTGGAGGGGTTGGCCCCCGCCTCCCGGATGATATAGGCCGGAACACCCTTCTTCCGGGCGGCGGCGCAGATGCCGACCGCCGCGCCGGTGGCGTCCATGTCGGGGAACTTGTGGCCCATGACGAAAATCTGGGAGGAGTCGGACAGCAGGGCGCTGAGGGCGTTGGCCATGACCCGGCTTTTCACCTTGGTCCGCTTCTCCGTCTCCGCCGAGCGGCCGCCGTAAAACTCGAAGGTGAACTTGTTGCGGATGACCGCCTGGTCGCCGCCCCGGGACAGGGCCATCTCGATAGACAGGTTGGCAAACTGAAGCAGCTCCTGGAAGCTCTCCCCGTCCTTGCCGATGCCGATGGACAGCGAGGCGTTGATGCCGCTGGGGTTGCACACCTGATGGATGGTGTCCAGCACCTCGAACTTCTTCTCCACAAACTGCTGGAGGTAGCGCTCCTCAAAAATCAGCAGGTAGCGCTCCCGCTGGTAGCGGCGCAGCAGGCTGCCCGTGCCGGCCACCCAGTTGTCCAGGCGGGTGTCGATTTCGGACAGGATGGCGGAGCGCTCGTTGTCGGACAGGTTTTTCATCAAATCCTCGTAGTTGTCCACCAGCAGCACCGCCGCCACCGGGCGGGTGACCTGGTACTGGTCCCGGACCCGGCAGTACTCCGTCACGTCCACCCAGTAGGTAGTGGCCATAAAGCCTCCGCCGCCCCGGCCCCCGGTGCGCACCAGGTGGCCGAAGACCAGGAAGCGCCGGCCGGCGTACTCCACCTCGGCGGGGCACTCGTTTTTCCCCTCCATCAGCCAGCGGGTGTCAAAGCCGGGGAGGACCGCCGACAGCTTGGCGTCAAACAGGTGCTCCCGGTCCCCGCTCAGCTGCAAAAACCGGTCGTTGGTCCAGATGATGTCGCCGCTCTCCGGGCGGAAAATCACCATGGGCAGCGGTGCGTTGACCATGGTGTCCTTGGTGGCCACCTCCATGTTGCCGGTGACATTCTCGATGTACCGGGCCACCTCCCGGCGGCGCCGGCGGCTGTTCTGCCGGTTGTAAAAGGCCAGAAGAATCACGCAAACCGCCTCCGCCGCGGCCAGCTGAAGACTGAAAAACGCGGAGGCCGCGGTGAATACGATCAGGCACGCAAAATACAGCTGAAAGCTGGGCTGGAGCAGCTGGGATATCTTTCTGTGGTTCAATGGGCAGCGCCCCCTTTTCTCCGGATTTGGCGTTTCCCGCCCGGGACATGCGGAGGTGATACTAAGATATTTTATTATACCAAATCAAATCTGGAAACACAAGAGTGAAAGACGGCAAAAATCCCCGGGCAGCGGCCTTCCCGCGCCCCGGATGCTCCCTCCGCCCGGATTTCCCCCCGGGGCCTGACAAAAAGGAACCGGCAGTTTCCTGCCGGCCCCTGTGCTCATTCCTTAATAAAATACAAGTTCATGTCCACGGCGGCGGGGATGCCGTCCACCTGCCCCTTGGAGCTGTACTGCCACATGGCAATGTCGTAGTGGAAGGTGGGGAACTGGGTGGTCTCCAGGTACTGGGCAAACCAGAAGGGGTAGTCCATCACCTGCCGCAGGTCGTAGCTGCGGTATCCGCCGAACCGGTTAAAGTAAATCATCGGCTGATATCCCGCCTCTTCCACCATGCCGCAGAAGGTTCGGGCACACTCCCCCAGGATGTTGTAATCCAGGCGGTAGCCCCGGTAGGAGGCAATATTCATGTCCTCCCAGTCAAACACCACGGGGCAGGTGATGTCCCGGCGGTAGGGGGCCAGCTTTTCCAGCAGATATTCCGCCTCCTCCCGGGCCTCCTCCACTGTGACGGCCTGGGAGAAGAAATAGGCCCCCACCTCCACCCCGGCGGCCAGCGCCCCCTGGATATTTTCCTCAAACTTCTTGTCGTCGTACAAAGCGCCCTCGGTCAGCCCCCGGCCGCCCACGCGGATGATGGCAAAGTCGATGCCGTCGGCCTTGACCCGCTCCCAGTCAATGTCCCCCTGGAAGGAGGCCACGTCCACGCCGTGCCGGGTCTCCACGCCGGGAGCGAAATAGTCCGCCCGCCCGGCCGTTACCTGAAAGCCCTGGGGATCCAGGGTGCTGGCCGGGACCTCCTCCAGCACGTCCACATAGTAGAATTCCGTCTCAATCTGCCCCTGATGCACGTCGGTATTGCGCATATTCCACACAATGGCGCTGATTTCCGCCCGGGTGACGGGCTCGCCGGGCTTGAACACCCGGGCCTCCCCCTCCATGCTCCCGGACAGAATCCCCTTCTGGAACAGCACATTGGCATACCCGTCCTCCGTGTCGGCAAAGGGGGACTCCACGCCCTTGGGGGGCACCAGCTTCAGGGCCTTGGCGGCCAGCTGGGCCACCTCCAGCCGGGTCATCTCCCGGTCCAGGTCCTCCCGCAGGACAGACGGCAGATAGGCTGCCCGCACTGCGTAGTCCGCAAAGCCGCTGGCCCAATGCTCCTCCGTGGCCGGCTGAAGGTCGTGCCCCGCCGCCATCAGCACCAGGGACAGGCACTCGCCCACCTTGACGTTCTCGTAGGGCTGGAAGCGGCCGTCCGGATAGCCCGAGACAATGCCCTGCCCGCTTAAATCGGTGACAAAGCTGTAAAACCAGTCCTGCTCATTCACGTCGGAAAAACGTACCGCTCCCGACGCCCGGGCCGCCGGGGCTGCCCCCAGGGCCGCGCTCAAGGCCAGCGCCAGGCTCATCGCCCCTGCGGCCAGTTTCCGCCATCCTTGTCTCATTTTTGTACTCCTTTGTCCGGTTTTGTCGAAATATGCGTTATTGTAGCACAGGATTTGTTTTATGTCAACTCACCGCGCCGCAGGGCCTGGACAATCGGAGAAGAAAAAGCGGCGTTCGTTTTCCTGAACGCCGCCAAGGGTTTTGGGGAAACTGCGAAAATTTCTGCGGAGGCACAGGGATTCCTGCGAAGACGCGCCCTGCCCGGCGGAAAATTCCGGCCCGTGATGCACGGGCGGGAGCCGTGGCGGGCAAAGGCGGACAAGGAGTTGGACGCGGCGGATTCGGACTACTCCTCCTCCCCAATGCTGATGGCCACGCCGTTGACCTCCACTCCCTGGTCGGCGCGAATCAGGATGTACTTGACGCCCCGGATGACCTCGGTGTGGATTAAATCGCCCCGCTCCGGGTCCACTTTAATGGTCACGTCGGGGGTTTTCACCTCCAGCTGCCCGGCGTCCACCAGATTTTTGGGACTCAGGTCCGCGTCCTCTCCAAACGCCTGGTCAAACTCCCGGGCAAAGTCCAAGGTCTTTTCCTCCGACACGCCGCAGCCGCTGAGCACCTGCTGCACCGTCTTTTTGGAGATGGTCAGGGGCTGTTCCTCATGGCTCTCCTTGTGCTCCTGAATCAGGCCGCACAGCTGCTCGTGGACCGACTGGACCACCTCCAGGCTGCATTCCTCGCCCAGGGACTGCCCCAGGACGGACTGGAAGGTCTCCCTCTGCTCCTGGGCGGGCATGGGGGCGGGGGTGCGGAACAGGGCGTCGATGAGGCTCTGCCGGCTCTGGGAGGTGTCCCGGGTATAGAGCAGGGCGTTGTAGATGTTGGCGGTGCGCTCGTCAAAGGCGGGGAAGAGGAACCCCACCTCCGGAGCGGATACCAGATACTCCATGGCCCGCTCCCGGAACTCGTTTTCCGAAATATGGTAGCTCAGAGCCGGCTTGGTCTGTTTGACAGGACAGATACTGCACAGCAGATAGGTGAACACCTCGCCCCCGTCCTCCTGCTCCGCCCCGTCCCGGCCCCGGAAGGGGACGTCGTAGCGGTCGCAGGCCAGCAGAATCAGGTAGCTGCCCTCCAGCTCCGCCGCGGAGATGCACCGCTGGAACAGGGCCTGAACCGCCTCCTCGTCCTCCAGCGCGGAGGCGCGCAGGGTCATAAGCAGCCGGTGCTCCTCGCTGTCCACCACCTGCTGAGTGGCAAAGGCGATGTCTATCAGGTTTTTGCCCGCCGTCCCCGACAGGGACTTGCGCAGCAGATTCATGAATTTTTCCGACTCCTCCTGGGTCATCATGGCCAGGGATTGGTCAAACTGGGAGACAATCTCCCCCGCGTCGTTGACATAGCACCCCCGGACGTGGGTGATGCCGCTCCGGTCGGGCCGGCAGTGCCGCCGCAGCTCGGCGATTTCCTTTTCGGTCATTGGGGTAAACTCCTTTTGATTCTTTTGAAATATCTTGACTATAGCAGATTTCCGCCCGGAACGCAACTGCCGGCAGCATCATGACCGCGCCGGTCCTTTTGGGGCGCCTGCCGCCTTGTCCGCAGGGGGCTGGCGGCGGCGCCGGCCGGTGCGGCCGCGCATTACCGGCATCGCCGCGGGCCGTGGTCAAAGGCCCCGGCGGCAGGGCTTTTGACAGACCGGCGGCGCCGGACCGCAGACAAGGTCCGGCGCCGCCATGCTCGGAGCGCTTACAGGAACAGGGGAGACACGGAGGTCTCCATATAGATGTGGCTGATGGCCTCGGCGAACATATGGGCCACGGAGATGTACTTGATTTTAGGGCATCCGCCGGCCTTGTCGGGGATGGTATCCAGGAAGACCACCTCGTCCAGGGCGCTGTCGGCAATGCGCTGAAGGGCGGGGCCGGAGAGGACCCCGTGGCTGGCGCAGGCGGTGACGCTCCGGGCGCCGCCCAGCTCCACCAGGGCGCGGGCGGCGTGGCAGAGGGAGCCGCCGGTATCCACCATGTCGTCCAGGAGGATGACATGCTTGTCCTGCACGTCGCCGATGATATTCATGACCTCGGAGGAGTTTGCCTTCTGCCGGCGCTTGTCCACGATGGCCATGGGCATGTTCAGCTTCTGGGCGAAGGCCCGGGCCCGGGCCACCGAACCCACGTCGGGGGAGACCACCATGGTGTCCTCGTGGCAGTCGGCGTACTTGCGCATGAAATGGTCCACAAAGATGGGGGAGCCCAGCAGGTTGTCCACAGGGATGTCGAAAAAGCCCTGAATCTGGTTGGCGTGGAGGTCCATGGTCAGCACCCGGTCGGCCCCGGCCCGGGTAATCAGGTTGGACACCAGCTTGGCGGAGATGGGATCGCGGGGCTTGGTCTTCCGGTCCTGGCGGGCGTAGCCGAAATAGGGCATCACGGCGGTGATGCGCCCGGCGGAAGCCCGCTTCAGGGCGTCAATCATAATCAGCATTTCCATCAGCGCGTCGTTGACGGTATTCTCCCGGCCGTCCTTTTCAAAGGAGCAGGTGGACTGAACCACAAACACATCCGAGCCCCGGACAGTCTCATAGATGGAGGCAAAATTCTCGCCGTCAGAGAAGGCGCCGACCTCGGAGTTTCCCAGGGGGATTCCCAGCTCCCGACAGATGTCGGCCGCCAGCCTGGGATTGGAGTTGCCCGTAAAGACCTTGATGTCTTTCCCATGTGCGATCATAAATAACTTCCTTCCTTTTCCTCTGGGCCCCGGAGCGGTCCCATCATTCTATTCTCCCCAATTCCGGATTTCCCGCCGGTTTCGCGCCCCCTCTTCTCCAAGCGCCGGCAAAAAAAGTCCAGTACAGCCATTATAACACAGCCGGGGTCTTTTTTCTCCCCTTTTCACAAAATTTTTCAAAAAGTTTTCCTTAAAAAATGCGGACCCTCCGCGCCTTGCGGCGCGTGGGTCCGAAATCGTCCGGCGAAGGGCCTTTTACGCGGCAGCCTGCAGGGGAACCACGCCCAGCTGCCGGCGCAGACGGCCGGGGTGGTACAGGTGGGAGAACTCCAGGCCGGCGCAGACGGTGTCCACCAGGTCCACCAGCAGGGCCTCCACAGACCGGGGCATTGCGCCGCCCAGGGGCCACATGTGGGAGAGGATGATATTGCGCTCCTTGGGGGTCAGCCGGGTCAGGGCGGAGGCGTTGCGCTCTGCCGCCCGGGGGTGGTCAAAGCACTGGTTGCCCGGGTGGGCGCTCTTGTCCTTGGGGTCGTAGAGGTAGAGGTCGTGGAGCAGCCCCGCCCGGGCGGCGGCGGCGGAGTCCAGGTGGAGCAGCCGGGCGCACCGGAAGGAGATATAGGCCACAAACAGAGAGTGATCCAGACAGGTGATGCGGCCGTGGTGCCGCCACTGCCCCATCATCCGAACCTGCCGGGAGTCCAGCAGTTCCTGAGTGGTCTGAACAAAGTCGCGCAGATAAGAATTCATCGGAACCAGTCCCCTTCTGTTGTTTGATTTTATGATACTTGTATGATACACCCGGTTTTTGAAAATTTCCAGTGGAAATTGAAGGTCTTTATAAGATTTTAATATTTGGCCGGACTCACCGCACCTGCCCGGTTCCCCGGATGATGTACTTGCAGCAGCACAGCTCCTCCAGCCCCATGGGGCCCCGGGCGTGGAGCTTCTGGGTGGAGATGCCCATCTCGCACCCCAAGCCGAACTCGCCCCCGTCGGTAAAGCGGGTGGAGGCGTTCCAGTATACCGCGGCGCTGTCCACCCGGGCCAGGAACGCCCGGGCGGTGTCCGCATTTTCGGTAACGATGCAGTCGCTGTGCCCCGTGGAGTGGGCGGCGATGTGGGCCATGGCCTCCTCCGCGCCGTCCACCGTCCGGACGGCCAGGATGTAGTCCAGGAATTCCGTGTCAAAGTCCTCCGGCCCGGCGGGGGCGCCCTCAATCAGCCGGGCGGCCTCGGGGTCCAGGCGCAGCTCCACCGGCGGTTTTCCGGCGGCGGAGCGGTCCCGGGTCAGCCGCTCCTTCAGCCGGGGCAGGAAGGCGGCCGCCGCCGCCCGGTCCACCAGGCACACCTCGGCGGCGTTGCATACGCTGGGCCGGGAGCACTTGGCGTTCTCCACAATGTCCAGGGCCATGTCCAAGTCGGCGTCCCGGTCCACATAGATGTGGCAGATGCCGGTGCCCGTCTCAATCACAGGGACCCGGGCGTTCTCCACGCAGGCCCGAATCAGGCCGGCGCCCCCCCGGGGAATCAGCAGGTCCACCAGCCCCGCGGCGCACATCAGCTCGTTGGCGCTGCGCCGGGTGGTGTCCTCCACCAGGCCCAGGGCGTCCCGGGGCAGCCCCGCCCGGACCAGCCCCGCCCGCAGGGCGTCCGTGACGGCGGCGGCGGAGCGGTGGGCCTCCTTCCCGCACCGGAGCACGCAGGCGCTGCCCGCCTTTAGGGCCAGGGCGGCGGCGTCGCTGGTGACGTTGGGACGGCTCTCATAGATGATGGCGATGACCCCCATCGGGACGGCGGTGCGCTCAATCACCAGCCCGTCAGGCCGCTCCCGGCGGCTGAGCACCGCCCCTGCCGGGTCGGGCAGGGCGGCTACCTGCCGCACCCCCTCCGCCATGCCGGCGACGCGCTCCGGGGACAGGGCCAGACGGTCCAGCATCACCGGAGAGACCGTCCCGCGGGCCGCCTCCAGGTCCAGGGCGTTGGCCGCCAGGATGGCCTCCCGGGCCTCCTCCAGCGCACCGGCCATGGCCAGCAGCGCACGGTTTTTGGTATCGGTATCCGCCAGGGCCATGGCGGCTTTGGCGGCTTTGGCACGCCGGAGCAGCTCCTGTGTGGTCATGATGCTTCACCGCAGCGGGCAGCCGCAGGGGCGGCCGCGCTGTTCTTCCTTTCCGCAGACATATCCGTATTTTATCATATGCCGCGGTGTTGTCAACCTCCCGGAACACACATCTCATCCAATTTGTTTGACAATCCTGCAAAATTTGGACGCCCCCCACGCCTGCCCGCTTGTCAAAAAAGGGGAGCTGTGCTATACTTCCCATAGCGCTTTGTGTGGATTTCGGCCGGTACGGCTTTTGAGGAGGGAGTGCTTTGGTTATTCGGGAATCGGGGGAGGACTACCTGGAGGTCATTCTGATTTTGAAGGAGCGCCAGGGTCAGGTCCGCTCGATTGATATTGTGAACGAGATGCAGTTCAAAAAGCCCAGCGTCAGCGTGGCCATGAAGAAGCTGAGGGAAAACGGCTATATCCTCACCGACCCGGACGGCTTCATCACCTTGACCGAGAAGGGCCGGGAGGTGGCCGAGCGCATCTACGAGCGGCACCGGGTGCTCACCTCGGTGCTCATCCGCCTGGGCGTGGACGAAAAGACCGCCGCGGCCGACGCCTGCAAAATTGAGCACGACATCAGCGAGCAGACCTTTGCCCGCCTGAAGGAGCATATCCAAAAGCATCCGGCCAAGGAGTGAATGTTCCTGTCGGCAAGTGCATTTTTTGAACCGTTCAGGCGTCCCGCCGGGTTTCCGGCGGGACGCCCGCCATTTTATCCGGCAAAATTTTCAGTGGAAAATTTTTGAGAAACCGGTTGACAGCCAACGGAAAAAGTCGTATGATAAATATAGAACAAGCGTTCTAAGTTCGGCAGGCCCGGCGCACCCACGCCCCAGGTCCGCGCCGAACCCAAACCGCAGCCCAGCGCCAGCGCCAGCGGGTGCGGTTTGGAAAGGAGGAGCAGCAGAGTGAGCGCGCTCCGACTTTTTGAAAAAAAGTCGGAGCAAGCGATATGACGCTTGCTCCGACGTGAACGCAGGCGGTTGCGGCCCGGCGCACCCAAGCCCCAGGCCTGTGCCG
>JAAWHL010000056.1 GCA_022795855.1 Lawsonibacter sp.
GGCGCCGCAAGGCTTTCCCTCGAGCGCTCGCTTATATTAGCAGATTATTCCCCCGTTGTCAACTCCTTTTTTCCCCTTTTTTTGAGCTTTTTTGACGGGGCGCCCCAAACCACAATATCTGGTCGTTCCCGCCGCGCCCGGACACATATTATAAATTATCTCTTGCGGACTGCGCCCGGTTGTGTTACCCTTTTTATATAACCAGTCTAGCTAGGAGGCCCCGTCTATGCCCATCCGTATTCCCGACTCTCTGCCTGCCGCCTCGATTCTGCAGCAGGAGAATATCTTTGTCATGACCGAGCACCGGGCGTTCCACCAGGATATCCGCCCGCTGAAGCTGCTGATTCTGAACCTGATGCCCACCAAGATTGTCACCGAGACCCAGCTGCTGCGCAAGCTGTCCAACTCCCCGCTCCAGGTAGAGGTGGAGCTGCTCCACACCTCCAGCCACGTCTCCCAGAACACTGACGCCGACCATCTGTCCTCCTTTTATACGGAGTTCTCCCAGATTGCGGGGAATAAATATGACGGGATGATTATCACCGGCGCGCCGGTGGAGAATCTGGATTTCACCGGCGTGGACTACTGGGAGGAGCTGTGCCGGATTATGGAGTGGTCCAAGGCCCACGTCCATTCCACCCTCCACATCTGCTGGGGCGCCCAGGCGGGGCTCTACTACCACTTCGGGATCCCCAAATACTCCCTGCCCCGCAAGCTCTTCGGGGTTTTCCCCCACACCGCGCTGAAAAAGCAGTCCCCCCTGTTCCGGGGATTTGACGACGTATTCTTTGTCCCCCACTCCCGCTACACGGAAAACCGGGCGGAGGATATTCTGGCCCGGCCCGGGCTGGAGCTGCTGGCCGTCTCGGAGCAGGCCGGCGTGTTCTGCGTCAAAAGCCGGGACAACCGGCAGTTCTTCATCACCGGGCACCCGGAGTACGACCCGGACACCCTGGCAAACGAGTATTTCCGGGATGTCGGCAGGGGGCTGCCCATCCAGGTCCCCGACAACTACTTCCCCGACAACGACCCCGCCCGGGCCCCTGTGGTCCGCTGGCGCTCCGCCGCCCAGCTGCTTTACACCAACTGGCTGAACTACTATGTCTATCAGACGACTCCTTACGATATCCGCAGCATCTGAGCGCCTGTACTGACGCCGGGCATGACGCCCGGGCGCACGTTTGGGCCTATGGATGCAGGTTCTGAACCATACAGAAAGGGTGAGCTTATGTCAGACTTTGCGCTGTCCCCCGCCGCGCGGGACGTCCTGTCCCGCCTGGACTCCGCCGGGCTCCGGCACCGGTTTCTCCATTACTTCGCTCAGCTGGCCTCCATTCCCAGGGGGTCGGGCAACACCCGGGCGGTCAGCAGCTACTGCGTCCAATTTGCCCGGGAGCACGGCCTGCGCTGTGTCCAGGACCCGCTGGACAACGTGGTCATCTATCAGGGGGGCACGCCCGGCTATGAGGACCACCCACCGGTGATCCTCCAGGGCCATCTGGACATGGTGTGCGTCCAGACCCCGGAGTCCCGTCTGGACCTGGAGCGCGAGCCCCTGCTGCTGAACACCGACGGCGCCTTTCTCTGGGCCGACGGCACCTCACTGGGGGCGGACGACGGCATTGCCGTGGCCTATGCCCTGGCGGTGCTGGAGGCGGAGGGCCTCCCCCACCCCCCGCTGGAGGCGGTGTTCACCACCGAGGAGGAGACCGGCATGTCCGGCGCCCACGGCCTGGACCCCGCCCTGCTCCGGGGGCGCGTTCTGCTGAACCTGGACAGCGAGAACGAGGGCCTCTTTTTCGCCGGCTGCTCCGGGGGCTCCAAGCGGACCGTCGCCCTGCCCGTAGTCCGGGAGGCCCAGGACGGCCTGCTGGCCGAGCTGGAGGTGGGCGGCCTGCTGGGCGGCCACTCGGGCATTATGATTGCCGACGGCCGGGCCAACGCCTGCCAGGTGCTCTTCGACCTCCTGGCGCAGCTGGCCGTCCCCTGCGGCCTCCGCCTTGTCTCCTGCTCCGGCGGCGGCAAGGACAACGCCATCCCCAGCAGCGCCCGGGCCCGGGTACTGCTCCCCCCGGAGCACCTGGAGCAGGCCCGGCGGATTGTGCGGGTCTTCCGCTCCGAGCTCCACTCCTCCGCCATGCTCCAGCGCTACGGAAAAAACAACCCCGATCTCGCTGTCACCTTTACCCCGGCTGAAGAGGTCCGGGGGTGCTCCGCCCTGGACCACCCCTCCACCGTCCGCTTTATCTCCCTCTTCCGGCGCCTGCCCTGCGGCCTGCTGGCCATGATGGAGGACATCCCCGGCGTGCCCGAGACCTCCGCCAACATCGGCGTGGTGGAGCTGGAGGAGAGCCGGGCGGTCATCCGCCTGTCGGTGCGCAGCGCCCTGAAGGAGAAGTGCGCCTCCCTGCCCCGGCAGGTGGAGGAGACCGCCGCCCGGTTCGGGGCCTCCTGCCAGGTCAGCGGGGCCTATCCCCCCTGGGAGTACCGGAAGGACTCCCCCCTCCGGGAGACGGTGTGCCGGGTGTACCGGCAGGCCACCGGGCGGGAGGCCGAAATCCGGGTCATCCACGCCGGGCTGGAGTGCGGCATCCTGTACGAGAAGCTCCCCGGCCTGGACGCGGTCTCCTTCGGCCCCACCATCCTGGACATCCACAGCCCCGGCGAGCGGCTGGACCTGGCCTCCGCCCTGCGTACCTGGGAGTTCCTGACCGCGCTGCTGGCCGCGCTCTGAAAAATGCCCGGCCCCTCAGCGCCGGGGGAGGATCCGGACGCTTTGGGCGGCCGCTCCTGATTGACGCGGGGGAGCGCCCCTCCTCGGGGGTGAAAATCCGGACAACCCGCGGCCTGACGCCGGAACAGGCTGCCGCAAAACTGCAAACTTACCGGGCTCGCCGGGAAAGACGTACTGTTAAGGAGATGAAGCAATGAAACCCGAATATGTGAACACCTTCGGCCTGCGCAAGGTCACCAGCTCCGAGGGGGAGATTCTGGAGGTCACCCTGGACGCCAGCTACAAGTATATGGAATCGGCCATCACCGTCACCTCCAAGGGAGTGGAGAACATCTCCACCCCCAGCGCCGAGCCGGTGGCCTCCATCGTCATGAACCGGCAAACCGCCCTGTCCCTGCGCAGCCTGCTCAACCAGACCCTGGGAGAGGGGTAACGGATTTGAAGCGCGGCCGGCTGAAGCGGGCGGCCGTCATGGCCGGCCTGGCGGTTCTCATCGCGGCGGCCATGGCCGTCCTCGGCGCGGTTCCTCCCCCGCGGCTGTTTTATCAGGGGGCAGACGTAAAAAATCTGGAATGGGTTATGGATTAGGCCTTGCTTGAAAAATGGAAATATGGCCGAGGATTTTACTGCCGGACGAGGCCGGCTTTTCGCCGGAACCCTGGACGGGCGGAGGGTTGTTAAGGAACTCGGCAAAATTACCCCATAACTGTGGATTCCAAGAAGAATCGGGGAAGTATGGCGGTAAAAGGCCCGCCGGCTGGGCGTACTGACAATTTTCAAACAGGCCCTAGCGGCAGGAGTTATCGGGCTTTGCCTAATATTATAAAGCGATAAGAATGGAATTTCATCAAAGAAGGCCCCGGGGAATCCAAAACGGATTCCCCGGGGCCTTCTGGATGAAAAAGCCGGTTACTCTTTGGCAAAGCTGTAGCGGGTGCCGGTAATCAGGTTTACAAGATGCAGATAGTCCCCGCCGCCCACAAGAAAGCCGAGATAGGCGGAGGGGGTGTCCTGGGACAGCCGCTCCTGTCCCTGAAGCAGAAAGGACCGGTTGACGCAGGAGATGCACACAAGGTTTTCCCGCGTATAGCTTGAATTGCCGGAAATCATCGCCTGGACGCTCCGCTCCGTCACGCCGTATTGGAGGAGCTGTCGGGTCAGACAGGAAAGCGCGTCCTCCCCCATGTAAAACTCATAAGTACCGGCAAAGTAGTTGTCGTCCGTCTCCCCCTTGACCTGATACCAGTGGAAGGTCCCGTTCCTGCGGAACACCCACTGGGAGCTGTCGTCTCCGGAGAGCCAGGAGGTCCCCGCCAGCAGGTCGGGCGAGGGGGCAGCGGCGCGGGGGAAGAGGGCGTATCCCGCCGCCGCGGCCAGCCCCACCGCGGCCAGAGCCGCCAGCACAAGGACAAGCCTGGACTTTTCCGCCGCCTTCCGCCCGGCCGGGGGCGGCTCCGGCCCGGGCTCCGGAACCTCCTCCGGCGGATTCCCCGCCAGAAGATTCACCACCAGCCGGTCAAACCGCTCCAGGTTTTCCAGCTCGGTTTTGGTGGACAGGGCAATCAGCTTTTTGTTCCCGCTGTAGTAGGTGTAGGCCATCCCCTTGGGCGACCGCAGGGCCTCGCCGTACCGCTGGCTCATCGCCAGGGCGGACGCTCCGCCCAGCAGCGCGCCGGCAAGCGCGGCGTCCAGCCGCTCGCCCGCGGTGTCCCCCTCCACAGTCCGGCCGGTGATTTCCGTCCACTCCACCGTTCTGGCCGGCCGCCACAGGGGGCAGAAGGTGACACGGGACCCGTTCACCTCAATCCGCGGCCGCCTCTCCCGGTAAAAGGAGACCGCCAGGAAGGCAAGGGCGGCGGGCAGGATGAGGGAAACCGCAAAAATACCCGCAATCAGGAGGAAAATGCCGTTGTCCCCCAGAACCTCCCCGGGGAAGCCCCCGCTGAGGATCCATGCGAAGGCCCCGGGAATCAGGACGCACAGCAGGGCGCACGCCCAACGCACCGCCGGCGTCCAGGCTTTTTTCCGAACATGAACCGTAAAGGCCATACGGATTCCCTCCTTCAGAATGCGGACCCTCCGGCGCTCAGCGCTCCAGATTCAGCCGCTCGGCGTACTCCTCGGCGGAGGCCACCCGCCCCACGGCGGACAGGGAGACCTGGGGGAACTGAAACACCTCCTGGGCCAGGGCCCGGACCTGCTCCCGGGTGATTTTGTCGTACTCGGCCAGTATCTCGTCGGCCTCCCGCACCCCGCCGTACAGCAGGACGGAGGCCCCCAGATGGCTCATTCTGGCCTGCACCGACTCCAGGCCCATCAGCACGTTGGCCTTGGCCTGCTCCCGGACCCGGTCCAGCTCCTCCTGGGAGGGGCCGCCGGAGGACAGATCCTCCACCTCGTCCCGGACCGCCCGGAGGGCCTGCCCCTCCATCTCCCGGCTCAGCGCGGTGTAGATGCCCAGGACGCCGGTGTCCGCGTGGTCGGCGCAGTAGGAGTACACCGAATAGCACAGGCCCCTCCGCTCCCGCAGCTGCTGGAACAGGCGGGAGGAGACCCCGCCGCCCAGAATGGCGTTGAGAAGGGCCAGCTGATAACGCCGGGGGTCCCGGCAGCTCAGGGCGGGAAAGGCCAGTATCAGGTGGTTCTGCTCGATGGCCTTGCGCCGGACCGTGAGCGCGGGACGGTAGGCGGCCGCCTTCTCCCGGGCGGGCTCCCCGGCGGGCAGGGCGCTCAGCCGCTCCTTCAGCCGCTCCACCGCCTGGGTGGTGAAGCTGCCCGCCAGACAGACCGCCATGCACCCGGGGACGTAGTGGGTCCGCTGGTACTCCCGCAGCCACTCCCCCGTCATTTTTGCCAGGGTGGAGGGACGGCCCAGAATGGGACGGCCCAGGGCGGTGTTCCGGTATACTGCGGCGGACAGCCGCTCGGACACCAGGTCCTCGGGCGTGTCCTCGTACATCCCGATCTCCTCCAGAATAACCCTGCGCTCCAGCTCCACGTCCCCCTGGTCAAACCGGGAGTGGAACACCATGTCGCACAGCAGGTCGGAACAGCGGTCCAGATGGCTGTCCAGGCACCGGGCGTAGAAGCAGGTCATCTCCTTGGTGGTGTAGGCGTTCACCTGCCCGCCGATGGCGTCCATCTCCCGGGCCAGCGCCCCCGCGTCCCGGCGGGCGGTGCCCTTGAACAGCATGTGCTCGATAAAATGGGCCGCGCCGTTCTCCCCCGCCCGCTCGTGCCGCGAGCCCGTGCCCACAAAGAACCCCAGCGCCGCCGTGCGCACGCCGGGAATGTATTCGGTTAAAATCCGGGCCCCGTTCGGCAGGGTAATGGTTCGGTACATGGGTCCCCTCCTGGCCAAATTTGTACGAATATAGTATACCCTCCCCGCCGCCGTAAATCAAGAGCATATTGTCTTGGCCTCCGCCGCCGGAAGGAGCCGGGGCGTCAGAATCCATGGCGCGGGGCGAGGGGCCGGACGGCAGGGCCGGCCCCTCCAAATCGTCTGAAAAACAAAACAACCTGTTCTGAAGGTGATTGAAGGCGGAATAAAAATATAGTATAATACCCCTGTTAAGAAACCGCTAAGAGCCTGGTAAATATCCCGCAGTATGCCGGCCGGTGGGATGCGGGATGCTGAACAGGCGCTAAAAACCTGCGGAAGGAGCGAATCACCGTGGAAAAGCTGTCCGTGCAGATGAAAGAAGCGCTTCATGACGGGCTGATTTTTTTTAAGTGGCTGCTGTACGCCTGCGGCATCGGCATCCTGGTGGGAGGCGTGGGGGTAGCCTTCCACTGCGCCATCGGCTGGGCCACCGGGCTGCGCCTCCAAAACCCCAGCCTGATCTGGCTGCTGCCGGCCGGGGGAGTCTCCATCGTGCTGCTCTACCGCGTCTGCGGCATGGAGAAGGACCGGGGCACCAACCTGGTGCTGGTAGCTGTGCGGGAGGCCCAGCCCATGAAGCTGCGCACCGCTCCGCTGATTTTCCTTTCCACCATCATCACCCATCTGGTGGGGGGCTCCGCGGGGCGGGAGGGGGCGGCCCTCCAGCTGGGCGGGTCCCTGTCGGCCTATCTGGGGCGGAAGATGCGCCTGGACGCGCTGGACAGCCGGGTTCTGGTCCTGTGCGGCATGTCCGCGGCCTTCTCCTCCCTGTTCGGCACCCCGCTGACCGCCGCAGTCTTCGCCATGGAGGTGGTCAGCGTCGGCCGGATGTACTATGGGGTGATGGTGCCCTGCTTTGTCTCCTCCATGATTGGAAAGCAGGTGGCCCGGGCCTGCGGCCTTCACCTGAGCGTGGGCTATCTCATCTCCGACGTGCCCCTGCCGGGAGTGGTCCCCATGGTCCAGGCGGGGGTGATGGGCGTGCTGTGCGCCGTCCTGTCGGTGATCTTCTGCCGGGTGATGCACGCCGCCCCCAGGCTGTACTCCGGCGTGTTCCGCAGCGCATGGGCCCGGGCGGCGGCGGGCGGCGTGCTGGTGCTGGCCCTGACCCTTCTGATGGGCAGCCAGGACTACAACGGGGCGGGGGACGCCCTCATCCGCCGGATGCTGGGGGGCGAGACCATCCCCGCCGCCTTTCTGCTGAAAATGCTCTTCACCGCCCTGACCCTGGGGGCGGGCTTCCGGGGCGGCGAGATTGTCCCCGTGCTGTGTACCGGCGCCGCCTTCGGCACCGTGGCCGGCCCGCTGCTGGGCCTGTCCCAGTCCTTCGGAGGGGCGCTGGGCATGACCGCCACCTTCTGCGGGGCCACCAACTGCCCCCTGTCCTCCATCTTCCTGGCCTACGAGCTGTTCAGCGGCCGGGGGCTGGCCCTTCACGCCCTTTGCTGCGCCGTGTCCTACGCCCTGTCGGGCTACTACGGGCTGTACAGCGAGCAGAAAATCATCTACTCCAAGTTCAGACCCCAGTGGGTGGGCCGGAGCGTGAAATAAAGCCTGTATTCACAGCCTCAAGGGCCTGTCCAACATCCCTCGGGCGCACCCGGCCGCTGCCCGCCGTCTCCCCGTCGGGCCGGGCAAATCCCAGGGCCTACCCGGCTCCAAAGCCCGCAGCCCCCGGATGGAAATGCCCTGCATCATGACAGGCGTCTCCTTTCAAAAAGACCCCCGGCGGCCTGGGCCGCCGGGGGTCTTCGGTTATCCTACGGAAATATAGCTCTGGGACACGTACCCCTCGGTAGTGACGCCGCCCACGCCGGTAAAGGTAATCCTGTACCAGCCGCCGCCGGCGTCGCCCAGGATGCGGACGCTGTCGCCGTTGTGGAGGGAGGCAATGGACGAGTAATTGGTGCCCGCGCCGGAGCGCACCCGCAGGCCGTTGGCCGCGCCGGAGACCACGCCCCGGGTCCCGGAGGAGGGCGGGGCGGTGGTGCTTGTCCCGGCGGAGCTGCCCCGGCAGTAGACGGTGCACTCGGCGGTCTTGTCCCCGGCGGAGGCGGTGATGGTCACCTTGACCTGGGACGAGTCGTTGTTCACATTGACCACGTTCCCGCCGGCGTCCACGGTGGCCGCCGCCTCGTTGCTGCTGGTCCAGGTGACCGGCGTGTCCGCGGGGAGGACGGAGGCGGTCAGGGTCCGGCTGCCGCCGGCGGTCAGGGTAATCTCCGAGGCGTCCAGGGTCAGGGACTCCACCGCCGGCGCCGGGGGCGGGGCCGGGGGCGCGGAGGAGCTGGTCCCCGGGGCGGAGACGGCGGGATTGGACTGGGACGCGGAGGAGGATCCCGGCCGGCTCTGGGACCCGGGCGCGGCCGGCTTGCTGCCCAGCAGGGGGCCAATGGTGGTAAACACAATATACAGCGCCGCAATCAGCAGGGCCAGGGACGCCACCAGCCCCGCCACCTGTATGGGGTTCACCCGGTTGGTGGCGTAGCCGTCCTTCCGTCCGGCCACCCGCCGTCCGCCGGAGGAGCTGCTCCGGGGGGCGGCCCGGCCTCCGGCGGGGGAGGGGGGCGGCGCCGCAGGCTGGCGGCGGCTGGGCCGCTCGTCGCAGAAGGGGCAGCGCTTATATGTGATGGAGTAATCCTCGCCGCATTTCTCACAGCGGCGCACGTCGCTTCTCCGGATGGGTTCTCGTCTGTTTGCCATGGTTTGGGTCCTCCGATCTTAACATGCTGCATAATGTGACTATTGTACCCTGCTTCTTCGGGCGAGTCAACATAAAAACTGTAAATTTCCTTTTTTCTCCCAAGAATCCGGGATCCCCGCAGTCAAAAAGCCTGGCCGGCGGGATACCCGCCGGAAACCGAACCGCGCACGGCGGACAGCGGGGGCGGCGCCGCCCGGACAGCGGAACGGGTCCGGCAAAAGCGGAAACCCGCCGGGCCCCTCAGCCCAGCAGGACCATGAGCACCGGAATGGTCAGAAAGCAGCCCAGGGTGGACAGGGTGGCCCCGGTGGCGGCGTACCGGTCGTCCGCCCCGTAGGTCCCCGCCATCACCGTCACCTGACTGACCACGGGCAGGGCGCTTTCCACCACGAACACCCGGCCGGCCAGGCCGCCGATGCCGAACAGCCGGCACATCCCCAGGCAAATCAGGGGGGAGACCGCCAGCCGGCACACCAGCATGGCGGGCAGGCCCCGCTCAAAGCGCAGGTTGCGCAGGCCCAGCTCATAGACGATAAAGCCGCAGTAGATGAGGGCCAGAGGGGAGACCGAGCCGCTGACGTACTTGGCAAAGGCCATCACCACCTCCGGCGGGCGCAGGCCCAGCGCCAGCAGCAGCACAGAGCCCATTACCGCCAGGATGGGCGGCTTGGTGAACACGTCCCGGCAGAAGGCCCTCACCCCCCGGCCGCCTCCGCCGCCGCTGCCCGCCCGCTCCACCAGGTACACCGCCGCCGACTGGGTGAAAATGGTGTTGGACAGGTAGTAGACCATCACATAGGGGATGCACACGTCCCCGAACAGCTGGGTGGACAGGGGCAGGCCGATAAACAGGGTGTTGGACAGGCCCGCCATGGACACAAAGACCCCCCAGCGGTTCCGGGGCAGCCGGAGCAGCGAGGCCAGCGCCATGCCCAGCAGCAGGGTGAGCGACACCCCCAGCACCGCGCCCAGCAGCATCCACCCCGCCTGGGCCAGCATGTCCCGGTCCAGGTTGTTCAGCAGGCCCACCAGACAGTTGCAGGGCACCGCGATGTTGATGATATACTTGCCAAGAAAGCGCTTCTCGCCGGCGGTCATCCAGCCGGCCGCGCCCATGAAGTAGCCCACCAGCATCAGCAGCAGCAATACCACCACTGCGGACACCGCGTTGAAAAAGGCTGCCATTTTCTCACCTCACAAGAGAGTCGGAACCTGTACCCCCGGGCCCGGACGGGGATATCTTCAGAACCTGCGTCCGCAGCCCCAGGCGTGCGCCTGGGCGGGCCTTTTTCTGCCGTGCTCCGTTTTCTTGGAATCCACCAGGGATCCCTGGGAAAATACGCCTTGTCCGGCGGAAAATCCCCCGCCCAGGCGTCATTTTCGGTTATAAATACAGGTTCTTAATCTCCGGAGCGCCGTCCTCCCCGGGGGCGGTAGTGGCGGCGGCGGGGCTTTTTCTCCATGCCGGCGGGGGCGGGCAGATCCTCCTCCTGGGCGGCCTTGGGGGGACGGGGCTTCTCCTGCTTGGGGGGACGGGATTTTCCGCCCGCAGGCTCCCCCTGCTTTCCGTTCCCGCGGCCGCGGGAACGGGAGCGGTTCCGCCGCTCCTCCTGCCCCTCCTCCGGGGGCGCCTCGCCGCTGAACACCGCCTCCAGCGCCGCCGCCAGGGGCGAGGCCGGGGCCCGGGTGGGCTCGGGAATGTCGTCCTCCCGGGGACGGCGCAGGGAGGCCAGCTCCTCCAGGGGGGGCTGGACATAGCCCTCCGGCCGCCTGCCCTTGCCGCTGCGCACCACCCGCAGCTCGCTGTTATGATAGGTCTGGGGGGTCTCCGGGGCGCTCTCCAGCCGTACCTGCACCTGCTGCCGCAGCAGATTCACCGACGTCACCGTCCCCGCCCCGTCGGGGGTCTCCACAAAGGATTCCGCCTTGGGGGCGCTCTTCACCAGGTCCTCATAAGCCTCCTGCTCGTACTTCAGACAGCACATCAGGCGGCCGCAGGTGCCGGAGATTTTGGTGGGGTTCAGGGACAGGCTCTGGGTCTTGGCCATTTTGATGGAGACCGGCTGGAACTCGTCCAGGAACTGGGCGCAGCAGAAGGGCCGGCCGCAGATGCCCAGGCCGCCCAGCATCTTGGCCTCGTCCCGCACCCCAATCTGCCGCAGCTCGATGCGGGCGTGGATGGTGCCGGCCAGGTCCTTCACCAGGGCCCGGAAGTCCACCCGCCCCTCGGCGGTGAAGAAAAAGAGCACCTTGTTGCCCTCAAAGCTGTACTCGCACTCCACCAGCTTCATCTCCAGGCCGTGCTGGAGGATCTTCTCCTGGCAGATTTGGAAGGCCCGGGCCTCCTTCTCCTTGTTGCGCTCCACAACCTTCCGGTCCTCGCCGGTGGCCTCCCGGACCACCGCGCGCAGAGGCTGCACTACCTCGCTGTCCTCAATCTGCGTGTTTCCCTGGGCGCAGATCCCGTACTCCACCCCCCGGGAGGTCTCTACAATCACGTCCTGCCCGGGCCGGACCGTCAGACCCTTGGGGTCAAAATAATATTGCTTTCCGCCGCTCTTGAAGCGGACGCCGATGATTTCCGTCATATTGCAGTTCCTTTCATCCGATAAAGTTCCCCGCGCACAGCCACCCGGCCAGCTGGCCGGTGTTGGCGTTCAGCTGGGCCGCGCCCCGCAGGACCTCCGCCAGCGCCGCCGCCCGGAGCAGACGGGCCTTCTCCCCGCTGCGGGGCAGCAGGCGGGCTATCTCCGTCTCCGTGCGCTCCAGCAGGGCGGCCAGCTCCTCCCGGCCCAGCTTTTCCAGCTCCATGGTCTCCCGGAACAGCTCCAGCTCGTCCCCCCGCTCCAGCAGGGCGGCCAGCCGGCCGGCCCGCTCCGACAGCGCCCGGGACTCCCCGTCCGTCCCCTCCAGCTCGGACACCGCCCGGCCCAGGATCCCCTGGCAGCCCTCCGCCGCCCGGTCCAGCCGGGCCGGATCCGCCTGGGGGAAGCGCTCCGCCAGCCAGCGGCGGCACTCCCCGGCCGGAACCGGCTGAAGCGCCAGGCTTTCACACCGGGACCGGATGGTCTCCAGCAGGCCGCCCCCGTTCTCCGCCAGCAGCAGAAACGCCGCGTAGGCCGGGCCGTCCTCCAGCAGCTTCAGCATCGCATTCTGCGCCGGCGGATTCATCCGGTCCGCCCGCTCCAGCACATAGACCTTCCGGGGCGCCTCGTTGGGCCGGATGTGGGCGTCCGCCCGCAGCCGGCGCACCTGTTCCACCGTGACCGCCTTGCCCTCCGGCCCCGCGCACCGGATAACGTCCGGATGTATGCCCCCCGCCGCCTTCCGGCAGGAAACGCACCGGCCGCAGGGGCGCTCCCCCTCCCGCGCACCGCATACCAGCGCCGCCGCCATCAGATTGGCCAGCGTGTGCCGCCCGCTCCCCGGCGGACCCGAGAGAATGTAGGCGTGCCCCAGCCCCCGGCCCTCCGCCTGAAAGGCCAGCTGCTCCTTGATGCTCCTGTTGCCCGCCAGCGCGGAAAGCTGCATCCCCGGTCCCTCGCTTTCGTGGTGGTCTCCTGACTGCTGTCCCTTCTTTTCCCTTTGAAAAAATCAAAAAGAAAACTTCCAATGGCCGTTCTTTTCCTGTCCCGCCCGCAGGCGGAAACCCCCGCCCGCAGGCGAAACCCCCGCCCGCAGGCGGAACCAAACCGCAATCCAGCGCAGCGATTGCGGTTTGGAGAGGAGGCGCGATGAAATGACTGAGCTCTGCCCGCAGGGTAGAGCGAAGGATATGCAATCCGCGCCGACGAAATCAGCGGGTGACCCAAACAAACTTTTTCATATTATATCCTATTTCCCGCAAATAGGCCAGCTCTTTTTTTGAAATGATTTCTCCGGGGGCCGCCACCGGCACGCCGGGCGGATAGGGTGCAATCTGTCCGGCGCTTATTTTCCCCTCGCAATCCTCCAGCAGGCGGGTGACCGCAGCGGCGAACAGGGCCTCCCGGGGGGAGAGGGCCCGCTCCGGCAGGGGAGGGCGGGGGAGAGGGGGGCTGTCCCCCATCCGGTCCCGCAGCTCCTCCAGGGCCTCCTCCAGGCGGAGGAAATCCTCGTCGCTGTCCCGGCCGGTGCATATCATCACCACATGGCCCCCGTCCTCCATCTCAGGGAAAATCCCCCGGGCCTCCAACTCCCGGGTAAAGGCCGGTCCGTCCTTCACCTTCAGCGTCAGGCGGGCCGGGTCCAGCGGCAGAGCGCTGCCGCCCAGGGAGGGAAAGCGCTCCCGCAGGCGGGCCGTATGCTGAAGCGCCCGGCGGTACGACCAGATCCCCTTTCCCTCCAGCTCCTCCCGGGCCAGGTCCAGGCTGGCCAGAATGGGATATGATGGGCTGGAGGTGCCGTAAATGGACGCGGCCCGCCGCACCCGCTCCGGGTCCATCCCCCGGGTGAACAGCAGCGCCCCCTGGCCCAGAGCGGACAGGGTCTTATGGGCGGAGACCACCACCGCGTCCGCCCCGGCAAAGGCGGCCTCCTCCCCCAAAAAGGGCAGGTGCGCCCCGTGGGCCCCGTCCACCATCAGCTTGATCCCCCGGCTGTGAAGCAGGCGGGCAATGTCCCCAATGTAGGACAGCACCCCGCAGTACGTGGGCGAGGTGATGCACACCGCCTTTACATCCGGATGCTTTTCCAGCGCGTCCTCCACCTGCGCCGGCCCGATGGGCCCCGCAATGCCCTCCTCCGCCAGCCAGGGGCGGGACAGATACTCCGGACGCAGGTCCAGCAGCGCCATGGCGTTGTACACCGCCCGGTGGCAGCTCCGGTCAATCAGCACCCGGTCCCCCGGACGGCACAGCAGCGTCAGCCCCGTGTGGATCCCCATGGTGGACCCGCCGGTGAGAAATTGGCAGCAGTCCGCCTGAAAGCGCTCCGCCCACAGGGCCTGGGCCGATTCAAAGGGCTCCCCGAATTCGTAAAGGTTGCCCGTCGGAGGGAGCTCCGTGACGTCCAGCGCCGTCACCTCCTCCAGCTCAGGCGCGGAAAGCGCTTTGCCCTTGTGCCCCGGCATATGCAGGCGGAGCGGATTTTCCGCCGCGTATTCTTTCAGTGCGTCGTACAGTGGAGTGGACATAGGCGCCTCCTTGTTTGATATGTATTTTTTTGTCCTTCCGGGGGTTCCGCCGTTGCGGCCCTGCCCGCGCCGGAGAGGAAAAACGGTGAGAGGGAAACCCCTCCCACCGCTTCTTGCCGGGAAACAGAAAACAAAAGCAAAAACGAAGTTTTGCGCCGGATCTTTCTTTCTGATCCCCTTTCTTTTCCAAAGAAAGAGGATGCGCAACAGCCGCCGGGGGCGCTCAGCGCTTCCCCGTATCGCAGGCCACCACGGTGCGGCGGTTGGGCTCGGTGCCGGTGGAGTAGGTGGTGACGCCGGGGTAGTCCTGGAGGGCGGTATGGATGACGTGGCGCTCGTAGGCGTTCATGGCCTCCAGGGTGACGTTCTTCCGGTAACGGACCACCTTGCCCGCCACCTTGACGGCCAGCCGCCGGAGGGACTCCTCCCGCTTGGCCCGGTAGTTTTCCGCGTCGATGTGGATGCGCACCCGCTTGGACTGGCCCCGGTTCACGGCGTAGTTGGTCAGCTGCTGGATGGCGTCCAGGGTCTCGCCCCGGCGGCCGATGATGGCCCCCAGGCCCTGGCCCTGGAGGACCACCTTATACCCCCCCTCGGAGGTGACGCTGATTTGGGGCGCGGCCTCCACATTCAGGTGCTCCAGCAGGCCGGCGAGAAACTCCCGGATGCGCCGGGCCTTGGGGTCGTCCTCCTCCGCAGGGACGCAGGCCTGCTGGGAGACGGGCACGCGGGCGGGGGCGTCGGGCCCCTTTTCGGGGCTCTTCTCCCGGGCCCTCTCCCTGGCCGGGGCGGCCGGGCGGGCGGCCCGGGGCCGGGCCAGGATGACCTCCTCTTCAGGCCCCTGGGCGGGGGCCGCGGACTCCGGAGCGGCGGGCTCCTCCCGGGCAATCAGCACCTCGTCCTCCGGCTGGAGGCCCGCCTCCTCCCTGGGGGCGGGGGCGGCAGGCTGCTGCTCCTGCGCCCGGGCAGGGGCCGTGTTTTCCGGCTCCCGGGGCTGCTCCTGCCCCTTGGCCTCATAGCTGACCCGCACCTTGGCCGGGTTGCCGCCAAAGCCCAGAAAGCCGGACTTGGCCCGCTCAATCACCTCAACCGACACGTCGTCCCGGTCCAGCCCCAGCTGGAACAGGGCGGCGGAAATGGCGTCCTCCTCGGTGCGTCCGGTGGTTTCAATCCACTTGGTCATCAGACACCCTCCTTATCATCGTCGTTTTCCCCTGCCTCGACCTCAATCTCCTCGACCTCGACCTCGATCTCCTCCAGCTCGGGCTCCGCCTGCTCTTCCGCCTGCGCCGGGGCGGCGGTTCCGGCACCCTCCGGGGCGCCCTCCGTCCCCTCGGGGGCGGCGGCCAGGGCGGGCTGGGTCTCCTCCGCGGCGGGCTCCTCCTTCAAAAACAGGCCGTCCTCCTCCTGCTCCGGGGCCTCCCCGGAGCTGGGGTCGCGGTAGGGGGTCACGCCGCCAAAGCGGTTGGGGTCGTAGGACCGGCCCCGGGCGTAGGCCCGCAGGCCCACCTTGCTGTCCTCCCGGTTGATTCCGGGCTGGGCGGGCTCGGCCTTCTTCTGGGCCTTCCTTTTGCCCCGGTTCTTCTTCTCCTCCTCCAGGCGGCGCTCCCGCTCCAGGCGGGCCTCCTCCCTGCGGCGCTTCTCGTCCTCCTTCTCCTGGCGCTCCCGCTCCTCGGCGGCCAGGCGGGCGGCCTCGTAGTCCTTCTTCAGCAGGCGGCCGGCAATGACCTCCTGCACCATGGACAGCAGGTTCTGGGCCACCCAGTACAGGCACAGGCCCACCGGCATGATAAAGCCGATATACAGCGACATCAGCGGCATGGTCCACATCATCATCCGGTTGGTCTTTTCCATCTGGGCATTCTGCTGCTGGCCGGCGTTCATCTGGTTGGTCTTCATGGAGATTTTGGACATAAGGATGCCCGACCCGGCCGAGACGAGAATCAGCAGAAACGCGCCGATATAGGGCCAGTTCAGGTGCTGCCAGATTTTCCAGGTGGGCAGCAGGGCCAGATTCAGCCCCAGGAAGCTGAAGTTGATGGCAAATACGTTCTTCCCGGCCTCGCCCAGGGCGGCCTGGACGGCGGGCAGGGTATCGCCGGTGATCAGCGAGGCCAGGTACATCTGATTGTAGCCGGCGCTCTGGAACACGGTGTCAATTTTGCCCTCGGCCACCTGGCCGGCCAGCTTGGCCATGGCGTCGGCGGTGACCCAGCCGTGCTCCACCGCTGCGGCCTGCCAGTTCAAGGTGGCGGCGGCCTGGGCCACCTGCTCGGCGGTCAGGCCCATCAGGTAGACCAGGGGCTCGCGGATGATGGAGTACAGGGGGATCAGCACCAGCAGGGGCAGGAAGGACCACAGGCAGCCCCCCATGGGGTTGATATGCTCCCGCTCGTAGAGCTTCTGCACCTCCATCTGGTAGCGCTGCTGGTCCTTGCCGTACTGCCTTTGAAGCTGCTGCATCTTTCCGGACACCATATTCATCTGAATCATGCCCTTTTTGCCCTTCATGGTAAAGGGGAACAGAATCAGCTTGACCACCACGGCGAAGAGAATCAGGGCCACGCCGTAGCTGCCCGAGATATTGTAAAAGAAGTTCAGCAGCAGGGAGAACGGCATCAGGATGTAGTAAAAGATACCCACAATAATTTAGCCTCCGTAAAAAAACAATCTTTTTCGCCCTTTTGTTGTACGAAAACAGGCAACAAAAGCCCCTTTTCCACACAGTTATAAGAGCCTGTTTAATATCTCAAAGTATGCCGGATGACGAGGAATTTTGCCGCCGGACAAGGCAAATTTTTGCGGGAATACTTGGTGTATTTCAAAAAAATTTAACGCAGGACGGCGGAAAAAGGCCCGTCAGTCGGCGTGCTGAGAGATATTAAGCAGGCTCTAAGGGCACAAATGTGGAAAGCCCCTATGGGACGGGGTCGTACAGAATGGATTTCTGCCGGTGAAGGGGGTGGCAGCGCAGAATCCGGCGCAGGGCGAGCCAGCCTCCCCTGGCCGCGCCGTACTTCTCCACCGCCTCCAGGGCGTAGGCCGAGCAGGTGGGGATGAAGCGGCAGCAGGGGGGGCGCATGGGGGAGATGCAGACGCGGTAAAACCGGATCAGGGCCAGAAGCAGGCGTTTCATTGGGGCTTGTCTCCTTTGGGGGGGATGAGGCCCAGCTTTTTCATCAGCTGGTCGAAGCTGCGCTCCAGCTCGGCAAACCGGCCGTAAATCACCCGGGTCCGGGCCACGACCACCACGTCGTAGCCGGGCAGCAGCTTCCCCTCGTGGGTGCGGTACAGCTCCCGGATGCGGCGGCGGGCCCGGTTGCGCTTGACGGCGCCGCCCAGCTTCAGCCCCGTGGTGATGCCCAGCCGGCTCATCTTCCGGCCGGTCCTCCGGCAGTAGACCACAAAATAGGGGCACACCGCGCTTTTCCCCTTGCTGTACAGCCGGCGGAACTCATGGTTTTTTTTCAGCGGAACGGTATGCTTCATGCTTTCCTCCGTATGCACATATAGGGCGGGGGAATTGCTCCCACGCCCCTTTCCTGTGCGCGCTATCTGCTGTGTGTCCTCTTATCCCGTCCGGCCGGAAATCCGGTGCTCACCTGGACGCTCAGTGGGTCAGGCGGGCGCGGCCCCTGGCGCGGCGGCGGGCGAGCACCTTGCGGCCGTTGCGGGTGGCCATGCGCTTGCGGAAGCCGTGCTCCTTGGAGCGCTGGCGCTTCTTGGGCTGATAGGTACGAAGCATTGGGGGACACCTCCTCAAATATGAACTAAGAGCCTGTTTAATATTTCTCAGCACGCCGACTGACGGGCCCTTTGCCGCCGTCCTGCGTTAAATTTTTTTGAAATACACCAAGTATTCCCGCAAAAAT
>JAAWHL010000057.1 GCA_022795855.1 Lawsonibacter sp.
TAGCCCACGAAGCCGGCGTGATTGCCCAGGGACGCCATATCGCGCAGGTAGTCCTGCATATAGCCGTGCTCGGAGAACAGCTTGTAGCGGAACAGGCAGTTGACCGAGAAGATGGCGGAGCGGCGGGGGAAATCCCGGATAATCTGCTGGATGGTACTGCGCACGATGGCCCGGTAATCGCCCAGCTCCAGCAGGATCAGCACGTCGGAGTCATTGACCTGACGGAAGCAGGCCAGGGAGTTTCCGCTGACCTCCTTGATGGAGATAATGCAGGTGTCGTTTCCGTTCAGCTTGCCGAAGGGGTTTTGGAAGGTGCGGGTGAGGATCTCCTCGTCCGTCACATGGAGGATGTCCTTGTACACCTGCTTGGCGCTCTTGCCGTTCAGGGACCCCAGGATGTAGTTGGCCCGGTCGGTGTCCGAGGCGACGAAGCGGTAATCCCCAAGCTGGTGGTAGATGTTCTCCTTGTAGGTCCGGACCCGGCCGTTCTGGTTGCGCACCAGCCCATAGGCCGCCGCGTCCTGGTATACCCGCCCGTTGGCGGATACCCGGCCCTGGTCGCCGGTGCCGCCCACCAGGGAGATGCCCCGCCGGCCCAGGGCGGTGTAGATGGTGGTCAGCACGCACGCGTCGTTGCCGGAGCAGAAATCAATGCAGACGGTATCCTGGCTGGAGCCGCCCACGGTCTGGATGTCCTGCTCCAGACGCTGTATGTATTTCACTGGCATGACGGACACCTGCTCCAGCACGTTGGCGGCGGCAGTGATGCCGTCGGAGAAGGCGATGACCCCGACGCCGTTTTCCACAATGCCGGCTTGATAGCTCATCCCGATACATCCGATGCTGGGTACGCCGGGGAACCTCTTCTCCAGCGCGGCCACGTGGTTCTCGAACTGTTCGTTGTTGGATAATAGCATGATAAACTGCGGCTGATAGAGGCCTTGGAGCGCCTCATCCAGGTTGCCCCGCTGGCTCATGCCGAAAAACTGTTTCATGCGGCTGCCCTCCTACCATGATTTTACAAGCGTTTTATTATACAGGAAAATCGGGGATAAGTCAATATGAACGGGGAGCCGGAGCGGTTTTGCCGCGTTTCCGCCCATGGGCCGGGGAGCCTTCCCAAAATGCGGGCAGGGCCGCGCACCGTCCCTTTCGGTCTGGCTGCGCGGCCCTGTCCCGGCGGAAGGCTCAGCGCCGGTACTCCAGGGAGCCGAAGGCGATGCACTTTCCGCTTCTGCGGTCAAAGAGCATGATGTTGCTGCCGGAGAAATCCACCCGGATTTTCTCGCCGATTTTGAACAGGGTGCTGCCGAACACCACGCCGGTCAGCAGGAAATCGTCGATGCGCACCTTGATGGTGGACTCCATGCCGGTGGGCATGGCGCCGTAGATTTCTCCCTCCAGGGCGCCTGAGTCGGTGATGTCGATGAACTCCGGGCGGATGCCCAGCACCAGGTCCTCGTCGGTGAGCACCGGGTCCTCCTGAAGGGAGAAGTCGTCCTCCTCCACCTTGGGGATGTGGTAGCGGAAGGTCTCGTCCTTGTTGGTCTTCTCCACAAAGCCCTTTTCGGCCGACTTCTTTTTGTGTTCCTCCGCGGCGGCGGCCTGCCGGGCGTCCCGGTCCTTCATCCAGCCGGGCAGGTCCAGGGGCTGGGCGGGCCGGAAAACGGCCGCGTGCCGGCCGAAGAGGGTCAGCGCCACGCTGCCGTCGGGCTGCTGCTTGCCCTTGGCCTCCACAAAGTTGATGGAGGGGTTGCCCACAAAGTCGGCCACGAACAGGTTGTTGGGCCGGTTGTAGACGGTCAGGGGGGCGTCGTACTGCTGGAGCACGCCGTTGTTAATCAGACAGATTTGGGTGGCCAGGGTCATGGCCTCCATCTGGTCGTGGGTGACATAGACGAAGGTGGAGCCGGTCTCTACGTGGAGGCGCTGCAGCTCGTAGCGCATCTCCAGGCGCAGCTTGGCGTCCAGATTGGACAGGGGTTCGTCCATGAACAGCACGGAGGGCTCGGGGGCCAGGGTGCGGGCGATGGCCACGCGCTGCTGCTGGCCGCCGGACAGCTCCGCCGGGTAGCGGTCCATGAACATGCCGATTTTCACAATCCGGGACACCCGGCGCACCGACAGGTCGATTTCCTCCCGGGTCAGCTTCCGGGTCTCCATCACCACCTGGCCGTTCTGGACCGCCTGGAACTCGTCGTTCAGGCCCTGGGCCTTTTTGGCGCCGTCCGCCTTGGACTGGAGGGCGGTGATTTCGCCGGAGACATCCTTGCCCTGCTCCAGGTGGTAGGCATACAGCTTTTTGGCGGTGTACAGGGAGATGGTGAAGGCGTCAATGAGCTTGATATAGGCCTTTTTCTCGTCGATTTTCCCCGTCTTGTCCCGGCAGTCCTCCAGGATCTTGACCACCTCGGCGGGGTTTTGGAGAATCTCCGCCAGGCGGGCGGCGTTTTTCGCCTCAAAGTCAGTCTTGGGCAGGGGCTCTTTGATGTTGGACAGGCCGAAGGAAATGTTTTCATAGACGGTCATGTTGGGCCACAGGGCGTAGTTCTGGAACAGGAACCCGACCTTGCGCTTGTTGGCGGGGACGTTGATGCCCAGGCTGGAGTCAAACACCACCTGGTCGCCGATGGTGATGCGGCCGCTGGTGGGGGTCTCCAGGCCGGCAATCATGCGCAGGGTGGTGGTTTTGCCGCAGCCGGAGGGGCCCAGCAGGGTGACGAAGGAGTTGTTCTCGATGACCAGGTCCAGGTCGTCCACGGCGTAGAACTTGCCCCACCGCTTGGTAACGTGCTCTAATCTGATTTCAGGCATTTTTTATCCTCCTATTCCCTTATCCAGGCTGGCGCCGGTGACCTTGTTGACCAGGGCGTTGCACACCAGAATGGTGATGATTAGAATCAGGTTGATGCCGCTGGAGAAGGCGTACAGGCCCATCTCGTCGAAGTAGTCCAGGGTGGTGGACAGGATGAAGCCCTGGACGCACAGCAGCATGAACAGGGACAGCTCGCGCAGGCAGGTCATGAAGGGCAGCAGATAGCCGCTGATGATGGACGATTTCTGGATGGGGATGATGATGCGGGTCATCCGCTTAATCCAGGGGATGTCCTGAATGATGGCGGCCTCCTCAATCTCGCCCGACAGCTGAAGCATGGAGTTCAGGGAGCTGCGGCTGGCGAAGGGGATGTACTTGATGGTGCCCACCAGAATCAGGATGGTGTAGGTGTTGAAAAGATTGATGCGCTCGTTGGAGAACAGGATGAAGAAGGCTACGCCCACGGCGATGGAGGGCATCAGATAGGGGAGGAAGGCCACGCTGTTGACATAATTGGCCCATTTGCTCCGCCTGTTCTTGGAGACGGCGTAGCCGATGAGGGTGCCGATGGTGCCGGCCAGCAGGGCGCAGCACACGCTGACCCAGATGGTGCCCCGGAAGGCCCGCCAGATGGTCTCGTTGTGGAGGATGCCCTTTTGCCCGTACATGCCGTTCTCCGACACGTTTTCGTCAGTGGTCCACCACTTGGTGGTCAGGTTGCTGGTATCCCCGGTGTACAGGAAGGAGTAGTCGCCGGGGTTGGGCAGGAAGGTCTCAAAGGCGAAGGAGACGATGGGGAAGATGCTGGTGAAGAAGGTGACCACCACCAGAATCAGGGCGATGATGTATTTTCCGGCCTTCCCCAGGTTGATTTTGGAAATCTGCCCGGACTTTCCGGTAACGGTGGTATAGCTCTTGCGGCTGGTCAGGCTCAGCTGGTTGAGCAGCATGATGGCCACGCCGAAAATCATCATGATGATAGCCAGGATGCTGGCCTCGCCGGTGAATTTGGAGTTCATGGACACATACTTGGTGGAAAGGGTGGTGAGCCCCAGGTAGTGGGGCACGGGGTAGGAGCCCATGGAGCTGCCGAATACCAGCAGGATGGTGGACAGGATGGCGGGCTTGACCATAGGCAGGGTGATTTTGCACATGATTTTCCACTTGGGGGTGTCCAGGATGGTGGCGGCCTCCTCCAGGTTGGCGTCCATATTGCGGAAGATGCCGCCGATGAGGATGTAGGCGAAGGGGGCGTAGTGCAGGCCCAGCACCACCAGGCTTGGGAACAGGCCCTTGCACCACCACAGGGGCATATTGACCCCCAGGGTGGCGGCCAGCAGGCCGTTGGAGGTGCCGGTGACGGCGTTGGAGTTAAACAGATTCTGCCAGACCACGGCCAGGGTCCACTGGGGCATGATGTAGGGGAAGATAAAGATAGAGCTCAGATACTTCCGCCAGGCCAGGTTGGTCCGGGTAATCAGAAAGGCGAATATCCCGCCGAAGAGGATGGACACCACGCAGGTGCCCACGGCCAGCAGAACGGTGTTCAGCAGGGGGGTCCAGAGGTTGGTTTTGGCCAGGCGGCTGGTGAACAGGTCGATGTAGTTGACCACGGTGTAGCCGGAGGCCTGGCCGGTCAGGTGGGCGTCGATGGTGCCCGGATGGATTTTGAAGGTGTCCTCAATGATGGCGATGATGGGGGCTACCGTGCTGAAGGTGAGGACAATGCCCATCAGCAGCAGGATGACGTTGTGGGGCTTGGAGAAGAAGGTCTTAACCTTGTTCAGCCAGATGGCGGACTGGCTTGCCCGGACAGTAGATGGATTCATAAATCGCTCCTCTCACGCTTCCAAAGCGACCGGTACGCCGGCCTGACGCAGGGCGGCGCGCAGTGTGGAGATGTCGTTCCGGTAGTGGAAGGCCTGCATTCCGCACCACCGGGCGGCCTCGATATTGACGTTGTAGTCGTCGATGAAGAAGCACTCCCCGGGGGTCAGGCCGAACCGGGTGAACAGCCGCCGGAAAATATCCAGGTCGGGCTTGAGCAGGTGCTCCTCACAGGAGAGCAGGGTGCCGCGAATCAGCGGCCAGACGGGGATTTTTTCCTGGAAGCGGTAAAACCGCCGGGAGGTGTTGGACAGGATGTACAGCGGCAGGCCCAGCCCGTCCAGCTCCCGGGCCAGATGGTTGATTTCCGGCCTGGGGAAGAGGAACTCGTCCCAGCGCTCCATCGCCTGCCCGGCCGCCGGCCAGAGCCGGGAGGGCAGACGCTCCTTCATGTGCGCCAGGGCCTCCTCCTCCGTACCGCCCCGGTCCAGAATGAGCCAGTCGGGGCCCTCGAACATCTCCCGGTGGAGCAGCTCGGCGTCCCCGCCGCATCCGGTCACGGCCGCCGTCAGCTCCCGGGTATGGAAGTCCAGGAGGATGTTGCCCATATCGAAGATTACAGACGCAACCACGGGAATCCGTCCTTTCCTTTGTGTTTGGCGGGGTATGGAAAAGGTCCGGGGCGCGCGGCCGCGCCCCCCGGACCTTTTCGGTTGTGAACAGGCTTAAACCGCAGCGGCGGCTCAGCCGGCGTACTTGGTCAGCATCTCAATCCAGCTGCCCACGGTGAAGGAGACGGAAGCGCAGTACCCGGGGTCCTCCAGGACCAGCTGGCCCTCGGTGGTCCACCAGTCGTAGCCCCGGTCGTTCTTGGCCTCGAACTCCACGGTGGTGCCGTCCTCGGCCATGCCGCCCTTGGAGTGGCCGAACTGGGCCTCGGTGCCCTCAGCCACGGTGGGGTTGGAGGAGTAGCCGCCCATATCCTTGCCCCAGGCGGAGAAGCCGTCCACGGTCTCGGTCATGTAGGCGATGAAGGCGCAGGCGGTCCAGGGCAGGGGGCTGTTGTCGGTGACGAACAGGTAGTGGCAGTAGCCGTAGCCGCCGATGCCGGTATAGCCGTCGTCATAGGCGGCCACGTTGATGTTGTTGACGGAGACGGAGCTGGACTCCTCCACGGAGCGCAGCTTGGAGTACACCAGCAGGCCGAACTGGTCGGTGGCGGACTTGTCAACCAGGGTGTTGCAGATGGGGCCGTCGTCGGTCTGGGCGTTGTAGCTCTCCACCCACAGCTTAATCCAGGCCAGGGCGTAGGCGCCGTCGGCGCCCAGCCCCAGGTCCTCGGCCTCGGACTTCATGGCGTTGATGGTGGGCTGGAAGTAGGCCTGCTCGTCGGCGGACAGGGCGTTGAAGGCGTCCTTCAGCCAGCCGGCGTAGGTGTCCTCGGTGAGCATGTACAGGAAGTTCTTGCCCACAATCTCAGAGTCGATGTCCATGAACAGGCCGTGCTCGCCCTCGGCCACGAAGTCCCAGCAGTTGTCGTAGGACTTGGAGCCGGTGTTGTTGTACATAAAGACCTTGTTCAGGGTCTGGAGGGCCAGGTAGCCGCTGTAGCTGTCGGCGGTGACGCCGTTGGCCTCGGCCCACTCCTTGGGCACGAAGGTATCCAGAATGCCGGTCTGGACCATCTTGCTCTCAATCTGGTTGCCGTCCTGGATCAGGGTCATGGCGAAGGTGCCGGTGTCCTTCAGGGAGTCGGCAGTCAGCTGGTCAAAAATCTTGTTGTTCTTGGGCTGCTGCCACTCAAAGTCCATGTTATAGCTGGAGTCGATGCTCTTCAGATAGTCGATGAACAGGGGTAGGGCGCTCTTGCCGCGGCTGGAGTTGCCCACGCCGTAGAACATCTTGCCGTTGGACTCCTCGATGGCCTTCTGGGCCAGCTCCTCCAGGGTCATGCCCTCGGCCTGCTGGATGATCTTCTGCACCTCGCTCAGGTTTTCGGGGGCGGGAGCGGGGGCGGGGTCGGGGGTGGTGCTGGAGGCGGCGGGCTGGCTCTGGCTGGGCGCGGAGCTGGGCGCGGCGGGGGTGCCGCTGTTGCCGCAGGCGGCAAGGCCCAGCGTCATGGCCGCGGCCAGGAACAGCGCGGTAATCTTTTTCATTTCATTTCCTCCTTTGATATTTTGACTAAATCACGGACAGATATGGGAATATCTGTTGGCAATTTTATTGTATGCCAAAGGGAGGAAATTGAACAGGGGACAAAACTGTTGTTTTTTGTTTTTTGCTGACATTTCTGTGAAATTTAGATGAAAAGCCGGAGGCGGGTGTGGTATAATTAAGTTAAATTTCTGAGGAGCCCAGCCCGGGCAGGAGGGATGCCGGATGAAGAAGAGAAAAATCGGCCTTTGGGCGCTGGCTCTGGCGCTGCTGGCCGGGTGCGGCGGGCCCCCCGCCGCGCCCTCCTCCGGCTGCGGACCGGAGGAGGAGGACCGTCTGGTCGTCTACACCTCCCACAAGGAGGAGGTCTGGCGGCCCATCGTCCAGGAGTTTGAACAGCGCACCGGCGTCTGGGTGCAGGTGGTGGAGGGGGGCACCAACGAGCTGCTGGAGCGAATCCGGGAGGAGGACAGCACGGCGGCCGACGTGATGTTCGGCGGCGGGGTGGAGAGCCTGGAGTCCTACCGGGACTGCTTCACCCCCTACGTCTGCGCCGGCTGGGAGGAGATTCAGCCCCAGTTCCGGGAGGCGGACGGGGTCTGGACCCCCTTCTCCGCGCTGCCCGTGGTGCTGATTTGCAACGCCAAGCTGGTGGAGCCGGGGCAGCTGGACGGATGGGAGGACCTGCTCTCCCCGGAGTTCAGGGGCAGGATCGCCTTTACCGACCCGGGCATCTCCGGGTCCTGCTTCACCGGGCTGGTGACGCTGATGTACGCCCAGGGGGAGGAGGCCCTCAAGCGCTTTGCGGACAATCTGGACGGGCGGCAGCTGGACAGCTCGGGGGAGGTGCTCAGCTCGGTGGCCAACGGGACGGATTTGGCGGGCGTCACTCTGGAGGAGACCGCCCTGAAGCGCATCGCCGCCGGGGACGACCTGGCCATGGTCTACCCGGAGGAGGGGACCAGCTGCGTCCCCGACGGCAGCGCGCTGGTCCGGGGCGCGCCCCATGAGGAGAACGCCCGGCTTTTTCTGGACTTCACCGTCAGCCGGGAGGTGCAGCGCCTGCTGTCGGAGCAGTTCTGCCGCCGCTCGGTGCGGGGGGATCTGGAGCCAGACCCCAGACTCCCCGACCTTTCGGACATCCCGATGGTGGAGTACAGCGTGGAGTGGGCCAGCCGGAACCGGGAGTCGGTTCTGATGAGCTGGGCCTTCTACCTGGGCGGGGAGGGGGAGCCGTGAGCAGACTTGCCAAGCCCTCCTTTCAGACGCGGCTGTTCGCGGCCTTCCTGGTGGTCTCGCTGGTGCCCCTTCTGCTGTGCTCCTCGGTGCTGATGCAGATTTTCCGCCTGCGCATGACCGGCGACGCCCATCTGGACATGGCGGAGGATTTGGAGCGGGTATCCCAGTCCCTGGACACGGCCTTTGACAGCTTCTTCCAGGCCGTCCAGCGCCTTCAGAGCAACCCTATCCTCACCATGGCCCTGACCGGGGGCGCGGAGGGCGGCACCCGGGTGTACGGCGAGCTGTTCAGCGCCACCGGCCAGGCCCGGGACTATGCCCGCTTCGACCTGTATGACAGCGGCGGGCACTGGCGCTACTCCACCCAGCAGAGCCCCGCCCGCACCGTGCTGCCCACCGACTGGGGCGTGCTTTACGCGGCGGCCTCGGGGGAGGGGCTGTGCTTTGCCGCCGGCCGGGAGGACGGCGCCCCGGTCCTTCAGGGGGCGGCGGTCCTCCGGGACCGCCTGGGGCGGACGGCGGGCTATCTGGTGCTCCAGGTGGACGCGTCCGGCTTTCGCCGCCTGACGGAGGGGAAGTACGGAACCCAGAACGATTTGATGATTCTCAGCCGCTACTGGCGGCCGGTGTACTGCCCCGGCCAGACCGCCGCCCTGGCCCCCCTGCTGCGGGAGCGCCTGCTGGCCGGGCTGGACCTGGACGGGCTGTCGGAGGACTTCTCCTTCGCCGCCGCCCAGCACGAGGCCAGCGGGCTGTATCTGGTGCTCCAGCGCCCCCGGGTGTTCACCCAGGATATCACCCGCCTGTCCTATACCGTCAGCCTTGGCTGCGCCGCTGTGGGCGTGGCGGTGTCGGTGCTGATGAGCCTGAAGCTCAGCCGGCAGATGTCCCGGCCCATCCAGCGCCTGCGCCGGGGGTTCGGGCAGGTGGAGCAGGACGATTTGACCGCCTATGTCCCCCCGGACCGGGACGACGAGCTGGGGGAGCTGGTCCGGCGCTTCAACAACATGGTGGCCGCCCTGCGCAGCAACCGGGAGCAGCTGGTGGAAAACCAGCGGGAGCTGACCCAGACCCAGATTCGGATGCTCCAGGCCCAGCTGAACCCCCATTTTCTGTGCAACACCCTGGACACCATGAAGTGGATCAGCAAAATCAACAAGGTGCCCCAGGTGGCGCTGATGTCCACCAACCTGGCGGATATTCTGCGCTTCTGCATCTCCCCGGAGGAGTTCGTCCCCCTGGGGAGGGAGGTGGAGATTCTCCGCCGGTACATTGAAATTCAGACCATCCGCCTGTCCGACCGCTTCCGCTTCTCCGTCCGCGTTCCGCTGGAGCTGGAGGACTGCATGGTGCCCAAAATGGTCCTCCAGCCCATTGTGGAAAACGCCATCCTCCACGGCCTGGACGGGGTGGAGGACGGCCGGATTGCCCTGGAGGCCCGGGAGGAGGCGGGGGTGCTGGCCGTTACGGTGACGGACAACGGCCGGGGGCTGCCGCCCGGGATGGAGGGGCCCTGCCGGAACCTGCCCCGGGAGGCGGGCCATCTGGGGCTGTACAACGTGGATACGATTCTGCTAAAATATTACGGAGAGGGCTTTGGCCTGTACCTGGGCGGCGGGAAAGAGGGCGGTGCCGCGGTCACGGCCACCCTGCCCGTGCGGAGGGAGGAGGAAGCGGAATGCTGAAGGTGCTGGTGGTAGAGGACGAGGAGATGATACGAAAGGGTATTGTGCTGGCGGTAGACTGGGCGGCGCTGGACTGCGTGGTGGTAGGCGAGGCGTCCAACGGCCTGGAGGCCCTGGAGGCAGTGGAGCGCCTGGACCCCTCCCTGATTATCACGGATTTGAAAATGCCCCAGATGGACGGCATTGAAATGCTGGAGAAGCTGCGGGAGCGGGGCTGCGGGGCCTATGTCATCATCCTCACCGCCTACGACAGCTTTACATACGCCCAGAGCGCCCTGCGCCTGGGGGCGGTGGACTTTCTGGTCAAGCCCTTCCATGACGGCGACCTGGAGCAGGCGGTGACCGCCCTGCGCCGCCGGATGGGAACGGTCCAGGGGGAGGCGGAGCTGCCCATCCCCGGGCTGAAGAAGGGGGACAAGAGCAAATACGTGCTCCAGGCCATGGACTGCATCGGGCGCAGCTACAAGGACCCCAATCTCAGCATCGCCGCCGTGGCCCGGGAGCTGGGGATCAGCGAGGGCCACCTGAGCCATATCTTCAAAAAGGAGACGGACTACACCCTGCTCAACTACCTGACCCGCTACCGGGTCCACAAGGCCATGGAGCTGCTGCGGGACTGCCGGGTGAAGGTGTACGAGGTGGCCGAGCAGGTGGGATACCGGGACGTCACCTACTTCTCCGCCACCTTCAAAAAGCTGGTGGGGATTTCCCCCTCGGAGTACCAGGATACCAGCTGCTGAAGGCCGCCGCAGACGCCGGCCGCCTTTTATCACAAAGACACACCCCCGCCGGCCATAGGCCGGCGGGGGTGTGTCTTACGAAGCGCCTGTTAAATATCTCTCCGCACGCCGGCCGGCGGGGCTCTTGCCGCCATACGGCGTGAAATTTTCGTGGGATCCACCCGGGATTCCTGCGAAAATCTGCCTTGTCCGGCGGAAAAAGCCCCTGCCATCCGGCATACTTCGAGATATTAAACAGGCGCTAAGAAGCTGTACCAATCGCCTCAGCACGCATCTTTGCGGCCGAAATCGCCGCTGGCTGCGTGAAAAAATGTTGCAATACATCCAGTATTCCTGCAATTTTTTGCCTTGCCAGCAGCCATTTCGCCTCGCAAACCTGCGCACTTCGGCTAATGGTACAGCTTCTAAGCAATTCCGGCTGCGAAGGATGGAACCTTTCGGGAAAAGCAAAAGGTCCGGGCCGCCGTTCCAAGGGGCAGCGGGGGCCGGGGCAGGGCCCCGGCGGGTTTGGGCGGCGCCCGGCGCGGCCCTCACTCCAGCACGGTTTCGCAGAACTTTTGCAGAATCACGGCGGCCTGGGCCCGGGTGGCGGTGCCGGCGGGGGTCAGGGTGACGGAGCTGGTGCCGCTGATGAGCCCCTGGGCGCAGGCCCAGCTGACGGCCTCCCGGGCGTAGCCGCTGATGATGCCGTTGGCGGCGGCCCAGGCGGCCGCGCCGGAGTAGTACTGTCCGGCGGGCACGTCGGTGAAATCGGACAGCCCGCTCTCCGGGGAGCCGGCCAGCTTGTAGAGGATAAAGACAATCATCCCCCGGTTGGTGGGCTGGCCCGGGCTGAAGGAGTCGGGAGTGGTGCCCGACATCAGGCCGTTTTCATAGACGTACCGCACCGCGTCGTGATACCAGGCGGTCTCCGCCACGTCGGCAAAGGGCAGGGGCTGGGTCTCCTCGGCGGTGAAGACGCCCTCCACCTCCACGGCGCTGGCGGGCATGGTGAAGGTGTACACCCCGCCGCCCAGGTCGCGGAGGGTGCGCTGGCGCTGTCCGGCAGTGGCGGTCAGCTGGGACAGGCGGTAGCCGCTGTCCGGACGGGCGGTGATGGTGACCGTGTCCCCCGGCTCGGCCTGGCTGGGGCGGACCGAGACGGTGCCGTGGCGGGTTCCCACCACGCGGACGGGATAGAGGCCGTTGTCCGGATCCTCCTCCGAGCCGCCGGAGGCGCTGCGCACGGAAATGGAGCGGCTGGAGGACTCCAGGCTGCGGTCCAGGGTGGTCAGGTGAGCGGAATCGGGGAGGTCACAGCCGGAGCCCAGGCTCAGCGTCCCCAGGGTGACCTGGCCGTTTCGGTTCAGGGAGGACATGGAGTCGAGGTAGAGAATCACGCGGGTCTGGCCGCCGTCCTCCTCCAGGCGCAGGCAGCTGTAGCAGTCGGCCGCGGTTCCACCGGCGGTGAAGGAGGCCCTGGGGAAGCGGCCGTCCAGGGTCAGCTCCAGCTGGACACTGACCATGTTCCGGTCTCCCAGATTTTCCAGGGTCAGACGGAGGTCGCCCCGGCTCTGCCGCTCCTCCGCCCGAAGGGCGGGGGAGCTCCGGTCGGCGGCGTAGGCCGCCGGACACAGCAGGGCCAGGCTGAGCATCAGGCAGAGCAGCGTTTTTACTTTCATCATCAGCCCTCCTCCAATACAATCACGGGCAGGTCCTCTCCGCCGGGGGTGCCCGTCCAAACGGTCTCCGCCGTCACCCGCTGGCTGTCGGAGGCGCCGGGCAGGTCGGTGCGGGAGAGCACTGCCTTGATTTGGCTGGGCAGGAGATTGACGCCGTCGCAGCGGCTGGCGTCCGCCTGCTGCAGCTCGGCCTCCCGCTGGACGTTGGGGACGAAGAGGAACAGGCCGTCGCTGATGTCGCTGACCTGCTGGTCCTCGGGAATCTCGGCGAAGAGCAGGGCGTAGCCGTCCAGATACCGCTCCTCATACACCGGCTCGGCGCCGTCCTCAGCCGTGGTTTTGCTGAACCGGCCCATCACCTTGACGGTGTTGAACCTGGGGTCGCCCCGGTAGGTCCCGGCAATCACCAGGGTGTCCTTGGGGATCACGTCGTCCTCGCCAAGGCCGTAGCGGTAGTCCTCCGACAGGCGGCCCGCGGTGCCCCCCTCCAGGAAGGCCACGTCGTCGCCGGCGTAGCTGACCAGCCGGATGTCCCCGTCCGGCACGGACGAGGGGATGCCGGTGATCTGTACGGACTGGACGTCATAGGTCCAGATGCGGCTGTCGTCCCGGGACGCGCCGGGTTTCTGGAAATAGGTCAGGTAGCTGTCCGCGTCGTCCGCCGCCTGATTGTCCCGGTCGAAGGAGCCCTCCCGGGCGGTGACCGTCCGGGTGACGGTCTGGCCGCTGCCGTCGGTGAAGGCGGCGGTCACGGTGACGGTGTAGTCCCCGCCGGCCGGCCGGGAGGCCCCGGTCAGTTTCAGGCCGGAGACGGAGGTGCTCCGGTCAAAGAGGATGGTGACGCCGCTGCTGCTGCGGGTGATGGTGTAGGACGAGGGATCCACCGTCTTGTCGTAGGCCACCCGGATTTCCCCGGCCTCCAGGGGCCGGTCCAGCTGGTTGCCCAACGTGTCGTAGGGGATGACCTGATAGCGGTAGGTCCGGTGGTTGCCCGAGCCGATTACATCCCAGTACACGGCGCTGCCGTCCGCCCCGGGAGCCGTGAAGGCGATGGGGGTCCCGTTGCGGAGAATCTCAAAGCCCTGAAGACTTCCCTGGGTCAGCTCAGACTGGACGGACACCTGAATGGTGTTGTCCCCCGTCAGAACGGCGGAGGCGGAGAAGGTGCCCTCGGCCGGCTGGGCGCCGTCCAGCCGGTCCCGGCGGCTCTGGTCGCTGAGATACCAGATGGCCCGGTCCTCCCGGTCGTAGCGGCTCAGCCGGGCTGTGACCGCGTCGCTGAGGGTCATGCCCCACCGGGTGAAGAACTCGGTCAGGTTCCGGCCCGCAGTGCCGGAGGCGGTGAGGGCCACCCGCTCGTCATAGCTCAGGCCCTCCATGCCCTCGGTGAACAGATTGCCCTTCCAGGCCTTGAAGAAGCGGCTGTAGAAGTCCATAGGGGCCTCTCCGCTGTCATAGGCCAGGTGGAGCTGCCAGTACATGCCCAGCTGGACGAACACGTCGTTGGACTCGCCGGGCCAGCCCTGGGCGGTTTTGGCGAAGACGGCGGGGTACTTTCCGCTGACCTCCAGGCGGGAGGGGAAGGTGTTCTGCTCCCCGTCATAGGTCTGCGCCATCAGGGAGTAGATGTTGTTGGTGATTTCCGCCCGGCCCAGCTTATCCATATTGTGGCCAATCTCGTGGGCGATGCCCCAGCCGAACAGGCGGTTGGCCGAGGCGCTGGCGTCCAGGCTGGAGATGGGCTGGCCGCTGACCATGCCGCCGCAGGAGCCGTAGCCGATCCCGATGTGGCTGCCCGCCGCGTACATGAACGCGCCGGTGAACATCTGCATACAGCGGATATTCTGGCGGGAGGTCATGCCGCTGTTCTCATAGGTATCGTCGATGCCCTGGGTGGTCAGGCAGATGTGCATCAGGTCCTCCCAGGCCAGCGTGTTCTGGTACAGGTTCTCGATTTTGGCGCTTGTGCTCTGGCCATTGGCGGCAAGGACCGCGTCGGCGGGGAGGGAGAGGAGTACGGAGGGCAGGGAAATCTCCGTCACGTTCAGGGCCTTGGTCTTGGCGTTGCCGGCGTTGATGCCCTGGGCGGGCACATAGGCGGCCAGCTCATCCACATACGCCCCGATGCGCTCCCGGCGGGCGCTCTCGCTGAGGCTGTACCAGTCGGACAGCTCCAGCGTGGGGATATCCGCAGCCCGGCGGACGTGCATCTGGATCTCCTCCGGCCGGGAGCCGCTGTAGGTGAAGTACAGGCTGCCGCCCCGCTCGGTGTTCTGGCTGCCGATTTTGGGGACGGTGAGGATGTTCCGGCCGTTGACCAGGGTGCCCGCCTAGGCCAGCCACGCGGAGGCCTCGGCGTTGTACTGGGCGGCGTAGACCACCACCTGCTCCCCCTCGGGGATGCCCTGGGCATACACGGTAATCTCCTGGCCCGCCTTGGCGGCGGCCCCCAGGGGCTGAAGCTCGCTGCCGCCCTGGCCGTATCTTCTGCTGTCCGCGGCGCTGCTTCTGGACTGGACGCCCCGGAGCACCACGCCCTGGGTGGAGCCGCTGTCCAGCAGCTCCTGGGCCAGGACCAGCTCGTCGTCCAGAGAGGCGGGATTCAGGTAGTAATTGCGCTCCTCGCCGGCAAGCCGCGCCTTCAGAGCGTCAATCTGGCTCTGGGTCACGCCGGAGGCCAGCTGGGTGCGCAGGCCGTCGGCAAAGAGGGCGGCGATGTTGTCCGGCAGGCTGTGGGCCGGGTCGTACTCCAGGAACATCAGCTCGGACAGGCTGACGGCGGTGTAGTCCCGCTGCTCCGCCGCCAGGCTGATTTTCACCACGTCGGTCACCGGGCCGAAGGGCAGGATGGCGAACTTGGAGGTGGGGATGGAGGCCCGGTTGGGGATGTCGGGCCAGGTCCAGACATCGCTGCCGGTGCCGCCGCCGTCCACGCCGCCCCGGGCCGGGTCGGGGACCAGCAGTCGGCCCTCGCCGTTCAAGTCGTCCCCTCTCAGCCACACCCGGACGCTGTAGGCCCGGAGGTTGGAGGGATAGGAGCCGTCCAGGCGGGGCACCCAGATGGCGGCGGACAGGTCCACCGGCTGGGTGAAGGTGCACACCACATGCTCGTCCCGGGACCAGTTGGTGGAGGCGGTCCAGTGGGTGCGGTAGTCCCCGTCAATCATGTTCTGGGGGGTGAAGGGCGCGTCGGAGGTGTACTGGGAGGCGTTGTAGTTCCCGCGGTCGGCCAGACGGATGTCGGAAATCAGGCCGCTGTCCAGAATGCCCTGGGTGGGGATGCCCTCCGGGCGGCTGTAGTCCACCGCCACGGGGGTTCCGGAGTAGATGCGGGAGGGGCCGCTCCGGCCGGTCTCGTTGCCCGAGATGACATAGATGTAGTAGGCGGTGCCGTTGGTCAGACCGCCGATGACGGTGCTGGGGTCGGTCAGCCGGTCTCCGGCGGGGCGGTAGGCGGAGGTGGGGGCGTCCTGCTGGTCGGTGTAGTATACCTCATAGTAGGTGGCGTTCTTGGCCGCCTTCCAGGAGACTGCCAGCTGGCCGTCCAGGGGGGTGACGTTTACCATATCGGGGGGCGAGGGGGCCTTGGCGGGCTGAGGCGTGGCCTCCGCCGGGGCGCAGGCCCGGCCCTGCCAGCTGCCGTCGGTGGGGGTGACGGTGAACTGATAGGTTTTCAGATTATCCAGGCCGGTGACGCTGGCCTGGGGCACATCCACCCGGAGCTGGCGGCGGGGACGCTCGGCCTCCTTGGGCCAGTACTCCACCAGGTAGCCGGACACGTTGGGCAGCCCGGTCCAGGTCAGGTCCACCTGGGCGTCTCCGGCGGAGGCGGTCAGATTTTTCACCTGGCTGTTGGGCTCGGTCAGCTCCTCGGGGACGATGTCCTTGAGGAAGCGGATGGTCTCCACGGCGGCGTACTGGCCGTCCGCCGTCTCGGTGACGGTGATGGTGATTTTTTTCACCGCGACCCGCTTGCCCAGGGCGATGGTAATCGCGCTGGTCCCCGGGGTGCGGGTGACGGCGTGGGTTCCGGCGGGCAGGGTGGTGTCAAAGGGGATGCGGAAGGAGGGCTCGTTTTCGCACTCCACCTCCACGGTGCCGGCCTGAATTTCGCCCCGGGCCCCGCTGGGGGTGACAATCTGGAGGTTTTCCGCCTCGATCGGGGCCTCCAGGGGGATGGGGATACGGATGTCCCCCCGGCCGGAGGAGCGCTGGAAGAGGGCGGAGCCGCTGTTCTCCTCCAGCAGCGTATCCAGGCTGCCGGAGGTGACGACGGTGCCCGCGGCAGCCAAATCCGCCGCCGCCTGGGCGGCGTCCAGCCGGACGCCCAGGCAGGCGGTGTCCAGCACCAGGGGCGTTCCGTCGGAGAGGTTGGCGTTGTGGTTGACGTAGGCCAGGTCGATGATGTCAATCTCGCCGTCGCCGTTGAGGTCGTACTCGGCCAGGTCGGACCGGCGGGTGCTGCCCAGAGCGGCGCTCAGGGCGTCCCGGTCGTCCTCGTCCACCTGCCCGCTGCGGTCAAAGTCGCCCAGGGCGAAGGTGCCGTCTCCGGTGCCCACCTCCACATACTGGCTGTGGGTGCTCAGGGTGAAGGGCACGTCGCAGGTGGCGTAGCCCCGGCCGGTAAAGCGCAGGGTATAGCTGCCCAGAGGAAGTCCGGTGACGGACAGGTCCAGCGCGCCGGGCAGGGCGCTTCCCGTCAGCTCGCCGCCCAGGCGGTCCCGGAGGGAGACCTGGGCCGGACAGCCGTCCAGCATGGCCGCGCCGGCCTCGGTCAGGTCAACCTGGCCCAGAGAGGTGCGCCCGCGGAACAGCTCCGCCTGGATTTCCCGGCTCCGGAGGACATCCAGCTCCTGGCTGTAGTCAAGGCGCACCGCGGCCTGAAGGCCGCCGGCCGCCTGTCCGGCCGGAGAGGAGTCCTCCACCGCCCAAGCGGGGGTGAGCATGGACAGGGTCATGGCCCCTGCCAGCAGGGCGGCGGGGATTTGTCTGCGTAGTTTCATGTCTGCTGTTCTCCCTTTCCAATAGAAAAATTAGAGAAGAAACTGATTTACATAATTATAGCAAGTCAGGAGGATTCTGACAAGATGTTTTTGCCGGCTCAGGCCGAATCGGACGGCCGGTTTTCCGGCCGGCGGATAAGGAAAAAGACGGCGGCCAGCGGGGCGCAGGCGGCCAGGACGGCCCGCCCCCGGAGCAGGGGGGAGAGGAGCCCGCTGAGGACGCATCCGGCGGCAAAGCAGGCAATCAGGCCGTAGCAGGTGCCGGCGTCCTGCCGGCTGTCCGGGTCCCCCGCCGACAGGGCGCGGAAGAGGCGCTCGGTGCCGCTGCGCAGGTTGCCGGTGCACATGCCGGCACGGGCACACGTTCGACGTTCGGCTATCAGATGCGCTTCAACCTCGAGGAGGGCTTCCCGCTGGTGACAACCAAGAAACTCCACCTCAAATCCA
>JAAWHL010000058.1 GCA_022795855.1 Lawsonibacter sp.
TCCTCCCACGACCAGCTGGACCGGGAGGAGTGCATCACCCTGCTGCGCAACATCTGCCGGGAGTCGGAGTGGATGATCCACATGGTGGAAAACCTGCTCTCCATCACCAAGGTGGGGGGCGACGCCCGCTCCATCCGCAAGCAGCCGGTGGCCCCGGAGGAGATTATCAGCGAGGTGCTGGAGAAGTTCCAGAAGCACTACCAGACCCCCGTGGAGGTCAAGGTGCCCAGCGACTGGCTGGAGGTCCCCATGGACGCCATGCTCATCGAGCAGGTACTATACAACCTGATGGAAAACGCCGTCCTCCACGGCCGCGCCGGCACCGTCTTTCTGGTGGCGGAGCGGGAAAAGCGGTGGGCCCGGTTCACCGTCAGCGACGACGGCTGCGGCATCCCGGAGGAAAAGCTGGACCACCTGTTTCACGACTATATGGAGCGGGCGGATACCAGCTCGGGCGACAAAAAACACGACATGGGCGTGGGGCTGATGGTCTGCCGGGACATCATCAAGGTACACGGCGGCGACCTGGGCGTGCGCAACCGGCCCGAGGGCGGCGCGGAATTCTATTTTTTGCTTCCAATGGAGGAGGAGCGGTATGGCAGTCATCAAGGACAAGGTCATGGTCATCGAGGACGAGAAGAGCATCAACTACCTGATCGGCACCGTGCTCACCGCAAACGGCTATGACGCCATTCAGGTCTACACGGGCACCGAGGCCTGCCAGATACTGGCCGCCTACTGCCCCGACCTGGTGATTCTGGACCTGGGCCTGCCCGACATGGACGGTCTGGACATCATCCGTGAAATCCGCAGCTGGAGCGCGGTCCCTATTGTGGTAGTGTCCGCCCGCACCCGGGAGCGGGACAAAATCGAGGCGCTGGACCTGGGTGCGGACGACTATCTGACCAAGCCCTTTGGCGGCGGGGAGCTGCTCGCCCGCATCCGCACCGCACTGCGGCACGCCCGCCAGGCCTCCAACCCCAGCCTGGCCCGCACCAGCGTCTACCGCTCGGGGGAGCTGTCCATCGACTTTGACCGCCATCTGGTCCAGCTGGCCGGGCAGGACGTCCATCTGACCCAAAGCGAGTACAAAATTGTCTCCCTGCTGACCCAGTACGCCGGCAAGGTGCTGACCTATGACTTTATGATACGCAGCATCTGGGGGGGCAAGGCGGGCAGCGACACCCAGAACCTCCGGGCCAACATGGCGAAAATCCGACGCAAGCTGGAGAAAAACCCCGCCAAGCCCCAGTACATTTTCACGGAGGTGGGGGTGGGCTACCGCATGGCGGAGGGGGAATAGTCCAAAAGCCCCCCCTTAAAACGGTTTCCCTTCCCAAATGGAAAAGAGCGCCGGAAGCTGAAACAGCTTCCGGCGCTCTTCTGTCTCTGCCGCCGCCCCGGCCGGGGCCTGCCCGAAAGGAAATGTTTTGGGCATCCCTTTCCAAGGGCGGCGCCCGGCGGGCTCAGGTGCGGCCCCGCTCCTCCGCGTTGGCCAGCATCACGGCCACCTCCTCCCGGGTGGCGAAGCTCCGGGGGCGGGTTGCGTCGGTGATGCCCGCCTCCTTTGCCCGGCCCAGGGGCTCCCGGGCCCAGTCGGAGGCGGGCAGCGCTCCCCGCCGGGACAGCCAGCTTTCCAGCATGGCGTCAAACTGCTCCTGCGTCATGTCGTCCTCCTGATACCGGGGCCGGTAGGCCCCGACGATATATTTCCTGTGCCGCTTCCGGCGCAGGACGGCGCCGCCGGCGGCCTCGTTCCCGGTCCCGGTGTTGCCGTCGATGGTGGTGATATAGGTCCCGTCCCAGCTCTCGCACAGTCCCACATGGGCGGCGGAGCTTTTCCCCTGGAAATTGAAGAACACCACATCGCCCGGACGGTAGTCCCCCTGGACGGCCTGTTCCCGGTGGAAGGCCAGCAGCGCGGGGCAGTAGGCGGTTTTCCCGCCGCCGAAGAACAACTCGGAGGCCCCGGCCTCCCGGAACAGCCACCACAGGAACGCACAGCACCAGGCGTTGTTTCCCCATCCCAAAGCGTCGTTGTACTTGACCCTGCCGCTGCCGGGCGGGGACTCCTTCACGCCCAGCTCTCCCCGGGCCAGATCCAGGACCTTGTCCGCCGCGGCGCTCACGCCTTCTCCAGCTCCCGGTGGAGCTTCAGCACCGCCGCCTCAATGGCGCTGTCCACCTCCTCCCGGCTGACGTCATAGCCCCTGGCCCTGAGGAAGTCCTTTACGAACTCCTTGCGCTGCTCCCCGTCCAGGGTGTAATAGAGCTGCTGGGCGGCGGCCACGGCGATTTCCGCCCATTTCAGCAGCGCCTCCCGCTCCTGGCCGCTGGTTCTGCTCCGCAGCCAGGGGATGGCGAAGGCGGAGATCAGGGCGGCCAGCAGGGCGATTGCCGCGTTAAGTACCGGAGTCAAATCGTTCATGCTTCTTATCATCCTTTCCTTTAGAGCCTGTATTCACAGCACCAGCGTCCAGTTTTTTCCGGCCGCGATGGCTTTTTCCTCCTCGGTCAGCTGTCCGGTCCCGGGATTTCCGGTAATGGTCAGCTCCCTGGTCTGGGTCGGCGCGGGCAGGCTCCGGAACAGCTCCACCAGGGCCTCATGTCCCAGGGAGCAGCCGGAGAGGGAGATGGCGTACCCGGCCCAGCCGGTGACCTCCGGGCACAGGGTCAGCCGTGCGAGGGAGGGGCAGCTGCTGAACAGGTTGCGCATATTCGCCGCCTTTGCTGTGTTCAGCCCGGTGACGGAGCTCAGCGAGCTGCACATCTGGAACAGGTACCCCATGTCGGTCGCCTGAGAGGTGTCGGGCATCTCCAGCGCCCGCAGGGAGCCACAGCCGAAAAACATGTTGTTGATGACGGCGGCCCGGGACAGGTTCAGGGCCGGAACCGCCTTCAGGGCGTAGCAGTTGTAAAAGGTGCTGTCCAGCTGCACCGCCTGGGCGCAGTCCAGGTTCGGGACGGCGAGCAGGGAGTAGCAGTTGTAGAACAGATAGTTCATCCCGGTCATGGACGACGTATCCAGCTCGGGGACGGCGGTCAGGGAAACGCAGTTGCTGAACATGTAGTTGGCGCTCTCCAGCCGGCTGGCCCCCCGCCAGGTAAAGAACCGCAGCTTGTTCAGCGCCCCGGCCTTAGCGGTGCTTCCGCACTTCACGCCGGCGCCCCGGGGCAGGCGGCACTTGATTTCCACAATATTCCAGTCGGCGAAGCCGGAGGGCGCGGTTTTCCGGCTGTGGGCGGCGGTGGCCCACCGCAGGATGTCCTGGCCCGGGCTGGTAACCCGGATGACTGCCTGCCGCATCCCGCCGGCGGCCCGGGCGGAAAAGTCCCCGGCGGACAGCTCGGTCTCAAACTTGGTCCCGCTGTCCAGGACCTCCGGGGCGGCGGAGCCGTCCGCTCCGCCCAGCACCTCCACCTGATAGGCCCCGCCGCCGCACGTCACGGTAAAGGCCAGCAGGGCGCTTGTTCCCTCCGGGATGTGGAAGAGGAGGTAGAGCTCGTTGTCCTCCGGCTCGGGCAGCTCCAGCCAGTCGTCCGGCCGGACGGCGCGGTACACCGCGTCGGGGGAGAGGGGCTCTGGGGAGCTCTCCCGGGCGGGAATGGCCCGAATCCGCTCCGGGAAGGCGGCGGCGGGGATGGGTTCCCCGGTGCCGTCCTTCTCCCGGATTGCGGCGGCGATGCCGGAAAACAGGGCGGTCAGTCCCATCAGTACTCCCCCTCCATCGCCCCGGTGACGGCCGCCTGAACGGCGCGGTCCACGTACTGCGCGTCCGCCGCGCCCACGTCCGCCGCGTTCAGGACCACGTCTCCGCTCAGGGCCTTTCCGTTGATGGTGCGGGTGTTGGGCACCACGGCCGACGCGTCCGCCTTGGCGGCCGCCAGCTCCTCCACGGCCTCCGCCGCCGCCTGGGCGGTGGCCGCCAGGGCCTCCCGCACCCGCAGGGCCGCGCTTCTCATCTGCGCGGCTGTGGTCAGTTTATGCAGCATTTTTCCTCCCATCCGCCGCTTCAGGCCTGGGCGGCGCCGAAGACCTCGTCCAGCATCTCCGCAATCTCCCCGTCGGAGGCGGTCTCCGGCGCGGCGGCGGCCAGCTCCTCCTTGGTGGCGTAGCCGGACAGGTCCACGCTCCAGTCGCCCACCTTCTCCAGCACGCCGTCGATTGCCAGGTACTCGTCATAGCCGCCCTCCGCGCCCGTCCTGGGCACCAGATAGAGGTACTGCCCGGCGTCCTGGGCGGCGGGGTCAATTTCCTCCAGGCCGGCGGTGATTTTGCGCTTCAGATGGCCGGCGGCGGCCACCGCGGCAGCCACCTGGGCCTCGGTCTGGAAGCCCGCGTCGTTGGTCAGGTCGGACAGCTTCAGCCCGCTCAGGGTGTCGGCCACCGCCTGCACTTCCGCTTTGGTGGCGCAGCTGTCCTTCAGCCGCAGGGACAGCTGCTTCAGCGCCCCCAGCTTTACCAGTTTTGTCACGTCATAGCCCATGTCTGTTCCTCCTCAGTTGATGTTTTGGGATTCCGTCCCCGGGGTCAGCCGCCGAACAGCTCGCGCAGCAGCCCCTCCACCTCCGCGTCCGACGCCGTGTCGGCGCGGATGGTGCCGTCGGGCGCGGCGGCGATGCCCGCGCCGATTTTCACCCCGCCCAGGGTTCCGGCAGTGGCGGGCGGCAGGGCGAAGCCCTCCCGGGCCGCGGCCCTCCCGGCCTCGTCAAAGCCTACCAGCTGTCCGGGCCGGCCGGTCAGCTTGTCCTGCTTGCCCTCCAGGGCGGTGAGCATCTGCTCGTACTGCCCCGGCGTGGGGGGATTGGGGTCCGTCCCGGGGACGGCGCCCTCCAGAATGGGGCCGCAGCTGGCCCAGACGGTGGGCAGCACCACCTCCTCGCCCCGGGTGCCGCACACCCCCGCCATCAGGCGGGGGCCCGGCCTGGTCAGCACCTCCCAGGGCACGGTGCAGATGCCGCTCTCGGGCAGCAGGACGCTCACCGGCCCGCCGTCGGCGACAAAAACCGCCTGCTTGGCCAGCCCCTCCCAGTGGGGGGAGAACTCGAATTTCATCCGGGCGACGTTTACCGACCCGCTGGTCAGCGTCTCCCGGACCGTCACCGTCAGCTGATTGCGGTCCGCGTACAAAAGAAACACAGGGATACACCTCCTTTTCTCCGGGCCCGGCGGTTATCTCACCGCCTGCTCCAGATCCTCAATGCGGCGGCTGGCCGATTTGATTTTCTCCTCCTGCAGCTCGGTGCGCTCCTCCACCTGGTACATCCGCTCCACCAGGCGGTTGTGGGCCTGGACCCTCTTTTCCAGCTGCTCCAGCCGGTAGCGGGTCAGCCGGGCGGAGGCCATCACGCCCGCCAGCGACCCCGCGCCCGAGCCGCACAGGCCAATCAGGGCCACCAGGACGGCCTCGCTCATTCCCGGGCCTCCCCGGCGGGGCGCTCCGCCCGGCGGCGGGCCTCGTCCCGCTCCGCCCGGACCCGGTTGATTTGGTCCCGCAGGTCCTGCCGCCGGGCGGCCAGTTCTTTGGGGTCATAGGGGGGCTCGCCGCCCAGCAGGGCGGCCTCGCAGCATTTCAGGGCCTGATAGTCGGTGGCCGACAGCCGCAGGCGCAGGGCCTCCTCCTCGGCCTCCTTCTCCCGGGCCCGTTCCAGCCAGGGGGCGGGGCTGTCCCGGTCGGGCACGATTCCGGCCAGCGCGCCGTCCCGGATTTCCAGCTCGCAGTACCCGCCGCAGGCCAGATATGCCTCCCGCAGCCCTTCCGGCAGTACAATCCAGCCCTCCAGCCAGCACTCCGTCCGTCCGCTCTGAGCCTGGAGTCCGTGGCTGCCGCCGGCCTCCCGCTCCCGGTTGATGATGGTCAGCAATATGCTCTCCTCCTTTTTTGGGTTTCACCCTTCCCCCGCGCCCCCGGCTTTCTTGCACGTTTTGGTACAACAAACGGCAAAAAAATTTTTGCGCACCCCCTCCGCGTTGCATTTCTCCGGATTTTTGCTATAATGGAGCTCTGGAAAAGGGGGACTGCGCGTGCCTGACATTTTTGTAGTGGACGACGAGGAGGCCATCGCCGGCCTGGTGGAGGTCTATCTGGCCAACGACGGCTGCACCGTGCGCAAATTCACCTCCGGGCTGGAGGCGCTGGCCGCAGTGGAGCAGTCGCCTCCCGACCTGGCCGTGCTGGACGTGATGCTGCCCGATCTGGACGGCTTTACGCTGTGCCAGCGCATCCGGGAGAAATATGTGTTTCCCATCATCATGCTTACCGCCAAGGTGGAGGACATGGACAAAATCATGGGTCTGACCCTGGGGGCGGACGACTACATCACCAAGCCCTTCAACCCCCTGGAGCTGACCGCCCGGGTCAAGACCCAGCTGCGCCGGTACACCCGGTACAACCAGGGGGCCCCCGCCCAGCCGGAGGAGTTCGATTTCCGGGGGCTTCAGATTTCAAAGAGCAATCACAAATGTATTTTATACGGGCAGGAGCTGTCCCTGACCCCGCTGGAGTTCTCCATCCTCTGGCACCTGTGTGCCCGCCGGGGGCAGGTGGTGTCCAGCGAGGAGCTGTTCGAGGCGGTGTGGGGCGAGAAGTACATGGACAGCAACAACACCGTCATGAGCCATATCGCCCGCCTGCGGGAGAAGATGCACGAGCCCAGCCGCAGGCCGAAATTTGTCAAAACCGTCTGGGGGGTGGGCTACACCGTTGAATAGGTACAACAAAAAGCTGTCCTGGGCGCTGATTGCCCGGTATTTTCTCAGCCTGGCGGTCTCCGCCGGTCTCTTCGCGCTGCTGGGGGTGGCCTGTACCGGCATTCTGTCCGCCTTCGATTTCTGGCGCAGCGACCCGTTTCTGACCCGATTTTTCTACACCTGCCGGAACTATGTCCTGGGCATTTATCTGTTCTGTCTGATTCTCTCCTGGATTTGGTGCAGCATGAGGCTGGTGGGCCGGCTGCTGGGCTATCTGGACGAGCTGGTGGGGGCCGCGGAGGAGCTGGCCCGGCCGGACGGCGGAGCGGTCAGCCTCTCGGCAGACCTGGCCGGGGCCCAGGACTATCTCAACCAGGTCCGGGACCGGGCCTCCCGGGATGCCCGCGCCGCCCGGGAGGCGGAGCAGCGGAAAAACGACCTGATTGTCTATCTGGCCCACGACCTGAAAACGCCCCTTACCAGCGTCATCGGCTATCTGACCCTGCTGCGGGACGAGCCTGAGCTCTCCCCCGCCTTCCGAGCCCGGTACACCGGCGTGGCGCTGGAGAAGGCCCTGCGGCTGGAGGAGCTGATTAACGAATTTTTTGACATCACCCGCTTCAACCTGACCCGGCTGGAGCTGGAACGGCGCCCCTGCGACCTGACCCGGATGCTCCAGCAGATTGCCAGCGAGTTCCAGCCCCAGTTCGGGGAGAAGAACCTGACCTGCCGTCTGGACCTGCCGCCTGTGCTGGAATACGGCTGCGACCCGGACAAGCTGGCCCGGGTGTTTGATAATCTGATGCGCAACGCCTTTTACTACAGCTTCCCCGATACGCAGGTGGAGATATCCGCCCGCTGGGAGGGGGGCGAGGCGGTCATCTGCTTTGCCAACCGGGGCCCCTCCATCCCGCCGGAGAAATTAGAGCGGATCTTTGAGCAGTTCTTCCGTCTGGACAGCTCCCGCGCCTCCCGCACGGGAGGCGCGGGCCTTGGCTTGGCCATAGCCAAGGAGATTGTGGAGCTCCACGGCGGCTCCATCCGGGCGGGCAGCGCCGGCGAGCGGGTGACGTTCACCGTCCGCCTCCCGCTCAGCCCCGAGGAGGGGGCCTGAGCGCGGCGAAAGCCCCCGGGAAAGCGCTTCCGTGCGGAGAAGGCCCCGGGCCGGGACAGAGGATAGAAAACCGGCCGCCTCCGAGGGTTCGGAGGCGGCCGCAGGCTACTGCGCCAGAATATCCAGCTTTTTGTACTCCGCGATGCGGGCGGCGGCTCCCTCCCAGGACATGCGGGTACGCACAAAATCATAGTCGTCCCAGATACGCGCCAGCTCCGCCTTGATCTGGGGGACCTCCTCCAGCTTCTCCGCGCCGGTGCGGACGTAATAGTCGGGCAGCAGGGCGCAGGCCACTGCCCCGCTTTCGGCGGCGGGGAGCTCCTCCGCACCCTGGCTCAGGGCGGCCAGCAGCCGCAGGTGGCTGTCAGTATAGCCGTTCAGCTCCTGCTCCACGCCGAACAGGCCGTTCAGGTCGAACAGCTGGAAGGGGGCCCCGCCCGGGACCTCGATTTCGCCGCTGTAATAGACCGGCTTGCCGTTGAGCTCATAGAGCTCGTTGCACATATCCATCAGGCGCTGGTACTCCTCCTCGGCGGGCATGGTCTGGAAGGATTTCAGCATCATATCCACCGCCCAGCCCAGCCGGCCCAGCACCTCGCAGCCGGGCAGGGCGGACAGCCGCTCCCCCAGCTTCACCAGCCGGGCAATGGACAGCAGCCCCCAGACCCGGACCTCGGAATCTCTCAGCCCCTCCCGGGCCTTTTCGTCAATTTCAGCGGGGACCCGGTTGTACAGCAGGCCGTCCTCCTCCTCCAGGGCGCCGATTCGGTCGGAGCAGTCGTCGATGATTTGCTCGCCCACCTTTTCGTACACCCCGTCGTCGGCGCTGTAGATGGTATCCGCCCGGTTCAGCCACAGCTGGGCCCGGTTCAGGTCTCCCTGGTCCATAGCGGTCCTGCCCAGCTCATAGCAGGCCTTGGCCAGCCCGGCCCAGTCCTTTTTCTCCCGGCAGGCGGCCAGCCGGTTCTGGGGCGCGGCGCCGTCCTTTCCCTGAAACAGCTTGGAAAACAACATGTATGGCATCTCCTTGTATTCTTGCGGCCCTCCCGCGCTCCGGGCGCTTTGGGGGAGGCGCGGATTTCTGCGCGCCGGAACAGGATTCCGGCGCTGACGCCCACATTTTACCACGGCTCCTCCCACCGGTCAAGGAGGGAGTTCTTTCCCAAAACCGCCTTGACGGCGGCATGGAAAGGGGGTATACTTTTTTCACTGCCCCCGTCCCGGCTGTGGATTGGGGGGCTTTCCCGCGCATTGGATTTCCATATTTTTCTATTTCAGGTGAGAGAGATGCAGCTTTTGACTGAAATCTTAGACCGGGTCCCGGAATTTGACGCCCTTCTGGCCGCCATAGAGGCCGGCCGCTGCCCTGCGGCGGTATCCGGTCTGGCTGCGGTCCACCGGGCCCATTTCGCCGCCGCCCTGCGGCGGAAAACGGGCCGCTGCGTGACGGTGGTGTGCGCCGACGAGAGCGAGGCCGTGCGCATGGCGCAGGACCTGACCGCCCTGACCGGGGAGCGGACGGCGGTGCTGGGCAGCCGCTCCTTCACCTTCCACAGCGCGGCCACCGTGTCCCGGCAGTGGGAGCACCGGCGGCTGGCCCTGCTGTCCGCCCTGGCCCAAGGGGAGGCGGGGGTGCTGGTGTGTACGGTGGAGGGGCTTTTGCAGCGCACCCTGCCGCCCCAGGCCCTGTCCCGGTCCAGCGTCCTGCTGAAGCCGGGCTCGGTGTGGGACTTAAACGACCTGGCCCAGGCCCTGACCGCCGCGGGCTACTCCCGCTGCGAGCAGGTGGAGGGGGTGGGGCAGTTCGCCCTGCGGGGCGGCATCCTGGACGTGTTCTCCCCGGGGATGGAGCTCCCCGTCCGGGCGGAGTTCTGGGGGGACGAGCTGGACGCCATGGGCCGTTTCGACCCGGCCACCCAGCGCCGCACCGAAAACACGGACAGCGCCCTGGTTCTCCCCGCCGCCGAGGTCCTGCCCCAGCTGGCCCCCGGGGGGCCGGGGGGGCTGCTTTCCGCCCTGGAAAAGCTGGAGCGGGCGGCTGTCAAAAAGGGGAACCCCCAGCTGGCCGCCTCCCTGGCCCAGGACCGGGAGGCCCTGGAGCAGGGCCTCTCCCTGCCGGCGGCGGACCGGTATCTGCCCCTCATCTACCCCGAGCTGTCCACGGCGGCGGACTTTCTGCCCCCGGACGCCTGCGTGCTGCTCTCCGAGAGCAGCCGGACGGCCGAACGGGCCAAGACCTGGCAGTGGCAGCTGGAGGAGGACGTGAAAACCCTGCTGGAGCGGGGAGAGCTGGACGGCTCCTGCGCCGTGCTGGGCCGCACCTTCCCCCAGCTGTGCGCCCTGCTGGAGAACTTCCCCCTGGCCTATCTGGACTCCTTCACCCTGTCGGCCTACCCCGTGCCGCCCCGGTGCCTGCTGTCGGTAACCGCCAAGCAGCTGCCCTCCTTCGGGGCCAGCCTGGAGACGGCGGCGGGGGACCTGGCCCACTGCCAGACCGCCGGGATCGGGGCCCTGGTGCTGACCGGCAGCCAGCAGCGGGCCCTGAACCTTCAGTCCCTGATGCGGGACCGCGGGGTGGCGGCGGCGGTGGAGTTTTCTCCCGCCGCCCTGCCCCGGCCGGGGCAGATTCTGATTGCCGTGGGCGGGCTGTCCGCCGGCATGGAGTACCCCGAGGCAAAGCTGGCCCTGCTGGTGGAGGGCCAGGGCACGGTCCTCAAGCGCCCCCGGGCCAAGAAGACGGTGACCAACCGGCAGAAGCTCAGCTCCTACGCCGACCTGTCCCCCGGGGATCTGGTGGTCCACGAGCACCACGGGGTGGGCCGCTATGTGGGCATGGTCAAGCTGCCCGCCGACGGGGTGGAGAAGGACTATGTAAAAATTGCCTACGCCGGGTCGGACGTGCTCTACGTCCCCGCCACCCAGCTGGACCTGGTCAGCAAGTACATCGGCGGCGGGGAGGAGGCCCAGGAGACCAAAAAGCTCTCCCGACTGGGGGGCACCGACTGGGAGAAGGCCAAGACCCGGGCGAAAAAGGCGGTGGCCGACCTGGCCAAGGGGCTGATTCAGCTGTACGCCCAGCGCCAGCGCCAGCCGGGGTTCGCCTTCTCCCCCGACTCCCCCTGGCAGAAGGAGTTTGAGGACCAGTTCGAGTACCCCGAGACCGACGACCAGCTGCGGTGCATCCAGGAAATCAAGGTGGACATGGAGCGCCCCATGCCCATGGACCGCCTGCTGTGCGGCGACGTGGGCTACGGCAAAACGGAGGTGGCCTTCCGCGCGGTGATGAAGTGCGTGCTGGACGGCAAGCAGGCCGCCATCCTGGTGCCCACCACCGTGCTGGCCCGGCAGCACTTCCTCACCGCGCTGAAGCGCTTTTCCAAGTACCCGGTGAATATCGACGTGGTGTCCCGCTTCCGCACCCCCGCCCAGATGAAGGAGACCCTGCGCCGGGTGGAGCGGGGCGAGGTGGATATCCTCATCGGCACCCACCGCCTGTTCAACAAGGATGTGAAATTCAAGGACCTGGGGCTGCTGGTGGTGGACGAGGAGCAGCGCTTCGGCGTACAGCACAAGGAGCGGCTGAAGGAGAACTTCAATCAGGTGGATGTGCTGACCCTGTCGGCCACGCCCATCCCCCGGACGCTGAACATGGCCCTCAGCGGCATCCGGGACATGTCCAGCCTGGAGGAACCCCCCGCCGACCGTCTGCCGGTGCAGACCTACGTGCTGGAGCACGACTGGGGGGTGCTGGGGGACGCCATGCGCCGGGAGCTGGAGCGGGGCGGGCAGGTGTACTACCTCCACAACCGGGTGGAGACCATCGACCGCGCCGCCGGCCGCATCCGTCAGATGCTGGGGGAGGACGCCGCCGTGGGGGTGGCCCACGGCAAAATGTCCCAGGAGGCCATTGACGAGGTGATGGGCCGCATGACCGACGGGGAGCTGAATGTGCTGGTATGCACCACCATCATCGAGACGGGCATCGACCTGCCCAACGCCAACACCCTGATTGTGGAGGATGCCGACAAGCTGGGGCTGGCCCAGCTCCACCAGATCCGGGGGCGGGTGGGCCGGTCCAGCCGCCGGGCCTTCGCCTATCTGACCTACCGCCGGGGCAAGGTGCTCTCCGAGGTGGCCGCCAAGCGCCTGGGGGCCATCCGGGAATTTGCCGAGTTCGGCTCCGGTTTCAAAATCGCCATGCGGGACCTGGAAATCCGGGGGGCGGGCAACGTGCTGGGGCCGGAGCAGTCGGGCTTTCTGCTGTCGGTGGGCTATGACATGTACCTGAAGCTGCTGGAGGAGGCCGTGCTGGCCGAGCAGGGGGGCGAGGTCCGGCCCCGCACCGAGTGCGCCGCCGACCTGAACGTGGCCGCCTCCATCCCCGACCGGTACGTCCCCTCGCCGGAGCAGCGGATGGACCTGTACCGCCGCATCGCCCGGGTGCGCACCGAGGAGGAGGCCGATGACCTGGTGGACGAGCTGATTGACCGCTACGGCGAGCCCCCCAAAACCGTAAACAACCTGCTGTCCGTGGCCCTGCTCCGGGCGGCGGCCGCCCTGTGCGGCGTCACCGACATCAGCCAGAAAAACGGCTGCCTGCTGTTCTCCGTCCCCCGGTTCGACCTGCGGCAGGTGTCCGCCCTGTGCGGCAGCGAGGCCTATCGGGGCCGCCTGCTGTTCTCTGCGGGCGAAAAGCCCTACCTCTCCCTCCGCCTGCGCAGGGGGGAGGACGTGCTTCGGCTGAGCCAGTCCCTGATACGGGATTTCGCCGCCGCGGGGGCGGCGGGGCAGGAACCCCAGTGACGGGCGGGAAACGCCTGGTTTTGCCAGGCCCGCCCGGTCCCGCCTCTCCCTGGGGCGGGACTCCGCTTTTTCGCCCTTCCAGCGCTCCGGCTCAAAAGCCCCGGGCTCCGCATCAGGCGGGGCCCGGGGCTTCCGCATGTCAAAAAAGCCTTCCGCAGGTTCGTGCCCATCTCAGCCGGCTGCATGAAAAATTTTTGAAATACATCCGGTATTTCTGCAATCCTTTGCCTTGCCGGCCGCCATTTCGCCCTGCCAATCTGCGCTTTTTGGCGAACGGCACGGCTTCTAACGGGCCGGGACGCTTGTCATCCAAATGTTTGCGCCTGGAATTTGATCAGCCCCGAGCCCTCCTCGTATTGGAAAACCGTACCGTATATGCCGCTTCTCTTATTCATGTCGGAAGCGATTTTTCTGCCAACCTCGGCCGAAGCTATCCACGGCAGCCCGCGCTTAATGGGATTATCCCGCTGCATATCCGTATCAATAGGCAGGAGGCTGTACTGCGTCCGGTGTGTCCCCTCATCAATATCGGCGATTACGGCAAAGTGCTCTGAAAATCTTCTTTCCGCATAGAACCCCTTCCAGGTGCCGTCTTCAAACTTTGCGCGGAAGCCGTGCAGATCAGAGGGATAAGAATCCGGAGGCAAGTGGTATGTATGGTACATCTCCGGCGAAATCATGGAGTTTCCGGATTCAAATTCCATCACGAAGCTTCCGATATCGTAGAAAATCGGTTTCCCCTTATAAATTTCCACGCCGCGGGGATAATGTGCGCCGTGCCCCACAAAGATATCCGCACCGGCGTCAATTGCGTGACGGGCAAAGGCCTCCATAAACTCCGGCGAATAATCGGAGTACCAGTTCTCATTTTTGCCCTCATGGGAGTGAACGGTGGCAATCACATAATCCGAGCGCCGGGAGGCGTCCCGGATGCTCCTGAGCAGGGCGTCCTCGTCCTCCGGATTGCACCACGTTCTAACTTCCGGCCTGTCCCCTTTTTCAATGACGAGGAAGTGCTCCATTGCCGAGCCGAATTTGAAGCTGTCCTCAGGCTGCGGATCCCATGTCTCCACACGGCCTGTTTCATCCATACTGGCCCGGGTGCCAAGGGCGGTGTCGATTGCTTTGAGCTGATTGAACATCTCCTCCGGAAGGACATACTTGTGGTCCCAACGGAGCGGAGCCAAACCCGGCCGGGCCGCGGTATCCGCGCTTCCGTCGGCCCCAAGCGCCCGGTATGCCCAGGTTGATGAGGCCGCAACACAGCTGATCCGCCCCTCCCGCAGGTCCAAAAACTTGGCCTTTCTCGCGTCGGAAAGGTTCCTGCCAATTCCGCAGGCCAGCAGCTTCCTTCCCTCCGCCGCCTCTATGGTCTGCAGGCAGCCCTCCCAGCCATAATCTACCGTGTGGTTGTTCGCAAAGTTGATTAGTTTGATGTTTAAGTCTGTGAATTCATCCAGCGTATCCTGCCGAACCGACGTCAGGTACATGGTAAACCCCGGCGGCGTGTCCACCTTCGGGGTACTGAACTCGGCGTTGGCAAAGACGGCGTCCGCACTTTGCAGCAGTTCCACAAGCTTTGGATCTATCTTTTCCACCAGATTTCTTCCTGAAAAAAGGAAATCACCGCATAGTACAATTCTCATAGCCTTATCTCCAATCAAGCTGGGCAGAGCGCCTCCCGCAGGCACCCGCCTGCTTCCATGTTTTCTTTTGCCCTGTCACGGGCGATCAAGCAGGAGAGGGTGTTGCCTCCACCCTCTCCCGCAGTCCGGCAATCAATACGGCACGCCAAAGATATCCAGGATAAACAAACTGATCTGCGGAATAAAGCCGCAGATTAAAAGGCAGATAAACAACGCCACAATCAGCGGCCACGCGACCTTTACAAGCTTGTTCATGCTTAGACCTGTCATGGTCATGGCCACAAACAGGTTCGACGCCACCGGCGGCGTGACAAAGGCGATACACAGTGCCAGGGTCATGATTACGCCGAAATGGACCGGATTGATCCCCACCGATTGGGCAATTGCCAGCAGGATGGGGGAGAGGATAATGGTGCAGGGCGTGGTCTGGATAAACATGCCCGCAATGGACAGGATCACAAAGATAAAGATCAGGACCACATAGGGGTTGGTGGAGATGCTGAGGAAGAAGCCGCTGATGGCCTTTTGCACGCCCAGATAGGAGAACACACTGCCCAGTGCCGCTGCCGGAGCGAAGGTGAACATCATGCCGCCGATAAACGCCACGTTGTCCTTGAACAGGGACAGCACCTTATCCGGCGAGATTTCCTTGTAAATGAACACGCCCACAAAGATGCCGTAAACTACCGAAACAACAGCCGCCTCCGTGGCGGTGAATATTCCGCTGTAGATACCTCCCAGAATGATTACCGGCATCAGCAGAGCCGCCTTGGCATTCCAGACCGCCCGTAAAAAGCGTTTAAGCTGAAACTTCTGCCCGCTGCCCTTCAATCCCCGCTTTTTGCAGTAGAAATAGTTGAACAGGATCAGCACACCGCCTACCACGAGGGCAGGTCCGATTCCGGCCATAAACAGCGCGCTGATGGATACGTTGTTGGTGACGCCGTAGATTACCATAGGGTAGCTGGGGGGCACCACCACGCCCAGACTGCCCGCTACCGCGACAAGTCCGGTCGCATAGGCCTTGTCGTAGCCGTTGATAATCATGCTGGGGATCATAATCGCACCAATGGCGGCCACCGTGGCCGGAGCCGAACCGGATATGGCGCCAAAGAACATGCAGGCGATTACCGTGACAACGCCCAGGCCGCCGGTAACGTTTCCGATCATGGAGTCCGCCACCTGGACAATCCTCTTTGAGATGCCGCCGGTGTCCATGATTCCGCCGGCCAGCACAAAGAAGGGCAGAGCCAGCATAGTAAAGGAAGCGACGCCGGTATACATGGACTGAGCGATGAAAGCGCTTGTCGTTACCGGCTGTACCAGCAGCAATGCGTACATGGACAGCGCCAGGCTGACACCGATAGGAACGCCGATGGCCAGTGTTATGGCCATGACCGCGAACAGCACAACCACTCCATGCATTACAGCTTCTCCTCCTCTCTCTGACGCTTCAGCTCCTGTGCCTGAGCTTCCAGCGCCTCAATGTCAATGGTGGGTTTGGAGGTTCCCAGCTCCTTTTCCCCCTCGCGGGTCAACTTGACTGTGTCCTGGCACAGCCGTATGCAGGTCAGTACCAGGCAGACAGGCACAATGCTGTATACTGCGGCCTTGGGAATGCGCATCAGGGATGTCTTCGCGCTGCTGCCGGCCAGGTTGGCAATCAGCTCGCTGAAGGGGAAGATCACGTAGGCGCAGAAGCCGAAGGTAATCACATTGTCCAGAATCAGCAGAACCCGCTTGGCCTTAAAGGGCATCACATTAATCAGCGCGTCAATCCTCAGGTGCTTGCGGTTGGTCACCGCGCCGGCCACACCCAGATAGATCAACCACACAAACATGATGACTGCCAGCTCCTCAGCCCAAGTAAAGGCGTGATTCAGGAGGAACCTTGAAACGACCTGAATGGCCAAAAGCACGGTCAGAACAACAAATACCACGGTTCCAATATAGATTTCAAATTCATTAAAAATTTCTTTCCACGTAATTTTGTTTTTCATTTACCCACCTTCCCGGTCAAGCCTGGCAGCCGGAAATTCAGCCCAGCTCAGCGGCAATTTCATTGGCGGCGTTCACGTAGTAGTTGAATTTCTCGCTGCCCATATCCTGCTCAATGATACTCCAGGAGGATTTGGCCACATCCTGGAATTTGGTCAGCTCCTCCACCGTTGGGTCATAGATTTCCATCACCTGGCTCAGCTCACTCAGGATCTCGCTCTCCTTCTGGGCAAGCTGGGCGCGGCAGGTATCCTGGGCCGCCTTGCCCATTTCTATCACCAGCTCCTGCTGTTCAGGCGTCAGACGGTCCAGCGCGCTGCGGGAGATGGCCAGAATGGTAAACGTGTAGTTGTGGCGGGTCAGGGTCATGTATTTCTGCACCTCGTAGAACTTAGAAGTGTAGGTATTGATGACGGGGTTTTCCTGAGCGTCCACCAGGCCCTGCTGGAGAGAGGAGTACAGCTCGGAGAAGCTGGTCTGAAGCGTAGAGGCGCCCAGCGCTTCCATGGCGGCGATCTGATAGCGGTCGTTAAGCGTGCGGATTTTCAGGCCCTTCATATCGTCCGGAGTAACGATGGGCTTGCGGTTGTTGGTCACATTGCGGAACCCCACATCCAGATAGGCCAAAATCACCATTCCGGTGTCCTCTTCCACCTGATTTTTGATCTCATCGCCTATCTCGCCGTCCACAAAGCGGTACAGCTGCTCGGTACTGGTGAACAGATAAGGGATGGACAGCGGGGCGAAGGCGTCGGTATAGTCGCCCCAGCTGCCGAAGGACAGGGCAATCATGTCAAAGGCGCCGTTCTGCGCGCCGCCGATCAGCTCATCCGCGCTGCTGCCCAGCACACCGTCCAAGTACATGTCCAGATAGAGCTTCCCCCCGCTCTTTTCCCGCAGGCCGTCGTCCATAGCCTGTACGCCCATGCCGTTGGGCACGGTGGTCAGCTCCAGGGCCTTCATGGTGGTGGACAGCTTCAGGCCCAGCGCGTCGGCTGCCAGTTGGTCAGAGGCAGGCGC
>JAAWHL010000059.1 GCA_022795855.1 Lawsonibacter sp.
GGCGCTCCCAAGACCCTGAAGGAGGCCGTGTCCAAGGACGAGGCCGAGGAGCTGAAGAAGAAGCTGGAAGAGGCCGGCGCCAAGGTGGAGCTGAAGTAACTGCCCTTCCGGGATTCCGGCCGAAACGGCCATCCAAGGAAAAGGAACCAGACAAAAAACCGGCGCCGCAGCTCCGCGGCGCCGGTTTTGTTTTGCGCCGGCGATGCACATCATGGCAATAACCGCGCTTGAACACGGGCCCGGGCAGGAATTCCCTTGAAAAATGGAAATAATTATTATATAATAGCGTGACCTGATATGCGCAAAGGCGGTGAAGCTCTGTGAGCCTGACAGTGATTCGCAGCGTTGCTCCCCACAGCCCGGCCCACCGGGCGGGCCTGCGGCCGGGGGAGACGCTGACCCACGTAAACGGGAAGCCCATCATCGACGTGCTGGACTACAAATTCTACACCTACGACCCCCGGCTGGTGCTGACGCTGGCGGAGCCCTCCGGGGCGGTCCGGACCGTCCGGGTGCGCAAACGCGAGGGGGAGGACCTGGGGCTGGAGTTTGAGACCTATCTGATGGACCGGGCCCGCTCCTGCGCCAACCGGTGCATCTTCTGCTTTGTGGACCAGCTCCCCCCCGGGATGCGGAAGACGCTGTACTTCAAGGACGACGACGCCCGGCTCTCCTTCCTGATGGGCAACTACATCACCCTGACCAACCTGTCCGACCGGGAGGTGCAGCGCATCTGCGATTTGCGGGTATCTCCGGTGAACATCTCGGTCCATACCACCGACCGGGCGCTGCGGGCGGAGATGCTGGGCCACCGGAACGCCGGCCGGGGCATCGACATAATGGAGAAGCTGGCCGGGGCGGGGATTTCCATGAACTGCCAGATTGTCTCCTGCCCCGGGGTGAACGACGGCCCCGCCCTGGACAAAACCATGGCGGATCTGGCGGCCATGCACCCGGCGGTGAACAGCGTCTCCATCGTTCCCGTGGGGGTGACCCGGTTCCGGGAGGGGCTCTATCCCCTGCGGCCCTACCGCCGGGAGGAGGCCGCCGCCCTGGTGGACCAGACGGAGGCCTTCGGGCGGCGGTGCCGGGAGAAGCTGGGCACCACGCTGTTCTGGTGTTCGGACGAGTTCTATCTGCTGGCGGGGCGGGAGCTGCCCCCGGAGGAGTATTTCGAGGACTTCACCCAGCTGGACAACGGGGTGGGGATGCTGCGCCTGCTGCGGCAGGAGTTTGTCCGGGCGCTGGAGCTGGCGGAGCCCGGCGGACAGGAGGAGGCCTCCCCCTTCTCCATCGCCACCGGCGTGTCCGCCGCCCCCTTCCTGGCGGAGCTGACGGAGCTGGCCCGGCAGCGGTTCCCCGGCCTGAGGGGGCGCGTGTACCCCATCGCCAACCGCTTTTTCGGGGAGACGATCACCGTGGCGGGGCTGGTTACCGGGGGGGACCTGATTGAGCAGCTCCGGGGAAAGGAGCTGGGACAGCGCCTGCTGATTCCCGCCAGTATGCTCCGGGCGGGGGAGCGGGTCTTTTTGGACGACGTGACCCTGGACGACGCGGAGCGGGAGCTGGGGACAGCGGTCACCCCGGTGCCCCAGGACGGGTACGAGCTGCTGGACGCCATGCTGGGCATCCCCCTGGCCCTGGAGGGGCAGCGGCAGGCCTGGGAGAACGAGGAGTTTTACCGATACAATCCGTAACGCGGGAGGGGAGGCCCCCTGCGCGAGACAAGAGGAAGTGAGCCTATGAAGCCCTTAGTTGCCATTGTGGGCCGGCCCAATGTGGGCAAGTCCATGCTGTTCAATAAGCTGTGCGGGCAGCGGCTGTCCATTGTGGAGGACACCCCCGGGGTGACCCGGGACCGGCTGTACGCCCAGTGCGAGTGGAGAAACCGGGTGTTCGACATTGTGGACACCGGCGGCATCGAGCCGGGGACAGACGACCAGATCCTTTCCTTCATGCGGGAGCAGGCGGAGATTGCCATTGCCTCCGCGACAGTGATTGTCTTTGTGTGCGATGTGAAGACGGGGATGACCGCCGCCGACCAGGAGGTGGCCAGCCTGCTGCTGCGCGCCCGGAAGCCGGTGGTGCTGGCGGTGAACAAGGCCGACCAGGTGGGCCGGGAGAACCCGGACGTCTATGAGTTCTACAATCTGGGGCTGGGGGACCCCATCGCGGTGTCCGCTGTCCACGGCCACGGCACCGGGGACCTGCTGGACGCCTGCTTCTCCTACTTCCCCCCCCAGGACGGGGAGGAGGAGGACGACAACACGGTAAAGGTGGCGGTCATCGGCAAGCCCAACGTGGGCAAGTCCTCTCTGGTCAACCGCATTCTGGGGCAGGAGCGGGTCATTGTCTCCGATGTGGCGGGCACCACCCGGGACGCGGTGGACAGCTTTTTTGAAAACGAGACGGGAAAATACCGCTTTATCGACACCGCGGGGATGCGGAAGAAGTCCAGGGTGGACGACCGGATTGAGAAATTCTCCGTCCTGCGGGCCACCATGGCCATTGAGCGGTGCGACGTGTGCCTGATTCTGATTGACGCCCGGGAGGGGGTCACTGAGCAGGACACCAAGGTGGCCGGGCTGGCCCACGAGGCGGGGAAGGCCTGCATCATTGTGATGAACAAGTGGGACGCCGTCGAAAAGGACGGGAAGACCATGGACCGGATGCGGGAGGATGTGCGCCGGGACCTGAGCTTTATGACCTACGCCCCGGTGGTGTTCATCTCCGCCCTGACGGGCCAGCGGGTGGAGCGCCTGTTCGAGCTGATTCAGTACGTCAACAACCAGTCCGCCATGCGCATCACCACCGGGATGCTCAACTCCGTGCTGGCCGACGCCACCGCCCGGGTGCAGCCCCCCACCGACAAGGGCCGCCGCCTGAAAATCTACTATATGACCCAGACAGGGGTTAAACCTCCTCACTTTGTCTGCTTCTGCAATGATGCGCGGCTGTTCCACTTCTCCTATCAGCGGTATCTGGAAAATCAAATTCGCTCCACCTTCGGCCTGGAGGGCGCCCCCGTGCGGCTGACCGTCCGGCAGAAGGGGGACCAGGAGGGGTAAAAATGGATATGACAGTGCTCTCTGACCTTGGCTCCGCCTTTGTGCTCCCTGCGCTTCTGAGCGCTGTGGCCGCCTATTTCTGCGGCTGCTTCAACGGCGCGGTCATCGTGTCCAAGTATATCCTGCGGGACGACATCCGCACCCACGGCAGCGGCAACGCGGGGCTGACCAATTTTTTCCGCACCTTCGGCGGCCCGCTGACCTTTGCGGTCGTTCTGTGCGACGTGCTCAAGGCGGTCATTGCGATTTGGGCCGGTATGCTGCTGTTCCGGCAGATGGCGGCTGACGACGCGTTTGTGATGGCCCTTTCCAAATACTGGGCGGGCCTGTGGTGCCTGCTGGGGCACATGTTCCCCTGTATGTTCCATTTCAAGGGGGGCAAGGGCATTTTGTCCGGCGGGACCATCGCCATTATGATTGACTGGCGCATTGCCCTGGTGGTGTGGGGCGGCTTTTTGGTGCTGGCCGTGTGTACCAAATACGTCTCCCTGGGCTCCCTGTGGGCGGGGGCCTCCTTCCCCTTTGCCACCTGGTTTGTGTACGGAGAACCGCTGATCCTCGCCCTGTCCGCCGTCATCGGCGGCCTGATACTGTACATGCACCGGGGGAACATCTGCCGTCTCCTCACCGGCACGGAAAATAAATTCTCCGTGCACAGAAAAAAGACATAAGGAAAACGCAGTTTTCCGCCAAAAAGTTCTTTTCGATTCCTTTTCTTTCAAGAAAAGGAATGAACAACAATCAACCAAACAGGAGGGAACCGGTTATGAAGATAACGGTCTTAGGCAGCGGCGGCTGGGGGACGGCCCTGGCGCTGCTGCTGCTGGAGAACGGGCACGAGGTAACCCTGTGGTCCTACACCCGGGAGGAGTCCGCCGTGCTGCGGGATACCCATGAGAACCCCATGCTCAAGGGGGTTGTCCTGCCCGGGGAGCTGAAGCTGACCTGGGACATGTCTGCGGTGCGGGGCTGCGGCGCGGTGGTGATTGCAACCCCCTCCTACGCGGTGCGGTCCACGGCCCGGAAGCTGCGGGAGCTGGCCGAGCCGGGCACGGTGCTGATTTCGGTATCCAAGGGCATTGAGAAGGACACCTCCCTGCGCCTGAGCCAGGTGATTGAGGAGGAGGTGGGGGAGCGCTGCCCAGTGGTGGTGCTCTCCGGGCCCTCCCACGCCGAGGAGGTGGGGCGGCATATCCCCACCGCCGTGGTAGCGGCCGGCGGGGCGGAACAGGCCGGGCTGGTGCAGGACCTGTTCATGAACCAACGTTTCCGGGTGTACACCACCGACGACAAGGTGGGTACGGAAATCTGCGCCGCCTTGAAGAACGTCATCGCCCTGTGCGCCGGCTGCTGCGACGGGATGGGTTTTGGGGACAACACCAAGGCCATGCTGATGACCCGGGGGCTGGCCGAGATGGCCCGGCTGGGGGTGGCCCTGGGGGGGCGGAAGGAGAGCTTCACCGGCCTGGCCGGGGTGGGCGACCTGATTGTCACCTGCTGCTCCATGCACTCCCGCAACCGCCGCTGCGGCATTCTCATCGGACAGGGAATGCCGGTGGAGCAGGCGGTGAAGGAGATTGGCGCGGTGGTGGAGGGCTACTACGCCGCCGCCAACGCCCGGGCCCTGGCCCGGCAGGCCGGGGTGGAGATGCCCATCGCCCAGGCGGCCTACGAGGTCCTCTATGAGAACCGGGACGTACACACCGTGCTGTCCGATCTGATGAGCCGGGCCAAGCGCTCCGAGATGGAGGAGAGCTGGGCCTGAACAAAGCGGAAGCGATGAAGACAATGGCTTTCCTGCGCCGGGACCGCCGCAGGGTAAGGCGCACAATTTTGGCGGACGCTCTGCCCTGCGGAGCGTCCGCCGTTCCAACTTGAAACTGCACTGCATATTTGATGAACAACAAGTCGTGTTTCATGAAGAATATGCAGTGGATAACAGGCCGCCGCCCGGATAAAATAGTAATATCAAACAATATTTATCTTGGATGTGATCCTCTATGTTGGAACAGTATAAGAATCGCTACCGGACCTTGGGGCTGAATATTGCCTACTATCGCAAAAAATGCCAGCTTACCCAGGAGCAGCTGGCGGAAAAGGCGGGGATCGAGCGCTCCAGAATCAGCAAAACGGAGATTGCCTGGGTTGGGACAAGCCTGGACATGATTTATCGAATTGCCGACGCGCTGGAGGTCGAGCCCTACAAACTGCTGATGGAACGGGACTGAGAAGCTGCTGCATTCACAGGCAGGTCCTCCGTGTTCAAAAAGGGGCCGCCAGCCCCGCCGCAATCTGCGGCGGGGCTGGCGGATTTTTGGTTTTTCGGGGAAAAGGGAAGAGGGCTCTTGAAAAAGGGGCAAATTTAAGCTACAATGGGACACATCCAAGCCGCGGGAGCGCCCAGGCACACGGCCATGGGGCGCGCGGATGCAAGGGAGCGCAGAAAATTTGGACAAAAAGAGACGGGTAATCGCCCTGGGCTTTTTCGACGGGGTTCACACCGGCCATGGGGCGCTGCTGCGGAGGGTGGCGGAGACGGCCCGGCGGCTTCAGGCTGTGCCGGCGGCCTTTACCTTCGACCGCCAGCCGGCGGCGGCCATCACCGGGACGCAGGTGCCCCTGCTCACCGGCGTGGAGGACCGCATCTGGCTGATGCGCCGCTATTACGGGATCCAGGAGGTGGCGGTGGCCAGCTTTCAGGGCATGGTGCGCATGGACTGGGAGGAGTTTATCTCGGACTACCTGGTGGGGCAGCTGGGGGCGGTCCATGTGGTGGCCGGCCACGACTTCCACTTCGGCTATATGGGCCGCGGCAATCCCCAGCGGCTGGAGGCCAAGTGCCGGGAGCTGGGAGTGGGCTGCGACATCATCGGAAGGGTGGAGCGGGACGGCATTACGGTCTCCTCCACCTATATCCGCACCCTGGTGGCCCAGGGCGAGATGGAGCGGGCCGGCCAGTTTCTGGGGCACCCCCACATTCTCAGCGACCATGTGGCCCACGGCAAGCGGATTGGCGGAGGGACCCTGGGCTTTCCCACGGTGAACCTCCACCTGCCCCCCGGGGTCATCACCCCCGCCTTCGGGGTGTACGCCACCCGGGTCAGCTTCCGGGGGGAGACCCGGATTGCGGTGACCAACGTGGGGGTGCGCCCCACAGTGGAGGACAACGACGGCCGGGTGACGGTGGAGGGCTTTCTGCTGGACTTTGACGGGGACCTGTACGGCGAGCGGGTGCGGATGGAGTTCTACGCCCGCCTGCGCGGGGAGCGGCGCTTCCCCTCCATGGAGGAGCTGGCCCGGGAGATTGGCCGGAATGCCCGGCAGGCCCGGGCGTATTTCCAGCGGGGCGCGTCCGTCGGAGCGACATAAGCAGGGAGGGAACCTATGCCCTATTCACACTACACGCGCTATGAAAACATGTATCCCGCCTTTCTGGCCTACTGCGCCCTGCTGGCGGGGGCGGGCCTGATGCTGGATTCGCCGGAGCAGATTCTCCGCGGGCTGAATATCATCATCCGCTCGGAGGACGCCCTGATTACCGACTATGTGCGCATTGCCGGCCCGGGGGCGGCCCTGGTGAACTCCGCCCTGGTGACGCTGTTTTCCGCCTGGATTCTCCACCTGTCCAAGGAGCCGCTCAACGGGTTTTCCATGGTGGTCATCGGGCTGATGTCCGGCTTTGCCCTGTTCGGAAAGAACATCATCAACATCTGGCCCATCGTGTTCGGCACCTGGCTGTACTCCCGCCTGCGGGGGGAGCGGTTCGGCAAATATGTCACGGTGGCCCTGATGTCTACCGCCCTGGCCCCGGTGGTCAGCTACATCGGACTGGACAACGGCTGGGGCTCGCCGGTGCTGAGCATCGGCGTAGGGGTTTTGATTGGGCTGATTATGCCGCCCCTGTCCGGCTATACCTATAAAATCCAGAACGGCATGAACCTGTACAACCTGGGCTTTGCCTGCGGGCTGGTGGGAATGCTGCTGGTCCCCCTGATGACCTCGCTGGGGGCGGACCCCACCACCTACTACCACTGGGCCACGGGCTACAACCGGGTGTTCGCCCCCATGCTGGGGGCGCTGTGCCTGGCGCTGATTGCGGGCGGGCTGTTTTTCTGCAAAAAGCCCTGGTGGGCGGCCTGGGCGGGCTACCGCTGGCTGCTTCAGACCAGCGGCCGGGCCCCCAGCGACTACCTGCGCATGTTCGGCTTTGCCCCAGTGCTGATCAACACGGGGGTCAACGGCCTGATTGGCACGGCCTTCATCCTGCTGTCCGGAGGGGATCTGAACGGGCCCACTGTGGGGGGGATTCTGACCATCATGGGCTTTTCCGCCTTTGGGAAGCACGCGCGCAACATTGTGCCCGTCATGGCCGGGGTGGGCCTGGGCGGGCTGGTGATGGAGTGGTCCATCGGAGACAGCGCGGTACAGCTGGCCGGCCTGTTCTGTACCACCCTGGCCCCCATCTCGGGGTATTTCGGCTGGCCCTTCGGGGTGCTGGCCGGATTTCTCCACTCCTCCCTGGTGCTCAGCGTGGGTTCGCCGGTGTCGGGGCTGAACCTGTACAACAACGGGTTTTCCGGAGGGCTGCTGGCCATCATTCTCTATCCCACCATTCTGGACCTGGTGCGCCACCGCAAGCCGGAGCTGCAAAACGAGGACTATTTCGACATCATGGGCGCGGAGAGCCCCCAGACCCCGCCCAAGGAGGAGATGGTGGAACCTGTTTTGGAACCGGATGAGGAAGAAACGGCGGGAAAGCCGTAAAAAATTGGTGATATTTCCAATTTTCCCTTCCCGGACGGGAACCCCTTGCGTCCGGGCCCGGAATCGGGTACAATACTAGGAACCTGCCATGACGCGCCGGAGACGGCGGGGCAGCGGCGGGCGCTCCGGCGGAAAGCCGGAACACTATTTGCGCATTGCGGGGGCGTTTATGGAAAAAACAGTGATTATCTCCATCAAGGGGACACAGGAATATGAAAACGCGCCGCCGGACACCATGGAGCTGGTCACCCAGGGCTGGCTGCAGCAGGACGGCGCGGGCGGCTTTACCCTCTCCTATCAGGAGAGCGAGGTGACCGGCCTGGAGGGCACCCTGACCACCTTTCAGGTCGAGGCGGAGCGGGTGACCCTGATGCGCTTCGGGGAGTACAACTCCCAGATGGTGTTTCAGGAGGGGCGGAGGCATCTGTCCATGTACGACACCCCCTACGGATCCATGGCCATCGGGGTGAATACCCACCGCCTGCGGGCCGAGCTGGACGAGCGCGGCGGGGATATCGAGATAGACTACAACCTGGAGATTGACCACACGGTGGCCGGACGCAACACCTTCCAAATCAAGGTGCGGGAGGCCGACGGGGTGACTCTGCGGCAGTAGCCCCCGGAGGGGCAAGGCGGCGGCCCGGGCAGATTCCGGGCCGGATTCAAAGGAAAAAGGGGAGCGAACATGTCGAATATGATTCAAGCGGCCCGGGCGCAGGTCCAGGAACTGGTCCAGGCGGCCTACGGGCGGGCGTCGGCGGCCGGCGTGCTGCCGGCCGGCGCACAGATTGAGGCCGGGGTGGAGATTCCCAAGGATTTGAGCCACGGGGACTACGCCTCCTCCTTCGCCATGGCGGGGGCCCGGCAGCTGCATATGGCGCCCCGGGCCATCGCCCAGGCCATTGCGGACCATCTGGAGCTGGAGGGCAGCTATTTCAGCCGGGCGGAGATTGCCGGCCCCGGCTTCCTCAACTTCACCCTGGGCCCCAGGTGGTACGGGGAGGTGCTCTCCGCCGTGGAGGCGGAGGGGGCGGACTACGGCTCGGGCAGCGGGGGCGGCGGCCAAAAGGTGATGGTGGAGTTTGTCTCCGCCAACCCCACCGGGCCCATGCACATGGGCAACGCCCGGGGGGGCGTGCTGGGGGACACCCTGGCCAACGTGCTCAAGCGGGACGGCTGCGACGCCTGGAAGGAGTTCTACGTCAACGACGCGGGCAATCAGATTGACAAGTTCGCCCGGTCCATTTTTGCCCGGTGTATGCAGCTCACCCTGGGGGAGGAGAACTGCGCCTTTCCGGAGGACGGCTACCACGGGGACGACATCCGGGAGCTGGCCCGGGGCTTTCTGGAACAGGCCGGGGACAGCTGGCCCGGTTCCGGCGCTTCGGAGGGGGCCTGGCTGACCGCAATGGCCGAGTACGGCCTGAGCGTCAACATCCCCAAGATGAAGGCGGACCTGAAAAAATACGGCATTGAGTACGACGAGTGGTTCTTTGAGTCTGCGCTGCATAATTCCGGCTTTGTGGCCCAGACTGTGGAGCTGCTTACCCAGCGGGGCTGGACCTACGAAAAGGACGGCGCCCTGTGGCTGAACACCACCCGGCTGCTGAAGGAGAAGTACCTGCGGGAGGGGAAAAGCCGGGAGCAGGTGGAGAAGCTGGACCTGAAGGACGACGTGCTGCGCCGGGCCAACGGCTTTTACACCTACTTCGCCGCGGACATCGCCTACCACAGGAACAAGTTCGAGGTGCGGGGCTTCGACCGGGTCATCAACATCTGGGGGGCCGACCACCACGGCCATGTGGCCCGCCTCCAGGCTGCCCTGGACGGGCTGGGGCTGGACGGCTCCGGACGGCTGGTCATTGTGCTGATGCAGCTGGTCAACCTGCTCCAGGACGGAAAGCCGGTGCGGATGTCCAAGCGCTCGGGCAAGGCCATCGCCCTGCACGACCTGTTGGACGAAATCAGCGTGGACGCCGCCCGGTACTTCTTCAACTCCCGCACCTCCTCCAGCCCGCTGGACTTCGACCTGGACCTGGCGGTGCGGCAGGACAGCGAGAACCCGGTGTACTACGTCCAGTACGCCCACGCCCGCATCTGCTCCCTGACGGCCCGCCTGGCCCAGGAGGGGGAGGCCGTCCCCGGCGCGGGGGAGATTGACGCCGCCCTGCTGGACGCTCCGGAGGAGCGGGCCCTGATTAAGTCCCTGGCCCAGTACCCCGAGGAGATTCATCTGGCCGCCCGGGACTATGACCCCAGCCGGATTAACCGCTATCTGGCCGCCTTGGCCGGGGATTTCCACCGGTTCTACAACGCCCACCACATCAAGGGCGAGGAGGCCGGCCTGCTGCGGGCCCGGCTGAAGCTGGCCGACACGGTGCGGGCAGTGCTGGCCAACGGCCTGGGCCTGCTGGGCGTGTCCGCGCCGGAGAAGATGTAGCCGTGCCCCGGGGAAAAGGGCCGGCGGAACGCCTGAAGGACAGCCTCCGGAAAAACCGGAACCGGCTGGTCTATGTCCTGGTGCTGGCCAGCGGCTTTTTGGGGCTGGCCGGCTGGGCCTTTCTGCCGGAGATGGTGTCCATCCGCATGGGGCAGCCCCCCACCGCGGGGAAGAACACCGCGGTGCTGGCGGATCTGGCCGTCTCCTGGGGGTTCTGTGCCGCGTTCTGGTTCCGACCCCGGGAGATTGTGTACTTTGCGGCCGCATGCCTGGGCGTATTTCTGTCCGCGGCGGTGCTGGTTATCAATCTGTAGGAATAAAACGGTGCGCCCGCCCCGAAGGGGGCGGGCATCGCTTTAAGGAGGAGAGGTCTATGACCGCGCAGGAGCTGAGACGGCGGCTGGAGGGCCGCGTCCCGGGGCTGATGGACGCCACAGGGCGGTACGCGGTGCTGGTCCCCCTGGTGGAGGGGGAGGACGGGTGGCGGCTGCTGTACGAGGTGCGGGCCGCCGGAATGCGCCGTCAGCCCGGGGAGGTGTGCTTCCCCGGCGGCCGGATAGAGGGGGAGGAGACCCCGGAGGCCTGCGCCCTGCGGGAGACCTGGGAGGAGCTGGGTATTCCGGCGCAGGACGTGCAGATTCTGGGCCGGCTGGATTTCCTGGTTCACCGGGCCAATTTTCTGACCTACCCCATCCTGGCCCGGATTGGCCGCGCGGCCGCCGGCCGTCTGACCCTGAATCCCGCAGAGGTGGGGGAGACCTTCCAGGTGCCGGTGGACTACCTGCTGTCCCACCCGGCCAGGGAGTACCGCTATACCCTGGTGCCCCAGCCGCCGGAGGATTTCCCCTATGACCTGATTGGCATCCCAAGGGACTACCGCTGGCAGCGTGGCGGAGAGACGGTGTCGGTCTACTCCTGGCAGGGGCACGCCATCTGGGGCATGACCGGGCGGATTACCCGCTGCCTGCTGGACCTGTGGGGGAAGGCGCCGTGAGGGAGGAGCGGCTGGGGCCCTATGTGCTGACGCTGCCCCCGGGGGTGTTCCCCCTGGGAGGGGACGCCCTGGCCCTGGGACGCTTTGCCACGGTGCGTCCCCGGTGGCGGGTGTGCGACCTGGGGACTGGGAGCGGCGCGCTGCTGCTTCTGCTCCGGGGGCGGGAGCCCTCCCTGGAGCTGTGGGGAGTGGAGCGGGACGGCCCCTCCGCCTCGGCCGCCCGGGAGAACCTGCGCCAAAACGGCCTGGAGGGGGAAATCCTCCAGGCCGACCTGCAAAGCGCGCCCCTTCCGGCGGGGCGGTTTGACCTGGTTGTGTCCAACCCGCCCTACTTCCCCCGGAACAGCGGGAAGAGCGGCGGGCCCTTCCGGGAGGAGACCTGTCCCCTCCCCCAGCTGTGCGCCGCCGCCGCCCGGCTGGTGCGGAACGGGGGACGGTTCGCCCTGTGCCACCGGCCGGAGCGGCTGTGCGACGTGATGTGCGCCCTGCGGGAAAGCGGCCTGGAGCCCAAGCGCCTCCAGCTGGCCGGCCGGCCGGGACATCCGCCGGCCCTGCTGCTGGCCGAGGCCGTGCGTCAGGGCCGCCCGGGGCTGGAGGTGCTGCCGCCGGGGGAGCTGTAAGGCCGCTCCCCGGCCAGACAAGCTCTGATGCCCGCCCGGTTGGATTCAGGACCAAGGTTCCTAAGCGCCTGTTTAACATCTCCCGGCACACCGGCTGGCGGGCCTTTTGCCGCCACTCTGCGTGGAATTTTCTTGGAATCCCCCGCCGCTGCGCAGTCCCCCATTTTGCAAACGGCGCCTGGCGCAAAGCGAGCGCTGCCGCAGGAATCAATACGCCCGGTACAAGCCCATCTGTTTGGTTTATCTGACACCTCCGTGTGGACGCACGGTGGGTTGAGATGAGCCTATCATACCCGCTTTCCTTTTCAAGCTGCGGTTCGCGCGGCCGCCGGCAATGGGACGCGCCGGCAGGAAAAGGAATCGGGGCGGTTTTTTGCGGATTTTCCGGAAATCGGGCCGGAGGCGCTTGACTTTTCCGGCGGGATGGGGTATGCTACTTTAGCGAGTAAAACAAATGAAGTGCCGGACCCCGCCGGCCCTTTGGAAAGGAAGAGAACGCCATGCCCATCACGGACCTGCTGGAGCGCAACAGCAAGCTCTACGGCGATGACATCTGTCTGGTGGAGATTAACCCCGAGCTTCAGGAAAAGCCCCAAGTCACCTGGAAGGAGTACGAGCTGATTCAGCCGGCCGCCTCCGCCCCCTACCGCCGGGAAATCACCTGGGGCGTCTTTGACGAGAAGGCCAACCGGGTGGCCAACATGCTGCTGGGCCGGGGCATCCGCAAGGGGCAGAAGGTGGCCATTCTGCTGATGAACTGCCTGGAGTGGCTGCCCATTTACTTCGGCGTGCTGAAGGCGGGGGCGGTGGCCGTGCCTCTGAATTTCCGATACACCGCCCGGGAGATTGACTACTGCGTCAAGCTGGCCGACGCGGACGTGCTGTTCTTCGGCCCGGAGTTCATCGGCCGGGTGGAGTCCATCGTCCCCTCCGTCGCCCAGGGGCGCCTGCTGCTTTTTGTGGGGGAGAGCTGCCCCAGCTTTGCCCAGGACTACCTCTCCGCCGCCGCAAACTGCTCCTCCGCCGCCCCCAAGGTGCTGGTGGAGGATGAGGATGACGCGGCCATTTATTACTCCTCCGGCACCACCGGCTTTCCCAAGGCCATTCTTCAAAAGCACTCCGCGCTGATGCAGGCCGCCCGGATGGAGGCCGTCCACCACGAGACAGTCCGGGAGGACGTGTTCCTGTGCATCCCGCCCCTGTACCACACCGGGGCCAAGATGCACTGGTTCGGCTCGCTGTACACCGGCGGAAAGGCCGTGCTGCTGAAGGGCAGCTCCCCCCAGGCGGTTTTTCAGGCGGTCTCCCAGGAGAAGTGCACCATTGTCTGGCTGCTGGTGCCCTGGGCCCAGGACATCCTGGCCGCCCTGGACCGGGGAGAGCTGAAGCGGGAGGACTATCAGCTGGCGCAGTGGCGGCTGATGCACATCGGCGCTCAGCCGGTGCCCCCCTCCCTGATTAAGCACTGGCTGACCTGGTTCCCCCACCACAAGTACGACACCAACTACGGCCTGTCCGAGTCCACCGGCCCGGGCTGCGTCCATCTGGGGATGGACAACATCCACAAGGTGGGGGCCATCGGCGTCCCCGGGTGCGGCTGGAAGTGCAAAATCGTGGACGAGGAGGGGAACGCGGTTCCCCAAGGCGGCGTGGGCGAGCTGTGCGTCAAGGGCCCGGGCGTGATGGTCTGCTACTACCACGACGAGAAGGCCACCCAGGAGGTGCTGAAGGACGGCTGGCTCCACACCGGGGACATGGCCATGCAGGACGAGGACGGGTTCTATTTCCTGGTGGACCGGAAGAAGGATGTGATCATCTCCGGGGGAGAGAATCTCTACCCCGTCCAGATTGAGGACTTCCTGGCCGCCTATCCCAAGGTCCACGATGTGGCCGTCATCGGCCTGCCCGACAAGCGGCTGGGGGAGATTGCCGCCGCCGTCATCCAAATCAAGGAGGGCATGACCTGCACCGAGAGCGAAATCAACCAGTTCTGCATGGAGCTGCCCCGGTACAAGCGGCCCCGGAGGATTATCTTTGCCGACGTGCCCCGGAACCCCACCGGGAAGATTGAAAAGCCCAAGCTGCGGGAGCGGTACTGCGGCGTCCGGCTGGTGGAGGCCCAGAACAAGGGATAAGAAATACAGGCGGCGCGGGACAGCGGAAGCTGCCCCGCGCCGCTTCGGCGTGTCAAAAAGGCTCTCCGCAGGGGTTTGGGCCCTCCGTGCGCCAAGGGCCGCCGCCTGCGCGGCGGGCGCGCCGCAGCCTTCCCGGAAACTGTGCACAAGGAAAATTTCCGTATTTTTACTTGACGGGGCCATGGCGGCATGGTATAATCTCAAATTGCCGTGATGGGACGGTTATGCCCAAAAGGGCGGCATTACCCGCGGGAAGAGAGGAGGAGCGCCATGCTCACCGAACTGATGACAGCGGAAAAGGTTGTGGGCGCAAAGCAGGCCAAGCGCGCCCTGCGGGACGGCCGGGCGGCCCGGCTCTACCTGGCGCAGGACGCGGACCCCCGGGTGCTTCAGCCCCTGGTCCAGGACGCGGTGAACCGGGGCGTCCCCCTGGAGCAGGTCCCCACCATGCAGGCGCTGGGACAGGCCTGCGGCATCAGCGTGGGCGCGGCGGTGGCTGTGCTGCTGAGATAGCCCCTCCGGTCCCCCTGCCCGCAGATTTTGGATTTTCCGGCTCGCTTTTAGCAAAATCAGGGATAAAACTTCCTGATTCTGTTAAAATATAAAACAGCCCCAAGGGGCGTAACTCAGGAAAGGAGGAAAACCATGCCTACGTTTAACCAGCTGGTCCGCAAGGGACGCGAGAAGGTGACCTACAAGTCCACCTCCCCCGCTCTGCAGCACGGCCTGAACACGCTGAAGAGCCGTCAGACCGACCTGCACTCCCCCCAGAAGAGAGGTGTCTGCACCGCGGTGCGTACTTCCACCCCCAAGAAGCCCAACTCCGCTCTGCGTAAAATCGCCCGTGTGCGCCTGACCAACGGGTACGAGGTCACCGCCTACATTCCCGGCGTCGGCCACAACCTGCAGGAGCACTCCGTGGTGATGATCCGCGGCGGCCGTGTCAAGGACCTGCCCGGCGTGCGCTACCACATTATCCGCGGCACTCTGGACACCCAGGGCGTCTCCGGACGGATGCAGGCCCGTTCCAAGTACGGCGCCAAGCGGCCCAAGGCCGGCAAGAAGTAATTTCTGCTCCGCAGAAATTGCCCGCAGCGCGTGACGGACTCCGGCACGCAGCCTCACAGGCCCCGCGCCTGCTGAGAAAACTGAATTTGCATTGTGCGTACGCGCAAGGCAAGCGCCTTGCCCGACGTTTCCCATAGATGACTGTGGGCGGACCTCGGACAGGCATTACACAAACCGGAAGCCGGTTTGAGTACCTATGATTTCTAATTTTATAAGAAGGAGGGAAGCAAAGTGCCCAGAAGAGGAAATGTACCCAAGCGGGAGATTCTGCCTGACCCGCTTTACAACTCCGTCCTGGTTACCAAGCTCATCAACAGCATTATGCTGGATGGCAAAAAGGGTGTGGCGCAGAAGGTGGTCTACGGCGCCTTTGATATCATCAAGGAAAAGACCGACAAAGACCCCATGGAGGTCTACACCCAGGCCCTGGAAAACATCATGCCTTCTCTGGAGGTCAAGGCCCGCCGCGTGGGCGGCGCCACCTACCAGGTCCCCATTGAGGTCCGGCCCGAGCGCCGTCAGACCCTGGGTCTGCGCTGGCTGACCACTTACGCCCGCAACCGCGGTGAGAAAACCATGCGGGAGCGCCTGGCCGGCGAGCTTATGGACGCGGCCAACAACCTGGGTTCCGCCGTGAAGAAGCGTGAGGATACCCACAAGATGGCTGAGTCCAACAAGGCCTTCGCCCACTACCGCTGGTAAGGAGGCAAACACACCAATGGCGAGAAAAGTTTCTCTGGAAAATACCAGAAATATCGGCATTATGGCCCACATCGACGCCGGCAAAACCACCACCACCGAGCGCATCCTGTACTACACCGGCGTCAACTACAAGATCGGCGAGACCCATGACGGAACCGCCACCATGGACTGGATGGCCCAGGAGCAGGAGCGCGGCATCACCATCACCTCCGCCGCCACCACCTGCTACTGGCAGGGGACTGCCAGCCAGTTCCCCCAGACCCGCATCAACATTATCGACACCCCGGGCCACGTGGACTTCACCGTGGAGGTGGAGCGCTCCCTGCGCGTGCTGGACGGCTCTGTTACCGTCATGTGCGCCAAGGGCGGCGTGGAGCCCCAGTCCGAGACGGTGTGGCGCCAGGCCGACCACTACAAGGTCCCCCGCATGATTTACGTCAACAAGATGGACATCATGGGCGCCGACTTCTACAACGTGCTGACCATGATTCACGAGCGGCTGAAGGCCAACGCCGTGCCCATCCAGCTGCCCATCGGCGCGGAGGACTCCTTCAAGGGCATCATCGACCTGGTGGAGATGAACGCGGACATCTACTATGACGAGATGGGCAAGGACATGCGGGTGGAGTCCATCCCCGAGGACATGATAGAGCTGGCCCGGGAGTACCACACCAAGCTGGTGGACGCCTGCGCCGACATCGACGAGGAGATTATGATGCTGGTCCTGGACGAGCAGGAGGTTCCCGGCGAGATGCTCCGCCGCGCCCTGCGCCGGGGCACCATCGAGAACCTGCTGGTCCCCGTGACCTGCGGCACCTCCTACCGCAACAAGGGCGTGCAGAAGCTGCTGGACGCTATCGTGGACTTCATGCCCTCCCCCCTGGACATCCCCGCCATCCAGGGCGTCAACCCCGAGACCGAGGAGGAGGACGAGCGCCCCGCCTCTGACGACGCGCCCTTCTCCGCCCTGGCCTTCAAGATTGCCACCGACCCCTTCGTGGGCCGCCTGTCCTTCATCCGGGTGTACTCCGGCGTGCTGAATACCGGCACCTCGGTGCTCAACTCCACTAAGAAGGCCAAGGAGCGCATCGGCCGCATCCTTCAGATGCACGCCAACCACCGGGAGGATATCGAGTGCGTCTACTCCGGCGACATCGCCGCCGTCATCGGCCTGAAGAACTCCACCACCGGCGACACCCTATGCGACGAAAAGCACCCCATTATCCTGGAGTCCATGGAGTTCCCCGAGCCGGTCATCCGCGTGGCCATTGAGCCCAAGACCAAGGCCGGCCAGGAGAAGATGGGCATCGCCCTGATGAAGCTGGCCGAGGAGGACCCCACCTTCAAGACCTACACCGACGAGGAGACC
>JAAWHL010000002.1 GCA_022795855.1 Lawsonibacter sp.
GCGGTCGGCAGACCGTTTCACCGCGCCTTGAGGCGCGGCCAATATCACGCCCTTATAGGGCGAGTGCAGGCCACCCGTTTTACGGGTGGTCCTGACTCCTGTTCGATCAGCCTACATACCGCAGGCCGGAGGCATTCTCCGCCGCGTATCCGCCGAACACCTCAGTCTGCCACTGGTTCACATCCTGGGTGCGCAGGGCGCTCTCGGCGTTCTGCTTCCACTCCGGGTCGTCCCAGCCCACAAAGTACATGATATGCCAGCCCTTTACGCTGCTGCCGGTGTTCTGGACAATGCCGGTGTCCCCCTCTTTCCGGGAGGAGTCCAGGGCCCAATCTGCGAAGGTGTCCACATAGCCGCTGGAAGCGCCCACATTCAGCAGGCCGCCGTCGGCAGCAGAACCGGTGTCCGCGCTGTTCTCCCGGGCCAGCTGGGCAAAGGCGTCCTCGGTGGCGCCGCCGGCCTTCCACTGCTCCAGCAGTTCCTCGGCCTTGGTCTTGGCCTGGGCGTACTCCTCCTCCGTGGGGGCGCTGCCCGCGCCTACCAGAACGTGGCGGACGTTGGCCGTGGGGGTATTGTCCTGATAGCGGTTCTCAAAGCGGACCACGCAGTAATTGTAGATGCCGGCGCTGCCGCCGGGGTACTCCACCAAACTGATGTCGCCGCTGCGGCGGGCGGAGCTGTAGGCCCAGTCGCTGTACTCGCTGTTCACCCGGCTGCCCGCCAGCTCCTCGCTGACATAGGCGCCGTACAGGTCGTCCTCGTACTCCTTGCTCAGCTTTTCCGCATCCTCGCCGGCCTTCAGGCGCTCCTCCAGCTCCTCGGCCAGGGCCTTGGCGTCCGCCATCGCCTGCTCCATGGCGGCGGCCTGCTCCTCCTCGGTGCGCTCCACGGCGTTGCCGTCGGCGTCCTTCTCCTCCTCGGGCATGTTGGCCTGGAAGATGAACTGGGACAGCACAAAGGTGTCCACCGCGTCCTTGTTCTCCTGGTAGTAGCTGTCCAGCTGGGCGTCGTCATAGGTGAAGGAGTCGCTCTTGCTGGTGTTGTAGTCGGAGGCCAGGGCCGCCCGGCTGAGCAGCTCCACATACTTGTCATAGGTCATGGAGGCGCCGTAGTTGGCCCGCAGATAGGCGGCGCGGCTGGAGTAGTTGTTGGTCACCCACGCGCTCTCCAGAGAGGCCAGGGCGGAGTCCAGGCTGGCCTGGCCCTCTGCGCTGAGGGTGTAGCCGTTCTTCGCCGCCTCGGCGGCCAGGGCCACGTCCTGGGTCAGGTTGGTCACCGCCTGAGACAGGAAGTAGTCGTGCCAGGTCTCGCCGTTCAGCTCGCTGTATACCTGGCTCTTGGGGCTTTGGGTGTAGTCGTAGGCGCTCATGCCGTATGCCGCCATAAGCATCTGGTTCTGGCGGGCGCCGGTGTAGTAGAACTGCACGTCGGCGGGGGTGAACTTCTCCCCGTTGATGGTAACGGCGGTGGAGCGGCTCTGGATAATATTGCTGTTCCAGACCAGCAGCACAATCACCGCAAGGGCAATCACTGCTGCGGCAATGGCGTAAAGGGTATTTCTGGCGCGGTCCTTCTGCTCCTGGTCCCGCTGCTGGATCTTCTTCTCATTGGGCCCCTGAGCCGTCTGCTCCTGACGGGTCCGCTTTTCTCTGGATGCACTCACAGTTTTGTTCCGTCCTCTCAATTCAGGTTACCTGCGGATCAAGCCGCGTACCGGCCTATTATACAAGACTTGTCCGCCGGTTTCAAGAGGCAAAAGGGAGATTCTGGGGGAAAAATCAGCTTTTACACTTTATTCACGCTTTTTCCGTCCCGCGCTCCCCTGCCGCGCCGGGATACAAAAGAGCCGCGGCGCAAGCCGCGGCCCCAGATCCAGGCTGTTTATAAACCCCGCTCTGGCCGTGTGGACCCGTTTAAAACCTGCACAAACTGGCAGGTGGGTCGCCTCCACTGCGCTTTACTGCTTCCAACTTCCAGCTGACCTCAAAGGGGGCCGGGAGGCCTGCAAGCCACGCCGTGAGGGGGCGTCCCGTTTGAAAAATGTGGGTTTAAAAGGGCCCATCACGCACCGAGCAGGAAACCGCCTGAACGCGCTTTTTCAGGATTCCTCCTCGTCCTCGCCGGCGAAGAGGCGCTCCATAAACTGCTGGTAGACCTCCTCGGCCTCCTCGTCGCTGTCCAGGGTGGACAGCAGCTCCTCGCCGTTTTCCTCTACCGTCTTCATAATAACCAGTCCGTATTCCTCGTCGTCCAGGTCCACGTCCTCCGCCTGCCCGCCGTCCTCGGCCACTGCGGGGAAGAAGGCCATATAGACCCGACCGTTGTACTCCATCGTGTCCAGGTGCTCCAGCTCAAATTCATTGCCGTCCTCATCGGTGACGGTGATGAAATCAGGTCCGAACTCTTCACTCATCGGGCTGCCTCCTGTCCTGCTTCTGGCTCTATTGTAACCCGTAACGCGGAAAAAAGCAAGTACCGGCCATGCCAAATTTTTGATTTTTCCCGTAAAAATGCAGCCGCGGCCGTCCGCCGTAAGAAAATCTTAACCCGGGCCGGACAAAACCCGGGATGGACAAACGGGAATTATCTGGTATAATAGAGTTGCGGTTTTCTGTGCCGGGCCCGCCCGGCCGGAGGGCGCCAAGTGCAGAAGAAGCGGCCATGGGGCGGGCTTCCGCGCCCCCCCAATTCGGAGGTAACAACGTGTCGGAACAGAGTAATCTTTATAATCAGAACCATGAATATGAGGAGCCCCAGCGCCGTCCCCGCTCCTCCAGCAAGCGGAAGCGGCGCAGGAAGCATCCCGTCCTGTCCTTTCTGGGCGGTTTGTTCAAAATACTGGGCACCCTGCTGCTCATCGGCGTGGCGACCGGGGCCATTTTGTGCTGTTTCGGAATGACCTATATTCAGACGGTCATCATTCCACAGTCCAAGCTGGATCTGGGCAACATCGACGTCAACGAGGACAGCATCATGTACTACCGGGACAAGGAGACCGGTCAGTACAAGGAGCTGGTCAAGCTGCTGACCAGCGAAAACACCATCTGGGTGGACTACGACCAGCTGCCCAAAAACCTGATTAACGCCGCCGTAGCCATGGAGGACAAGCGCTTCTGGACCCACCAGGGGGTGGACTGGAAGCGCACCGCCGCCGCCGTGCTGTACATGTTCACCGGCCGGGACATCCAGGGCGGCTCCACCATCACCCAGCAGCTCATCAAAAATATCACCACCTATGACGACGTCACCGTCAAGCGGAAAATCATCGAAATCTTCCGCGCCCTGGAGTTTGACAAAAATTACGGCAAGGAGACCACCCTGGAGTGGTACCTCAACTACATCTTCCTGGGCAGCAACTGCCGGGGGGTGGGCGCCGCCTCCTACGAGTACTTCGGCAAGCCGGTGCAGGAGCTGACCCTGGCCGAGTGCGCCTGCCTGATTTCCATCACCAACAACCCCAGCATCTACGGCCCCTACTCCGACCTGAAGATGAACAAGCAGCTGTCCACCGGCGAGATTGTCCAGTGGGACGCCCGCCAGTGGAACAAGTGGCGGCAGGAGAACGTACTGTGGCTGATGCTGGAGGAGGGCTATATCACCCAGCAGGAGTACGACCAGGCCGTGGCCCAGGAGCTGGTCTTCGTCCGGGGCGCGGAGGAGCAGGATACCACCACCATCTACTCCTGGTACGAGGAGCAGGTGCGCAAGGATGTCATCGCCGACCTGATGGACCAGCTTCAGGTGTCCAAGGAGCGGGCCGAGCAGATGCTGCGCACCGGCGGGCTGCGCATCTACACCTGTTTGGACCCGGACGTGCAGGCCCAGGTGGAGGCCATTTACAACGACGAGAGCCACCTGGACTACTACTCCACCGACGGCAAGCACATCCAGTCGGCCATCTCCGTCATTGACAACGCCACCGGCGATCTGGTGGGCATCGCCGGCCGTCTGGGCGAGAAGACGGGCAACATCTGGTTCAATATGGCCAGCGACGCCAAGCGCCAGCCCGGCTCCTCCATCAAGCCCGTGGCGGTCTACGCCCCCGCCATCGACATGGGCCTGATTTCCCCCATCACCATCCTGGACGACTATCCCCACGAGCTGATGGGCGGGCGGCCCTGGCCGGTGAACGTGGACCGGCGCTACCGGGGGCTGGTCAGCGTGCGCCAGGCCCTGGCCAACTCCTACAACACCGTCTCCGTGCGGGTGCTGGCCGACCTGGTCACCCCCGCCAAGGGCTTTGAGTACGCCAAGAACAAATTCCACCTGGATCTGGTGGAGGCCCGCCAGGGGAATGACAAAATCTTCACCGACATCGCCGTCTCCCCCCTGGCCACCGGCGGCCTGACCGACGGCGTCAGCACCCTGGAAATGGCCGCCGCCTTCTCCGTCTTCCCCAACGGCGGCGTCTACCGCACCCCCCGCTCCTACAGCCGGGTCACTCAGCTGGTGGACGGCGTGGAGCAGCCCCTGCTGGAAAACGAGCCGGTCAGCGAGCCGGCCATCAAGGACACCACCGCCCAGTATATGAACTCCCTGCTGCGCAGCGTGGTCACCTCCGGCGGCGGCACCGCCGCCAACTTCAACAGCGGCATGTCCATCGCCGGCAAAACGGGCACCACCGACAGCAAAAACGACCGCTGGTTTGTGGGCTATACCCCCTACTACACCGCCGCCGTCTGGGTGGGCTTTGAGCAGGCCGAGCGGGTCAACGCCCCCGGCAACCCCGCCCTGAATATGTGGAAGCTGGTGATGACCGGCCTCCACGAGGGTCTGGAGAACCGCCAGTTCAACCAGCCCTACGGCATGAAGTCGGTCACGGTCTGCGCCGACAGCGGCAAAATCGCCACCGACTTCTGCCGCCTGGACCCCCGGGGCGGCCGCACCATCAGCGACAGCGTCTTTGCCGAGGACGCCCCCACCGAGGTATGTACCATTCACACCGAGGAGAGCACCGTGACCGTCTGCAAGGACGACCCCATCCTGAATGAGAACGGCGGGGAAACCGGAATGTACCATCTGGCCGGGGAGTTCTGCCCCGAGGAGAGCCGGATGGAGGTGTGTTATTTGAACTATGACCGGGAGGCGCTGGGCAGCGCCCGGGCGGGCGATTCCCTCTACCTCTACGCCGAGGCCACCGGTGCCGGCATGTGTACCGTCCACACCGAGGCCCTGCCGGAGGACCCCCTGTTCCCCCCGGAGTACGACCCCAACGACCCCTTAGGTCCTCCCTATTATCCTCCAATCAATCCCATCGACCCCAATCAGCCCCAGGATCCCGTCATACCTCCCGCCGTTGTGGACCCCTCCGGCGGCGGCTCTGACGACGACCCCTCCGGAGTGACGGACCCCAATATCAACCCCGCCACCGGGCTGCCCTACGGGCTGTAGCCGCGCCGCTCCCCCCTCCCCGGCCGAACCCGCCGCGCCGGGATTCGGCCGGGGCCCGTCCGCCTCCGGCGGACCGCCCTGTGCCTGCGGGCGCACACTCCTGCGGAAGGCTTTTTTGAGACGCCGGCGCGGCCCTTGGGACTTTCCCAAGGGCCGCGATTTTTTAGCGCCTATATTCGCAGCATGGTATCAGGGCCTGTTTGAACATTGTCAATACGCCCAACCGGCGGGTCTTTTGCCGCCATGCTTCCCCGATTTTTCTGGAAAGGCATCCAGGATTCCTGCGAAAAACCGGCCTCGTCCGGCAGCAAAATCCTCCGCATTTGGTCCTATTTCCATTGTTCAAACAAGGCCTAAACAGGCTCTTAGCGTTCCAAGGGGTACTTCTCCGTAAAGCACCCGTCGCAGAACCCGCAGCGGGCGTCAGGGGCCAGACTGCGCAGATCCTCCAGCGCCAGAAACCCCAGGCTGTCCGCTCCGGCCATCGCCCGGATTTCCTCCGGGGTGCTGCGGCAGGCAATCAGGTTTTCCTTGTCCGGAATGTCCGTACCAAAGTAGCAGGGGGCGATAAAGGGCGGCGCCGACACCCGGATGTGGACCTGGACCGCTCCCGCCTCCCGCAGCAGGCCCACAATCTGGCGGCAGGTGGTCCCCCGGACAATGGAGTCGTCAATCATCACCACCCGCTTGCCCGCCACCTCGCTGCGCAGGGCGGACAGCTTGATGCGCACCGCCTGTTCCCGGCTCTCCTGGCCGGGGGTGATAAAGGTGCGTCCCACATAGCGGTTTTTTACAAATCCCGCGCCGTAGGGCGTGCCGCTCTCCCGGGCGTAGCCCATCGCCGCATCCAGGCCGGAATCGGGCACCCCCACCACCAAATCGGCCTGGACCGGATGCCGGCGGGCCAGCAGACGGCCGGCGTTCACCCGGGCCTGATGGACAGACTGCCCCTCAATCACCGAGTCGGGGCGGGCAAAGTAGATGTACTCAAAGATGCACATATGCCCCCTGCCTTCTCCGGGACAGTTGTCCCGGATGGAACGCACCCGGCCCTCCTCCACTACCACGATTTCTCCCGGGTCCAGGTCCCGCTCCACCGTGCCGCCCGCGCTCTCTATGGCGCAGGACTCCGAGGCAAAGAGGATTGCCTCCCCCCTGCGCCCCATGCACAGGGGGCGGAATCCCCAGGGGTCCCGGCAGGCAATCAGCTTCCGTGGGGACATGACCAGCAGGGAGAAGGCTCCCCGAATCTGCCCCATGGCCCGGCGCACCGCGTCCTCCACGCTGGGGCCGTGAAGACGGGCCTGCGCAATGGCGTAGGCAATCAGCTCTGAGTCGCTGGTGGTATGGAAAATGGCGCCTTTGTACTCAAACTCCCTGCGCAGCGCGTCAAAGTCCACCAGATTGCCGTTATGGACCACCGCCAGCGTGCCCTTCACGTACTTGATGGTCAGCGGCTGGGCGTTCTCCCGCTCCCCCGCCCCGGTTGTGGCGTAGCGCACATGCCCCACCGCCATGGTGCCGTTCAGCCGGTCCAGAATGTCCCTGCGGAACACCTCGCTGACCAGCCCCGTATCCTTGTACGAGCACTGCTCCCGGTTGTTCACTGCCGCGATGCCGCAGGCCTCCTGCCCCCGGTGCTGAAGGGCGTACAGGCCGTAATAGGCGGTCTGTGCACAGCCCCCCGCAGGGTCCCAGACGCCAAATACCCCGCACGCCTCATGAACTCCCCAAATGTCATCCATATCCGTTCCTCCCTTTCTCTTCATCCGCAAAAAAACAGACAGCGGCCCCTGACCAGGCGCCGTTGTCTGTTTCTCTTATTTTACCGAAAATACCCACGGACCTGCAAGGTCAATTTTCCACAGATTCCGTTCAGGCCCTGCTTGAAAAATGGAACTATGTCCAAATGCGGAGGATTCTGCACCGGACGGGGCCGTTTTTCGCGGGGGCGCCGAATGTCCCCCTCCCAGGGCTCTAAGCGGTGAAGCCGCTGAGCGCCCTGCGGTATTTCCAGAAGAATCGGGGAAGTATGGACGCACCCCTTCCCGCCGCCGCGCATAATGTATAACTGGAGCGTTTCCTTGCAGGCTCCTAATACGGCGGCGCGGGACAGGTTCCGCGCCGGGAAAGGACTCTCGCTTTGTTACAGGCATTATTACTCGCCGCCGGAGGCACCGGCTTTACATTTTTCATGACCGCGCTGGGGGCGGCGGCCGTCTTTTTCCTGGGAAATAAGAACAACCCGGCCGTCCACCGGCTGATGCTGGGGTTTGCCGCCGGCGTGATGATTGCCGCCAGCATGTGGTCGCTGCTCATCCCCGCCATTGAGCAGGCGCAGGAGATGGGAATCCCCGGCTGGCTGCCGGCGGCGGGCGGCTCGGTCATCGGCATCGTCTTTCTGATTGCCATGGACGCCCTGCTCCCTCACCTGACCCCCGAGCTTCTGCGGGAGGGAGAAGGCAGTACCTCCCGCCGCCGCACCGCCCTTCTGGCCCTGGCCATCACGCTGCACAACATCCCGGAGGGCATGGCCGTCGGCATCTCTTTTTCGCTGGCCGCGCAGAATGACGCCTCCGCCCTGCCCGCCGCCATGGCGCTGGCCTTCGGCATCGGGGTACAGAACTTTCCGGAGGGGGCGGCCATCTCCCTGCCCCTGCACCAGGAGGGAATGAGCCGGGGCCGCGCCTTTCTGGTCGGCGCCCTTTCCGGCCTGGCCGAGCCGGTCTTTGCTCTGCTTACCGTCCTGGTGGCCGGAACCGTGGAACCGCTGATGCCCTGGCTGCTGTCCTTCGCCGCGGGCGCCATGCTCTACGTGGTGGTGGAGGAGCTGATCCCGGAGGCCAATCTTCAGCACGACCACCGCACCCGCAGCGGCACGCTGGGCGTCATGGCCGGATTTCTCATCATGATGATTCTTGATGTGGCCCTGGGATAGCGTTTATCCTGCGAAAGCGCCGCGGAGGATACCTTCCGCGGCGCTTTCTCTTCTATTCATTGGGCCGGACTGCCTTACAGGGCGCACCCCGGGCGATGACATTGCCGGGAACCGGCTTTGTGACCACGCTGCCCGCGCCAATCACCGTATTGTCCCCGATGGTCACGCCCGGCATAATAATGCTCCCGCCGCCAATCCAGACATGGTCCCCGATTATCACCGGCGCGCTCCGGGTCCGGCAGAAGCGCTGGACCCCGCCCTCCGTCTGCCACCGCTCCGCCGCCCTGGTGGGGTGAAAGGCGGTATAAATCTGCACATTGGGCGCAATCAGGGCGTAATTGCCGATTACAATTCGATTATCATCCAGAAAGGTACAGTTCATATTCACCTCGCAGTGGTGGCCAAAAAAGATATTTTTTCCGTAATCCACGTAAAAGGGCGGTGTAATCCAGAGATCCTCGCCTCTTCCCCCCAGCAGCTCCGCCAAAATGCGGTCTTTTTTCTCCAAATCCTCGGAGTCCGCCCGGTTATAGTCCCGGACCAGATTCTTTGCCCGGTGCCACTGCCGCAGCAGGGCCTCGTCTCCGCAGTCATAGAGCTCTCCCGCCAGCATTTTTTCCCATTCGGTCATTTCTTCCTCCCCCAGCTTTTTATGATAAACGATGCGCCTGAGAATCAGAAGCTGCATCAATCGCCGAAGCGTCATGGATGGGCGCAAAATCCCCGCCGCACAAGGCGGATTGGGGCTCCCTGGAGGCTTTCCAAAAACCGGGACGCGGGATACCGGGACAAGGCCGCCCGGGTGCGCCTCTGCGGCCTTGAAGCCGTCCGGAACATCAAAAAGGGCGAAAGCGGAGGCCCGCTTTCGCCCTGACAATCAATTCCCTCAGCGGTCGCTGGCGGACTGGACATAGACGGAAGTCTCATCCTCAAAAATGATGTCGTCCAAATCCCGGTCGTCCCGCACGGCAGTCCAGATACTGGTCTTCTTCTCATAGGGCATTGTCATGTTTCGCACCTTCTTTCTGTTGTCATAATCTGCGGTCTTATCTTCAGCCAAAAGGCTGCAAAAAGACCATCGCTGCACCTTTGTTCTGCAAACGATGGCGGAGAAAGCTATGTGTTGGGGCACGCGGGCCGCTTGGGTCCTTCCAAGCATTTATACTGGCGCCTTGCACAAGATAAACTCACACCGTTTGCAGAATTGCTGGTCTCCCTGAAATACAAAACGCCGGCTCGTCATCTTGTGCTCACCTCTCTCTCTAAAAACGTTTGATCTCAATGGTTCGCAGGCTGGAGCTCCAAAAGCGGACGCGGGAACGGGTACCGCACCCAACCTGTTTCTTCAGTCGAAAGGAATCTAGGTTCTCCCTGGAGCTTCTATTATTGTAAACCGTTTCCCCTGAAATGTCAAGGTCCTTTCATCAGAACTTTGCAGGGATTTTTTTGTCACAGCGCCATTTTTGTCAATTCCACACAAATACCCGCATTTTTCACCTGTAACGTCAGAAAAGGACGGCTGCCCGTTTCCAGGCAGCCGTAACAGGAAGGCTGTTTTCTCTTTCCGTCTCCGCCCGCTTTTGTGCGTTTTTCCCGGTCAGTCCTCGTCCGCTGCGGCGTCGTAAATCACCCGTCCGCCGCCCTGGGACGACAGGCCGGCATTGGTACTGTTGGCCGCGGCCCGGAAACGGGCCCGGGACCTCTTAATCTCGTCGTAGGCCTCCGCCACCGCCTCCTCAGTGCGGCGCAGGGCGTCCTCACAGTACTCGTTGGCCGAGCGCTTCAGCTCCCGGCTGCGCTCCTCCGCCTGGCGCATCAGCTCGGCGGAGCGCTGCTTGGCCTGACTGAGGATGGATTCCGCCGAGAGCTTCTTCTGGGCCTCTGCCTCCGCCTGCTTGCGAATCAGATCGGCCTCCCGCTTGGCGGAGGCGATGTACTCGCTGCGTGAGGCAAGCAGCTTCTGCGCCTCGGCCAGCTCTATGGGGAACTGGGCGCGGATATCGTCGATTAAATCCAGCGCGCGGTCCCGCTCCAGCACGCATTTATCGGGGGACAGGGGCATATTTTTGGCCTCGTCCACCATCTCAAAGAGCATACTCAGCAGCTCTTCCACACCGCTTGCCATCAGTCAGCCTTCCTTTCCTGCATTTTTTCCATCACGTCGTCCACAATCTCCCGGGGAAGGAACTCCCCCAGGTCGGCCCCGTACCGGGCCATCTCCTTGACGATGGTGGAGCTGAGATAGGTATACTTGTCGCTGGACGCCAGAAACATGGTCTCCAGATCCGGGTTGAGCTTTCGGTTGATGACCGCCATCTGTACCTCCTGCTCATAGTCGGACACCGCCCGCAGACCCTTGACCACCACTCTGGCCCCCCGCCGCCGGGCGTAGGCGGCCAGCAGCTCGTCCGAGCGGTCGATTTCCACATTCGGCAGGCTCTGAGTACACCGGCGCAGCAGCTCCACCCGCTCCTCGGGCCGGAACAGCCCCCGCTTGGCGGAGTTGACCATGACGCAGACCACCAGGCGGTCAAAGCAGACGCTGGCCCGCTTGATGATGTTCAAATGCCCCAGGGTTACAGGGTCAAAGCTGCCCGGATAGATGGCGGTATTCACGCTCTCCCCTCCCCCTTCTGTCGGCGGCCCACGGTCAGCTTAATCTGGCCGTACCGGTACTCCCTCCCCCACTCCAGGGGGGATTCCAGCGGCGGAAGCGCACGGTCCGCCATTGTTTCACAGATTATTATACCATACTCCGACAGAATGTCAATCTTCCCCGCCAGGGCCAGCGCCCGGTCCAGCAGATCGGTGCGGTAGGGCGGGTCCAGGAATATCAGGTCAAATGTCTCCCCGCAGGCCTCCAGGAACGCCAGGGAGTCCCCCTGAATCACCCGCGCCCGGTCCTCCAGGCCGGTGTGCCGCAGATTCTCCCGCACCAGGCCGGCGGCCTCCCGCCGCCGGTCCACAAACGTGCAGTGCTCCGCGCCCCGGGACAGGGCCTCAATCCCCAGCTGGCCCGTCCCGGCGAACAGGTCCAGCGCCCGGCGGCCCTCAATTTCAAACTGGATGATGTTGAACAGGGATTCCTTCACCTTGTCGGTGGTGGGGCGGGTCTCCATCCCGGACAGCTCCTTCAGCCGCCGGCCGCCGGCGCTGCCGGAAATCACACGCATCCGTCCCGCCTCCTCCACGCCATGCGGTACTCCGTCTCCCCTGTGGACTCCTCCCTCCGCGTCTCCAGGACGGAGAACCCCTCCCGGAGGTAGAAGCGCACCGCGCCCTCGTTTTTTTGATAGACGTCCAGGGACAGGCGCTCCCGCCCCGCTTTGGCCCGCTCCAGCAGCAGCCGGCCGACGCCCCGGGACCGGGCCTCCGCCCGGACGAACAGCCCGGCCACATAGTCCCCGGACAGCCCCAGAAACCCCTGGAGGCCGCCCTCCTCCCATACATAGACCTCGGCCTGGGCTATGGCCTGCCGCACCTGGGGCTCCGCCTCCAGCCAGCAGCTCTGCGGGACAAAGGCGTGGGCCTCCAGGTTGGCGCGGAGCCAGAGGTCCATCACCGCATCCGTGTCCTGTCGTAAAAAGGGTCTAATCATCTTGCTTCACTCCCTGAGATAGGCATACCCCTCATGGGTGGTGGTATAAAAGAGCAGCCGCTGCTCCCCGTCCAAAAAGGCGATGTCGTCATATCCAAACCCGGTATCCGAAACGCCGCAGCAGCCCCAGGAGTCCTGAAAACGGAAGAAAAAAGAGGGGAACTGCTTCAGATACTCAAAAAACGCCCCGGCCGCGGCGTAGACGTACTGCTCTCCGCCCCGGCCGAGGGTCACGGTGCCCGGCCATTCCTGCACCGTATTCCGCTCCAGCCGGCGCATACAGGACTCCGCCTGCTCCACGACCGGGTCGCCGCTGTCGGGGCCGCTAACCTGTACCAGCATGATATAAGCCGTCTTCTCCTTCAGCTGATTCAGCAGGTCCAAATACCGGTCATGGTCGGACAGCTCCACGGGGACACAGCGGTTTTCACGGATTTCCATGCGGTTCCTCCTTCTCCTGCTCTTCCGGATGGAAGAATTGATAGACCGATTGGGCCGTGTTTTTGGGCACAGCCTCCTGAAGCTGCGCCAGGGAGGCCTCTTTCACCTGCTTGACGCTTTTGAAATGCTTGAGCAGCTGCTCCCGGCGCTTTCCTCCCACGCCGGGGATCCGGTCCAGCACCGAGCCCTGGACCCGGCCCTTCCGCTGCTGGCGGTTGAACTCAATGGCGAAGCGGTGGGTCTCCTCCTGAATCTGCCCCACCAGGGCAAACACCGCCGGCACGGCCTGGATGCCGATTTCCCGCCCGTCGGGGGCCACCAGGGCCCGGGTACGGTGGCGGTCGTCCTTCACCATACCGTAGGCGGGGATGGGCAGGCCCATCTGCTCCAGCACCTGGGCGGCCACCCGCACATGCTGCTCGCCGCCGTCAATCAGCAGCAGGTCGGGCTTTTCGGAGAACTTCTCGTCCCCCTCCAGATACCGGCGGAAGCGCCGGGTCAGCACCTGCTCCATAGAGGCGTAGTCATTGGGCCCCGCCAGGTCCTTGATTTTGAACCGGCGGTAGTCCCGCTTCAGCGGCCGGCCGTCCATATAGACCACCATGGAGGCCACCATATCGTCCGCGCCGGTGTTGGAGATGTCGTAGGACTCCATCCGCCGCGGCGGGCTCTCCAGGCCCAGCATCCTCCCCAGGATCTCCAGCAGCTTGTTCTGCCGCTCCTCCCGGGTGGTGGCCCGCTCCACCTCCTCCGCCGCGTTGCGGTTGGCCAGGCGGATCAGGTCCATCTTGGCCCCCCGCTGGGGGGTTATCAGCTCCACCCGGGCCCCCACCTGCTCGGACAGCAGGCGGGTCAGCGGCACCCGGTCGGGCAGCTCGCAGGGCAGCAGAATCTGGCCGGGCAGGCGGCTGCGCCCGGTGTAAGACTCCCGTACCAGGGAGGAGATCACGTCCGCCTCGTCCTCCTCCATGGGGGTCTCCAGCAGGTCAAAGTCCTTGGCGGCCAGCTCGCCGGAGACATAGTGGAGCACCACAAAGCAGCTTTTGGCCGTCCCCCGGAAGTAGCCCACCACGTCGGTATCGGCCAGGGAGGCCGCCAGCACCTTCTGCCGGGCCCCCAGCAGCTCAATGGCCCGCAGGCGGTCCCGCAGCTGGGCGGCCTGCTCAAAGCGCAGCTCCTCCGCCGCCCGCTCCATTTCCGCCTGGAGGCCGCTCTGCACCTCCTTGAACCGCCCCTCCAGCAGGGAGACGGCCTGGGCGATGGCCTCGCCGTGCTGCTCCTTCAGCTCGTCCCCCCGGCAGTAGCCGTCGCATTTGCCCATATGGAAGTTCAGGCAGGGGCGCTCCTTCCCGATATCCCGGGGAAACTTCTTCCCGCAGGAGGGCAGGCGCAGCGCGGCCCGCAGGGCGTCGATAATCCCCTGGCTGCTGTGCCGGCCGGCGTAGGGCCCGAAGTACCGGGCCCCATCCTGGGCCGCCTTGCTGGTCAGGGAGAATTTGGGGTACTCCTCCCTGGACAGGCGGATATAGGGATACCCCTTGGAGTCCTTCAGCAGAATGTTGTACCGGGGCTGATGGCGCTTAATCAGCGAGCACTCCAGCACCAGGGCCTCAAACTCGCTGTCGGCGATGATGACGTCGAAGTGGTCAATCTGGGACACCATGGCCCGGGTCTTCTCCGTGTGGCCGGCGGAGTCCTGAAAATACTGGCTGACCCGGTTCTTCAGGGCCTTGGCCTTGCCCACGTAGATGACCTCGCTCTGCCGGTCCTGCATGATATACACGCCGGGCCGCAGGGGCAGGCTGCGGGCCTTCTCCTTCAGCTCGTCAAAGGTCATAGACGCTCCCCCTTCCGCGCATACCAAAAAAGGCGCCGCTGTGCGGCGCCTTTTGGATCCGGTTACAGTAGAAACAGGCTTACTCGGAGAAATCAGAAGAAATCATCTTGTACAACGCCTCGACGGCTTCCTTCTCGTCAGGGCCGTCAGCGCTCAGCTGGATCGGGGTGCCCTTAACGATACCCAGGGACAGAACACCCAGCAGGCTTTTCGCGTTCACCTTGCGGTCCTCTTTTTCCACCCAGATCGCGCTTTTGAACTCGTTGGCCTTCTGGATAAAAAAAGTGGCGGGTCTGGCGTGAAGTCCAACCTGGTTGTTCACAACTGCTTCCTGACTATACATAAATTGTACCTCCGCGCTCGTCTTAGATGTGTAGGGTTAGCATACCAAATTTATACCGCTCTCGTCAATGGCAAATTTAACAAATATTCCTTGCTCTTTTTTGAAATAATTACGGGAGCAAACAGAATTTTCCAGGGATTTGGAACTTTCCGCCGTTGATTTCCGATGTTTCTTCCGGAATTCCGGCGTTTTTTGCCGGACAATCATTTTTTTACGGTTTTCCGCCGCCCGCTATTTCAGCTCCACAACGGTCACGCCGTCCTCCCCTTCCCCGTAGCGGCCGGGGCGGAAGGATTTCACATAGCGGCTGCGTTTCAGGTGCTCCCGCACCGCCCTGCGCACCGCGCCGGTGCCCTTGCCGTGGACCACCGTCACCGTCTCCAGCTTTCCCATCATCGCGGTGTCCAGGAAGCGGTCCAGGGCGGCCACGGCCTCGTCGCTCATCATCCCCCGCAGATCCACCTGGCTGGGGACGGCGGCGGTGCGCAGGGTGCGCTCCGCCTGACGCATGACCCGCCGGGTCTCCCGCTGGGCGGAGGTCTCCCCCTCCACCACCCGGACCTCGCTCTGTTTGGCGGTAATCTTCAAAATGCCCGCCTGGAGCTGGAGGGTGCCGTCCTTGTTCACCGACAGCACCGAGGCCCGGGTGCCCATCTTCACCAGCTCCACCGTGTCGCCCGCCTCCGCGTCCCGGACGGCCGGCGGCAGCTCCTGCGTCTCTCCGCCGCCCACGCCCCGCTCCGCCTCGTTGAGCAGGCGCCGGGCTGCGGCGCGGCGGTCGTTGACCTGCTGCCAGTCCAGCTTGTCCTGCTGCCGCCGCAGCTCCTTCATCTCCGCCATGGCCAGGTCGCTGGCGTCCCGGGCCTGCTGAATGATGGCCCGGGCCTCCGCCTGGGCCTTCTCCACCGCCTTGGCACGCTCCTCCTCCAGCTTCTTCCGGTACTCCCGGGCCCTGTCCGCCGACTGCTCCATCTCCAGCTTCAGCCGCCGGGCCGCGTCCCGCTCCCGCTCCATCTCCTGGCGCTGCTGGTCCAGGCGGGTGAGCACATCCTCAAAGCGCACATTCTCCGCGTCCAGCCGCCGGGCCGCCCGGTCGATGATGTCCTCCGGCAGGCCCAGCCGGCGGGAGATGGCAAAGGCGTTGGACTTTCCCGGGATGCCCAGCACCAGACGGTAGGTCGGGGCCAGGGTGTCCACATTGAACTCGCAGCTGGCGTTCTCCACCCCGTCGGTGGTCATGGCGTATACCTTCAGCTCGGCGTAATGGGTGGTGGCGGCCACCAGGGCCCCCGCCTGACGGGCCGCGTCGATAATGGCCGCAGCCAGGGCCGCGCCCTCCACCGGGTCGGTGCCCGCCCCCAGCTCGTCCATCAGAATCAGGGTTTTGCCGTCCGCCTGGGCCAGAATTCCCACAATGTTGGTCATGTGGGAGGAGAAGGTAGACAGGGACTGGGCGATGGACTGCTCGTCCCCGATGTCGGCCAGCACCCGGTCAAAGACCCGCACCGTGCTGTCTGCCCCGGCGGGGATGTGCAGGCCGCACTGGGCCATCAGGGTAATCAGACCCAGGGTTTTCAGGGTCACCGTCTTGCCGCCGGTGTTGGGCCCGGTGATGACCAGGGTGTCAAAGCGCTCCCCCAGGCTCAGGTCGTTGGCCACCGCCGTCTTGGCAGGCAGCAGGGGGTGCCGCGCCCGGCGCAGGCACACATGCTTCTCCGACAGCCTGGGTTGAGCGCCCCCCATCTGGAGGGACAGCTTTCCCCGGGCAAAGATGGCGTCCAGCATGACCAGCAGGGTGTAGTCCTCCAGGATGTCCTCCCTGTGGGCGGCGCACTCCGCCGACAGCTCGGCCAGAATACGCTCAATCTCCTTTTTCTCCCGGGCCAGCAGCTCCCGCAGCTCGTTGTTGGCCTTCACCACCCCCATGGGCTCGATGAAGAAGGTGGATCCCGAGGAGGACACGTCGTGGACCAGCCCGGGAATGGCGTTCTTATGCTCCGACTTCACAGGGACCACATAGCGGTCGGAGCGGATGGTGATGATGGATTCCTGGAGATATTTGGACTGGTTGGAGGAAATCAGCCTCTGTAAAATATCCCGCACCTTGGACTCGGTGGCCCGGATGTGCCGGCGGATGGCCGCCAGCTCGGAGCTGGCCGAGTCGGCCAGCTCATCCTCCCCCACAATGGAACCGGTGATGCGCTCCTCCAGGAAGCGGTTAGGGGTCAGGGAGTGGAACAGATGGGAGATGACGCTTTTCTCCCCGGCGTCTCCGTACTCCCGGGCGGTGCGGGCCGAGCGCAGCACCGCCGCGATTTCCAGCAGCTCCCGGGTGTTCAGGCTGCCCCCCATCTCCGCCCGCTGCAGGCTGGCCCCCACCGGCTTGACTCCGGAAAAGCCTGGACTGCCCCGCAGGGTCAGCATCTCCGCTGCGGCGGAGGTCTCCTCCTGGGCGCGGCGCACATCGTCCGGGTCGGTCATGGGGCGCAGCGCCGCACAGCGCTCCCGCCCCTCCTGGGTCACGGCGCAGGCGGCGAGCAGCTCCAGCACCCGGGGCAGCTCCAGGGTCACAATGGATTTTTCAAACAATTCGCTCACGGGAAACCTCCAAACATACAGACCGCGGCCCTTCCGCGCGTCGTTTTTCTGATACAGCGGCATGGGAAGGGATGATACTGCTGACGGGGAAGGGCCTTGTCCATCCCCCAGACACACCAGCGGTCATAACAGGGCTTTTTCCAGGATTTGAAGCGCCTTGTCCCTCCTCATCCCAACCTCTCCTTCGCCCTTTCATTTTACCACAGCCGCCGCTTTTTTTCCACTGTTCCGCAATAAAATTGATTTCCGTGAAAAACCGCCAAAGGGCCTTGCAATTCCCCGTCAGGTCGGATACAATAAAAGGACGGGCGGGACCGGCTCCGCCGTCCCGCCGCAGCCTTCAAGAACCATACGAGGTGACAGACTATGAGCGACTCCCGCATTCCCCTCTACCTGATTACCGGGTTTCTGGACAGCGGCAAGACCACCCTGCTGACCGACACGCTGAACATGGACTATTTCAACGACGGCCAGCGCACCGTGCTCCTGATGTGCGAGGAGGGGGAGGCGGAATACGACCCGCAGTTCCTCTCCCAGCGCAACTGCCGCATGGTCCCGGTGGAGCAGGAGCAGCTGAACACCGCCTTCCTTCAGGAGGTGGACCGCCGCTATCAGCCCGAGCGGGTTCTGCTGGAGTACAACGGCATGTGGCCCATCGACATCCTGCGGCGGCTGAAGCTGCCTAAAAACTGGGGGCTGTACCAGGCCATCGACGTGGTGGACGGCTCCACCTTTGAGATGTACCGCGCCAATATGCAGTCCATGATTATCGACATGGTCACCGAGGCGGACATGGTGCTGTTCAACCGCTGCTCCGGCGACATGCCTCTGTCCGGCTGGAAGCGCTCCATCCGGGCGGTCAACCGCATGTGCGAAATCGTCTTTGAGGACAGCAGGGGCGAGCAGCTGGAGGTGGAGGATATCCTCCCCTACTCCCTGGAGGACCGCCGGATTACCCTGGAGGACGGGGATTACGGCATCTGGTATCTGGACATCCAGGACCATCCGGACCGCTATGTGGACAAGACCATCACCTTCAAGGCCCAGGCGATGACCGGGGCGCGCCTGCCCAGGGGCTCCTTTGTCCCCGGCCGCAACGCCATGACCTGCTGTGCCGACGATATCCGCTTTTTCGGCTTCCTGTGCAAGTACGACAAGGCCCGCTCGCTGAAAAAAGGCGAGTGGATTACCCTGACCGCCGTCATCAAATGGGAGAGCTCCCCCGTCTACGAGGAGGAGGGGGTCGTCCTCTACGCCCAGAGCGTGGAAAAGGCCGAGCGGCCCGACGACCCGCTGGTCTACTTCCGCTGAATTTCTCCGTTACCGGCCAAAACGCGCTGCGGGCCTTTCCCGCAGCGCGTCTGCTTTTTTCTCCGGTCCAGCAGCCGGTCCGCCAGGAGCACCAGCGCCCCGCCCGCCTGATAGGCCAGCAGGTCCAGAAGATCAAATACCGCCCCCGGCTTCCACAGGGGGGCGGCGCACTCCCACACCAGCCCGCAGACCAGCAGGAACCCGGCCGCCACCATCCGGGAGCGCACCCGGCCCAGCCGCCCCCACCCCAGCAGCAGGTTCAGCCAGCACAGAATGGCAGCCCCCGCCAGGATATCGTTGGCCCAGCACCGCAGGAAGAGCCCCGGCCAGCCGGGGACCGTCCGGCTGAGCCAAAAGCGGTTCAGCAGATAGAACGCTCCGGCGGCAGCGGGCACGCCGGCGTCCAGCGCAGGGCGGCCCCTCACAGGAAGCTGAGCAGCAGGACGGCGGCCACAACGGCCAGCATCACCGCCGCCACCACCATGCCGAAGGACAGCGGCTCCCTTACCCTGCGGAAGCTCTCGCTGTCCAGCGGCCTGAGCCGGGCCAGCTGTATGGGGTCCTCCCCCTCCCGGCTGTGGTACACCCCGAACTGTTCGGAATAGTTCACCCGCTCCAGCGCCTGGGTCACCTGGCTCCGGTTCAGCTCCTTTCCCACAATAAAAGGGGCCTGCTTTGCCGCCTCCTCCGCCTGGAACACGCTCATTTTGTATTTCATGGGGGGCTCCCAGGTCAGAAAATCCAGGCTGGACAGGTCCTGGAGGTCCTGCCCCGCCAGATAGTGGTCCCCCTGCCGCATCAGCAGGGTGTAGCGCTCCTCCTCCGCGCCCTGCAGGCTCCGCCCGCAGTTGGGACAGAACTTGTCCAGCCCCGTCACCACCGACTTACAGCCGGGACATTCCAGGGGCGCCCGCTCCCGGGCCTGCTCTTCCCCCAGCAGCAGCCAGTCGGAGGACACCCCGAACAGCCGGCACATCTCCGCCACATAGGCCACGTCCGGGTTGCTCTGACCCGCCTCCCACTTGCTCACCGCCTGGCGGGAGACCCCCAGCGCCTCCCCCAGCTGCTCCTGGGTCAGCCCCGCCTGCTTTCGGGCCAGAGCGATGCGTTCACTCAGTTCCATCCAGATCCGCTCCTTTCCTCACCATTGTAGCAAAACAGCGGAATTCCGGCAAGCAAAATGAGCTGGAAGTTTGTCAACCCCAGGTTGCGCCGCAGAAAAAGGGCTTAGAGCCTGTTTAATCTCTCGAAGTATGCCCGAGTCAGGGGATTGTTCCGCCGGACAAGGCAGCTTTTCGCAGGAATCCCCGGGGGGATTCCTGCGAAAATTTCACGCAGAATGGCGGGAAAGGGCGCGCCGGCCGGTGGGATGAGAGAGGTTAAGCGGGCTCTTAGCTTCCGCCTGTTTTCCTGATTTTCAGGGAAACAGGAAGACCTCCTCAATAGGCGCGTCCACCGCCCGGGAGATATCCACCGCCAGCTTCAGGGAGGGGTTGTACTGGGCCTTCTCCAGGCGCATGATGGTCTCCCGCCGCACCCCCACCAGCTGGGCCAGCTGCTCCTGGGTCAGGTTTCTCTTCTGGCGGTAGAATTTCAGCCTGCACTCAAAATCCGGCATAGTCACTCCTCTTCCCCGTCGTCCGTTTTATCGTCATGGTCATAGCGGTAGAGCAGGTAGCTGCCCAAAAACAGGTACAGGGCGATACACAGGGAGATGATAATCGTCTCCGCAATCAGGGTGTACTCCAGGCTGCCCATCAGCCGTCCCGACCCCACCAGGAGCAGGGAGAGGAAAATCAGGGACAGGGACAGCCGGGAGGCTTCCAGCTGGGCCCGGGCGGTATTCTCCAGGTAGCGCTCGTCCATAAAGGTGCCGGACACCTTTCCGTCGTAGTAAAATCCAAAAAAGCCAAAGAAGACGAAAAAGAGAAAGGGGGTCACGGTTCCGTCCAGCCGGTAGGTCCAAAAGCCCAGAAAGCCCAGGAAACCGGCAAAGCCCAGCAGGCCCAGCCTGGGGTCCACCTTCCGGGTGACCTTCGTTTCCACCTCCCGGCGCTTGCTCTTCCCTGCCGCCTGCCACACCAGGAAGACAAGGTAGAAGACGTATGCGGTCAGCAGGAGAACCGCGCCCATCATCGGCAGGTCCTGCACCCGAAAGACATAGGTGGAGAAATCGGTGGGGACCACCAGCCGGGATTCGTTAAAGGTGACGGAGTACCAGACGGCGGCCAGGTTCAGCACCAGGCAGAGCACCCCCAGGGCAATGACGCGGATTTTTTTCTTGTTCATGACAGCTCCTCCAAATGTGATTTATTTGCCTCTTGATGGGATAAATATATCACTTTCATTCGGTGCTGTCAATAGGAAAGCTACAAATAAATCACATTTTCTCTGACGGACCTCCACCGCCCTCCCCGGCGGGCACATCCAGGGCGCGGTACACCGCTCGGGTCAGGTCGATAAAGGCCCGGGCCGCCGGAGGCAGGAAGCCGTTTTTCTTATACACCGCCGCCAGGGGACAGGTCAGCGGCGGCGTCCCGATGGAGAAGAAGGCCAGCTGTTCCCGGTGTCCCGCCTGCCGCAGCCCCGTCTCGGGCAGGAAGGCAAAGCCCACCCCCTCGGCGGCCAGATTGACGGCGGTGGTGTTGTTGGTGGTCACCAGGGTGCGGCATGGCTTGAGGCCGCAGGCGTCAAAGGTGTTCTGCAGCACCTGCTCCATCCGCCAGCCGGAGGGCAGCAGAATCAGCGTCTCCTGCTCCAGCAGGCGCAGGTCAAAGGGGGGCAGGACCTCCCCTTCCCCCAGCCGGTCCCGCACCAGAGGGTGGTCCCGGCGGCCGGCCAGAAGCACCCGCTCCTGCAAGATCAGCTCATAGGTCAGGGCCTGGGTGTCGCCGGGGATGTGCATGATGCAGAAGTCGGTCCCCTCCTCCGCCATCAGCTCCTCCAGCCTGGGGGCCGGCATCTCATGGAGCTCCACCTGGACCTCCGGATACTGCCTGGTGAAGGCAGGCAGCACATCCGGGAGCAGCACGCTCCCCCGCCAGGTGGCCACCCCCACCCGCACCGTCTGCCGCCGGTCCGCCTGGAGCTGCCGCAGGTCGCTGTCCAGCTGCCGGTCCAGCCAGCGCTGGCGCTCCAGATAGGCGTGGAACACCTCCCCCGCCGCCGTCAGCTTCAGCGGCGTCCTGCTCCGGTCCAGCAGCGTGGCCCCGAGGTCCCCCTCCAGCTTGGCCAGATACTGGCTCAGATAGGGCTGGGAGAGGTACAGCTTTTCCGCCGCCCGGGAGATGTTGCGCTCCTTTACTATGGTCAGGAAATACTCCGGATTTTTCACAAACATGGCCGGCGCTCCTTTTTCGCCTCGGGTATTGTTGTTCATTCTCTTTCTTTGAAAAGAAAGAGAATCAGAAAGAAACTTTCGGCGCAAAACTTTGTTTTGCTCAGTGTGTCAAAAAAGCCCGTTGACCTTCTTCACAGTTTGAAAAACCGCGTCTTGTGGTGGGCAAGGCGCGGTCTTTCCGGATTATTTATTTTTCATATACTCGTCCATGGCGGCGGCGGCGTGCTTGCCCGCCCCCATGGCCAGAATCACCGTAGCCGCGCCGGTGGCCGCGTCTCCGCCGGCAAAAATGCCGGGCGCCGAGGTGCGGCCCTGCTCGTCCGCGGCCACGCAGCCCTTTCGGGTGCGCTCCAGGCCGGGGGTGCCGGAGCAGCTCATGGGGTTGGGCGAGGTGCCGATGGCCATAATCACCGCGTCCGCGGCCATTTTATACTCGCTGCCGGGGATGGGCTCGGGGCGGCGGCGGCCGGAGGCGTCCGGCTCTCCCAGCGCCATTTTGACGCAGGTGACGGAGGCCACCCGCCCCTGCTCGTCCCCCTCGATTGAGACGGGGGCGGTGAGGAAATCAAAGACAATCCCCTCCTCCTTGGCGTGGTGAATCTCCTCCAGGCGGGCGGGCAGCTCCGCCTCGCCCCGGCGGTAGACAATATGCACCTCCGCGCCCATGCGCTTTGCGCACCGGGCGGCGTCCATGGCCACGTTGCCGCCCCCCACCACCGCCACGCTCCTGCTGTGCAGGATGGGGGTGCTGCTCTCGGGCTGATAGGCCTTCATCAGGTTGATGCGGGTCAGGTATTCGTTGGCGGAATAGACTCCAATCAGGGATTCCCCGGGAATCTTCATAAACTGGGGAAGGCCGGCGCCCGAGCCGATGAACACAGCCTCGTAGCCCATCTCAAACAGCTCCGGGATGGTCAGCACCTTGCCGATGACCATATCCAGCCGGATGTCCACCCCCAGCTTTTCCAGGTTGGCCACCTCCCGCCGGACAATCTCCTTGGGCAGGCGGAACTCCGGGATGCCGTAGCTGAGCACCCCGCCGGGCAGGTGGAAGGCCTCAAACACGGTGACGGCATAGCCCTTCCGGGCCAGCTCGCCGGCGCAGGTCAGCCCCGCAGGGCCGGACCCAATCACCGCCGCCTTATGGCCGTTTTTCGGCTGGGCGGCCAGGTTGGATATGCCGTTTTCTGCGGCCCAGTCGGCCACAAAGCGCTCCACCCGGCCGATGCCTACGCTGTCCCCCTGACGGCATCGGACGCACTTTCCCTCGCACTGGGTCTCCTGGGGGCAGACCCGGCCGGAGATGGCGGGCAGGGCGTTGGCGTTGGATAGAATCTCATAGGCCGCGGCCATGTCCCCCTGGGCCACCCGGGACAGGAACTCCGGGATGGGGATGCCCACGGGACAGCCGGAGACGCAGGCGGGATTTTTGCACTGCAAACACCGCTTCGCCTCGTTCCGGGCCTCCTCCAGGGTGTAGCCCAGAGCCACCTCCCGGAAATTACAGCTGCGCACCTCCGGGGCCTGCTCGGCCATGGGGGTTTTATTGGTCTGCATATTAGCCATTCAGGGCGCCTCCTCCCAGCCGGCAGGCGTGCTTTTCCCTCTGCCCGGCCTCAAATTCCCGATACGCCCCGTTGCGGGCGATCACCTCGTCAAAATCCACCTTGTGGCCGTCAAAGTCGGGCCCGTCCACACAGGCGAATTTCACCTGCCCGTCCACCGTCACCCGGCAGCAGCCGCACATGCCCGTACCGTCAATCATGATGGGGTTCATGCTGACGGTGGTGGGGATGCCGTACTGCCCGGTCAGCTTGCAGGCGAATTTCATCATCAGCAGAGGGCCGATGGCGAACACATGGTCAAACTTCACGCCGCTTTGTATCAGCTCCTCCAGCTTGCCGGTGACAAAGCCGTGATAGCCATAGCTGCCGTCGTCGGTGCAGATGTGGAGGGCGGCGCAGGCCTGCTTCATCTCCTCCTCCAGAATGACGATGTCCCTGGTCTTGAACCCGCCAATCAGGTCCACCTGATTGCCCGCCTGATGGAGCGCGCGGGCCACGGGCAGCGCGATGGCGCAGCCCAGGCCGCCGCCCAGCACGGCCACCCGGCCGTATCCCTCCACAGGGGTGGGCTCCCCCAGCGGGCCCGCAAAGTCCTTCAGACAGTCGCCCTGCTTCCGCTCATCCAGGGCCAGGGTGGTCCCTCCCACCTTCTGGTAGATGACGGTGACCAGGCCGTTCTCCCCCTTGGAGATGGTCAGCGGGATGCGCTCCCCCTCCTCGTCCACCCGCAGGATGATGAACTGTCCCGCCTTGGCTTTGGCCGCAATCAGCGGCGCATATACGGAGATTTGCCCAATCTCCGGCGTCAGGCTCTTCTTCTCCACAATCTCGTTTTTCTGATACAATGTCTGCTCCTCCTTCAAAATCCGCCGGGGAAATGATGCTTACCTGCCATAGCGTCTGGCCTTTCCCGTCCCGTAGCGCCGCCGGCGCCGGCGCAGCACCGCCCAGCGGAAAATCAGCGCCGCCGCCAGCGCCGCCGCGGCCAGCACCCCCAGCACCGTCAGGGTCAGCCAGTTGGGGTTCTTCAGCAGCTCGATAGGATTCAGGCTGCTGCTGACGTCCTTCCGCCCGTCCGGGGCGGCATAGCTGCGGGGCACCCCCGACTCCCCAAAGTAGGCCAGATAGGCGGCCAGGGCGTACCACTCCTTAATCTCGCTGCCGTTCTCGTCCCGCAGGATACAGTCCTCAAAGTCGGTGACGGGACTTCCGTCGGCCATTTTGGGCTCCAGGGACAGCAGGCCCATGGATTTGGACTTGACCGTGCCCAGCATCTGGGCGGAGTACATGCCGGTAACCACCCGGTAGAGCCGATTGTCGTCAATCCGGGACAGCTCCCGCCTGTTGAAATCCAGGAAGGCGGCCTCCTCCAGGAACATATGGGTCACGCGGTTAAAAAACATCCGGTGGGTATTGAAGGAGTAGCTGGCGCCGGACATGTACAGCTGGGCGGCCGGCATGATGGGGGTGACCGAGGCGTCCACCTCGGCGGCGGCCTTCAGCTCCTTCCCCGTCAGGTAGACCCCCACCAGGGGAAAGCCGGAGGTTCCGTCGCTGCCCACCCCCATGGACAGCACGTCAAAGGCCATGGAGGTGGTAATCTCCCCCTTGGGCAGGCTGGCCCGCAGCACCCCATCGGCGGTGACGGTCACCGTCTCGACCTCCGGGGCGTCCGCCTCCAGGTTCATGGCGGCCCACAGGAAGGCGTCGGCTACCAGCTCGCCCAGGGAATTGCCCGTCTGCACACCGGAAACGGGGGTGCGCAGGTCAAAGTCCGTATGGGTCAGCACCTGGTCATAGCTCAGTCCGTAGCGCCCCAGGTAATCTCCCCCCACCTGCTGTTTCCAATCCTCAATCAGCAGGGTGATGTCCGGGTCGCTCTCCATGGACTTGTCGATGGGGGTCAGGTGGTAGTCCGTCAGCTGCTTTTTCCCGTCCTTCCCCCAGCTCAGGGTGATGGACCCCAGGTTCCGGCAGTAGGGCCCGGCGGAGACAATATAGGTATCCCCTACTACGATAGGGGCCTCCAGGGTGGTGTGGGTGTGGCCGGAGATAATCAGGTCGATGCCCTCCACCTTCTGGGCAAGCTGCTCGTCCTCGGAATTCTTCGTCTTCTCGCTGGTCCCGCTGTGGGACAGGCAGATGATAAACTGGGCCCCCTGCTCCTTCAGGGACTGGACGCACCGCCCGGCCGCCTGGACCGGGTCCTCCAGGACAAAGCCGGAGGAGGGGGCGCAGTCGTGGGAGTCCAGGCCCATCAGCCCGAAAATGCCGTAAGTGACGCCGCCCCGCTCCAGCAGCATGGACTCCTTCACCCCGTAGGCCGCCATGGCCCGCTGGATATCCAGCTGGTCGGGATTCTCGGCGGAGGGCTTGTAGTTGGCCATGACCAGGGCGGGCAGCTTTCCGCCGCTGCCATAGGCCGCCTGAAGCATTTTGGCAAAGCCCGTGCCGGTATGGTCAAACTCGTGGTTGCCTGCCGTGACCGCGTCGTAGCCCATGGCCCCCATGGTGCGCAGCTCGGCGGCCCGGGTGGTGTACAGGGTCTGAATCAGCGAGCCGATGGAAAAATCTCCCCCGTCCACCGTCAGCGCGTCCGGATTATTTCTGCGCTCCCGGGCCAGGGCGGAGGCCAGGCGGGCGTAGCCCCCCGACTCGTTCCCGTCCTTTGTGGGCTGAGGCAGAAAATGGGAGTGCAGGTCGTGGGTAAACAGCACGGTGGCTGTGCCGCCCGGTTCAGGCGGGGACGCCAGGGCCGGCAGGGCCAGGACCAGCGCCAGAAGGACGGCCAGCGCCGCCCCGAACAGCCGTGAAAAACGCTTCACAGTAAATCGCTCCTTCCTCTGCTCTTCCTACACATTCTGCCACAAATCCGCGCCGTTGGCAATAAAAACTTCTCAGAAACCCAGGCCCGTCCCTCAAGTGTCCGAACCGCCACTATAATGGACTTGCTCTTTTCGACAAAATGTACTATTCTTAAAGAGTAGAAGTATCCCACATTCATTCCCGCACAGGAGGAGAGACGCGCTGTGGCAAAGACTTTAGCTCATGCTTTTTCTGATTGTATCCGACGCTTCCGGGCACAAAGGCGCCTGTCCGCCGAGGAATTTGCCAAGGAACTGGGCATTGGCCGCACCTCTCTGCTGAAAATCGAGCGGGACGAGGCCAATCCCACCCTGGACACTGTGGAAATGGTGGCCGGAAACCTGGGCATTCCGCCGCTGAATCTTCTTGGCGGCACAGACCCCGCCCAGGCCGTCTCTGCCCAGCTTCTGATGTACTGCCTGAAAAACGGCGTCCGCTTCTCCTCCCTCTCCATCCGGGAGATTGGCACTCTGCTGCTTCAGATTGCCGATATCGCAGCGGGCGAGGAGGCGCGCATTGAGGCAGAGGCCGATCAGGTGCCCGCTTCCGCTCCGCCGCCGCCCACCTGCCTGTAGGCGCTGAAAACGCTGGGAACCGCCTTGGCGGCTCCCAGCGTTTCCCTTCCAGGCGGGATCAAGGGGGCCAAACGATGCAGGACCGGCCCTTACAGACATTGCAGATATTTTCCGTACAGCGTCATTCCCAGCTGCTCACCGGTTTGGTGGACATGGCCGACCTCCAGCCAGCCCTCGTAGAGCCCCAGCTCCTCCAGGCAGCCCACATACCGGCCCGTCTCGTCCTGAATCTTCTTGATGGTCTGCCCCGCGGCCAGCAGGCTGTCCGCCGTGCCCGCGTCCAGCCAGACGAAATTGCGCTCCAGGGGCATCACCCGCAGCTGCTCCCGGTGCAGATACTCCAGATTCACATCCGTAATCTCCAGCTCGCCCCGGGCGGAGGGCTTCAGCCCCCGGGCAATCTCCATCACCTGCCGGTCGTAGAAATAGAGGCCGGGCACAATGTAGTTGCTCTTGGGGTAACGGGGCTTCTCCTCGATGGAGATGGCCTTTCCGCTCTCGTCAAACTCCACCACGCCGAAGGGCCTGGGGTCCTCCACCCAGTAGCCGAACACCGTGGCGCCGCTGGTCTGGGCGGCCGCCTTTTTCAGCGTGGCCCCCAGGGTGGGCGCATAGAAGATGTTGTCCCCCAGCACCAGGCACACCTGGTCGTCCCCCACAAACTCCTCGCCAATCAGCAGCGCGTCGGCAATACCCCGGGCCACCGTCTGCTCGGCATAGGACACGCGAAGGCCGAACTGGCCCCCGTCCCCCAGCAGGGCGGCGAAGGTCTCCGTCTCCCCCGGGGGCACGATCACCAGGATGTCGGAAATCCCCGCCTGCATCAGGATGGCGATGGGATAGTAAATCAGCGGCTTGTCGTACACCGGCAGCAGCGGCTTGCACACCGGCTTGGTCATCGGATACAGGCGGGTCCCTTTGCCCGCCGCCAAGACAATTCCTTTCATCAGGGTTCCTCCTGCGTATCTCTCTTTTGCGGCCGCCCGCTCCGGAGAACGGGCGGCCGGTTTTGAAATGGAGGCCGAGCAATCGGCCTCCATTTGCGTTATTCTTCTCAGCCCAGAACCACCAGCAGGTCGTCGGTGTTCACGGCGGTGCCCACAGCGGCGGCCACGGACTTGACGGTGCCGGACACGGGGGCAGAGACCTCAATCTCCATCTTCATGGCCTCCAGCACCACCAGCACGTCGCCGGCCTGGACCGGCTGGCCGGGCTTGCACTCCACCTTGAACACATTGCCGGGCATGGGGCTGTTCACGGCAGTCTCACCGGCAGCGGGGGCCGCGGCAGGGGCGGCGGGGGCCGCTGCGGGGGCGGGGGCCGGAGCGGCGGCGGGCGCGGCGGGGGCCGGAGCGGGCGCGGGCGCGGGGGCCGCAGGAACCGGAGCGGCGGCCGCAGGCGCGGCAGGGCCGCCCGCCTTCTCCACGGTCACCTGGAAGGCCTTCCCGTCGATGGTGACGGTGAAGTTCCCGGTACAGTCATTTCCGCCCATCACCAGATGGGGGGGCTGATAGGAGGCGGCAAAGGGCTGGATGGGCCGCACGGAGTACCCGGCGCTGGCGGGGGCGGGCACGTTGGCGTAGTATACGTGGCCCTGCCATGCGGGGATGGGGGCGGTCTCCACCTTCCTGGGGGCCTCTGCCTTGGCGGCGGGGGCCTCCTCCTTCTTGGGGAATCCGGCCTCCCGGTCCTTGAAGAAGGCCATGGCCACCTGGGGGAAGGCGATGTAGCTCAGCACGTCCTCATCGCTCTTGGCGGTGGCGCCCAGTTCCTTCTTGGTCTTCTCAAACTCGGGCTCCAGCGTGTCGGCAAAGCGGCCCTCCACCACGGGGGTGTTCCCCAGAATCTTCTTCTGGATGGCCGGGTCGATGGGGGCGGGGGTGCGGCCGTACTCGCCGCGGCAGTAGGCCTTAATCTCCTTGCCCACCACCTTGTACCGCTCGCCGGCCAGCACGTTCTGCACCGCCTGAGAGCCCACCATCTGGCTGGTGGGGGTCACCAGGGGAGGATAACCCAGGTCGGCGCGGACCTTGGGGGTCTCGGCCAGGGCCTGGTCCAGCTTATCCAGGGCGTTCATCATCTTCAGCTGGGAAATCAGGTTGGACAGCATTCCGCCGGGAATCTGATAGTTCAGGCACTGGGTGTCGGTGGCCATAGAGATGGGGTTCAGGGTGCCGTCCTTGATGAACCCGGCCCGGACGGTCTTGAAGAAGTCGGCAATCTCAATCAGGGCCTTGTCGTCCAGGTCCACCTGATAGCCCAGAGAGCGCAGGGCGTAGGCCAGGGTCTCGGTGGCGGGCTGGGCGGTGCCGCCGGAGAAGGAGGAGATGGCGGTGTCGATTACGTCGGCGCCCGCCTCCACGCCCTTCAGGCAGGTCATGAAGGCCAGGCCGGTGGTGCAGTGGGTGTGAATGACCACGGGCAGCTCGGGCACCGCGTCCTTGATGGCGGACACCAGGTCGTAGGACTCCTTGGGGCCCATGATGCCGGCCATGTCCTTGATGCAGATGGACTTCACGCCCATCTCCTTCAGCTCCTTCACCATCTGGACGTTCTTCTCCAGGGTGTGGACGGGGCTGGTGGTGAAGCAGATGGTGCCGGAGGCGTGGCCGCCGCGCTTCACCGTCTCCTCCACGGCCACCTGCAGGTTGCGCACATCGTTCAGCGCGTCGAAGATGCGGATGATGTCAATGCCGTTTTTGATGGAGTGCTCCACAAACTTGCGCACCACGTCGTCGGGATAGTGCTTATAGCCCAGGATGTTCTGGCCCCGCAGCAGCATCTGCAGCTTGGTGTTGGGCATCTTGGCGCGAATCTTGCGCAGCCGGTCCCAGGGGTCCTCCTGGAGGTAGCGCAGGCACACGTCGAAGGTGGCGCCGCCCCAGACCTCGGCGGAGTAATAGCCCGCCCTGTCAATGGTCTCCAGGATGGGCTCGAACTTGCTGTAGGGCAGGCGGGTGGCGATGAGGGACTGGTTGGCGTCACGCAGCACGGTTTCGGTAAAGTTTACTTTTCTCATGTTGAACGACCTCCGGTTGCTCCTTGAGCTGTTTTGTAGGGTAGTCCGCCGCCCGCTTTCCGCAGCCCCGGGCAGGACGGACGGGCCGGCTCGGGGCCGGCCTTGCAGCTTACAGACATTTTAGTATATTTTCTCTCGGGGCGCAAGTCTAAATCTGTAAATTGGACCACTTATTTCATCTCGGGGTCAAGATAACGCAACTCGCGCTGCGGCGCCAGGGCCTGTTTGAAAATGGCCAATCCGCCCAGCCGGCGGGCCCTTTGCCGCCGCGCTTCGCCAATTCTTCTGGAAACACACCCAGTATTCCGGCGAAAAACCGGCCGCGCCTGACCGCAAGCCCCTCCGCGCCTGGCCGCAGTTCCATTTCCCGGACCAGGCCTATTCCACCGTGACCGATTTTGCCAGATTCCGGGGCTTGTCAATGTCGCAGCCCCGCATCAGGGCCACGTAATAGGCAAACAGCTGCACGGGCACCACCTCCACCGACGGCAGGTACAGGGGGAACACATCGGGGACGGAAATGGTGCTGTCCACCCCCTGGGCCATAGCGGAGGCGCGGGCCCGGGTAGTCACCCCCAGCACGTCGGCTCCCCGGGCCTTCACCTCCCGGACATTGCTCATCAGCTTGTCAAACAGGGGGTCCCACCCTGCCAGGGCCACTACCAGGGTTCCGTCCTCAATCAGGGAGATGGTGCCGTGCTTCAGCTCCCCGGCGGCGTAGGCCTCCGAGTGGATGTAGGAGATTTCCTTCAGCTTCAGGGACGCCTCCAGCCCCACGGCGTAGTCGATGTTCCGCCCGATGAAGAACATGGAATCGTGGTTGAAATAGATGGAGGCGTAGTACTGAATTTTTTCGGTATCCTTCAAAATCTCCTCCACCTGGCCCGGCAGGGCCTCCAGCCCGGCCACCATGGCGCGGTACTCCTCCTGATCCACCCGGCCCAGCAGCTCGGCGCACCGGATGGCCAGCAGATAGACCGCCGCCAGCTGGGTGGAATAGGCCTTGGTGGTGGCCACGGCAATCTCCGGTCCGGCCCAGGTATACAGTACACCGTCTGACTCCCGGGCAATGGAGGAGCCCACCACGTTGACGATGGAGAAAATCCGCGCCCCCAGCCGCCGGGCCTCCCGCATGGCGGCCAGGGTGTCGATGGTCTCCCCCGACTGGCTGACCACCAGGGCCAGGGTGCGCTGCGTCACGATGGGCGTACAGTAGCGGAACTCCGAGGCCAGCGTCACCTCCACGGGAATGCGCAGCAGCTTTTCCAGAATGTACTTGGCGGCCATCCCCACATGATAGGAGGAGCCGCAGGCGATGATGTACAGCCGGTCCAGGTTCTCCAGGTCCTCCCGGGTCAGCTCCAGCTCGTCCAGCACCACCCGTCCCTCCCGGATACGGGGGGAGACGGTGTCCCGAATGGCCTTGGGCTGCTCCATAATCTCCTTGAACATGAAGTGTTCATAGCCGCCCTTCTCCGCCGCGGAGATTTCCCAATCCACATGGACGGTCTCCTTCTCCACCGGCCGGCCGAAGGCGTTGTAAATCTGCACTCCCTCCGGGGTCAGCACCGCCGTCTCCCCGTCGTCCAGGTAGCACACGTCCCGGGTGTACCGAATCATGGCCGTCACGTCGGAGGCCAGCATCTGGAAGCCCGCCCCCCGGCCCAGAATCAGCGGCGAGTCCTTCCGCACCGCCACCAGCTTATCCGGCTCGTCGGCGCAGACAATGCCCAGGGCGTAGGCCCCCTCAATCCGGTTCAGCGCCTGGCCCACCGCCTGGAGCAAATCGCCCCGGTAGTAGTAGCCAATCAGCTGGGCGGCCACCTCGGTGTCCGTCTCGGAGGCAAAGGACACCCCCTCCTCCTCCAGGAAGGCCTTCAGCCGGGCGTAGTTCTCAATAATTCCGTTGTGGACCACCGCAATCCGCCCCGACTGGCTGACCTGGGGGTGGGAGTTGACGTCGTTGGGGGCCCCGTGGGTGGCCCAGCGGGTGTGGCCCACCCCCACGGCGCCGGGCACCAGCGCCCCGCCCTCCGTCCGGCCGGCCAGCTCCCGCAGCCGCCCCTTGGCCTTCACCACCTGAAGCCCCTTCTCCCCGTCAAGGACGGCCAGCCCCGCCGAGTCGTACCCCCGGTACTCCAGCCGGGCCAGGCCCTCCAGCAGGATGGGCGCGGCCTGTTCTCTTCCGATATATCCTACAATTCCGCACATATTAAACTCCTTTACGGTTCCTGCCGAATGGTCCGGATGGGCCGGCAGGGGTTGCCCACCGCCAGGGTGTTGGGCGGGATATCCCGGTTGACCACGCTGCCCGCCCCGATGACGCTCCCCCGGCCGATGGTCACCCCGGGCAGAACCGTCACGTTCCCGCCAATCCACACGTCGTCCTCCACGGTGATGGGATAGGCGTACTCCAGCAGGGCGTTCCGGGTGGCCGCGTCCAGCGGATGCCCGGCCGTATAAAAGCCGCAGTTGGGGGCAATCATCACATTTTCCCCAATCCGCACCGGGGCGCAGTCCAGGATCACACAGTTATAGTTCAGATAAGCGTTCCGGCCCAGGGTGATGTGATAGCCGTAGTCGCACTGAAACCCCGTATTGATACAGCAGTTCTCCCCCGCCGCGCCCAGCAGCTCCTCCATCACCGCCCGGTGCTCCTCCAGGTCCGCCTCCTCCACGGAGGTGCGGTTCAGCCTGCCGCACAACACCCTGGCCCGGCGGCGCTGGGCGGTCAGCTCCGGCGTCTCGGGGAGATAGAGCTCCCCGGCTGTCATCTTTTCCTGTTCTGTCATGTGCTTCCTCCCTATCTCGGACGCACAAAGCGTCCGGAGCTGTTCCGGCGCCGGGAGCGCCCAGAGGCGGCCCCGGTCCGGCCACGCTCTATTATAGGTTCGGCAGGTTTTCCCGTAAAGCCTGTTTTTGCGGAAAAAATTTTTATTTTTTCGGGAAATGGAGCAAAATTTCATTTCCTTACTCCAGCTCACGCCACCGTATCTCTCCGTCCCACTCCCCCGTCCCGCACAGGGACAGGGCCCAGCCCGGCCCGGTACGCATATAAAAATACAGGCCGTCCAGCTCCAGCCGCCTTCCCCCCCCCTCAGGCAGCGGAACCCGCAGGCCGGATACCGGCAGGCGCAGGCCCTCCCCGCTCTGCTTGCAGCGGCTCTCCTTCAGGGACCAGAGCAGCGCAAATGCCTGGGGACTGTCCCCCCGCCGGCGCAGCCATTCCCGCTCCCCCCCGCCGCACACCCGGACAGCCAGGCTGTCCCGGACAGCGCGCTCCTGCTGAATATCCACCCCCACCGGAGCGCCGTCCAGGGCGCAGACCAGCAGCTCCCCGCTGTGGCTGAGATTGAACTGCCGCTCCGGATTTTCCGGAAAAAAAGGCTTGCCCCGCTCCCCCGTCTCCAGCTCCGGCAGGGCCTCCAGCCCCCACGTCTCCCTCGCCGCCAGGGCCAGCAGCGCCCGGGAGACGCTCCGGGCCCGGGGATGCCTCGCCCCATAGACCACCAAATGCGCCGCCTCCTTTCTTAAATGCTATTATAACAAAAAAAGAGCCGGCCGCCAGCCCCTCCTCATATTTTTCATCCTCCCGGACATAATACGAAAAAGTTTTGAAATTGAGGTGTACCACAATGGACATGACCAATCAGGACTACGGCAAGCTGGTCAATCAGCGCTCCAAGCCCTCCCCCATGGGCAAAAATATGCTGTGCGCCTTTCTGGTGGGCGGCGCCATCTGCGCCGCCGGCCAGGGACTGCTCACCCTGTACAAAAACTGGGGCCTGGACCAGGACGGGGCGGCGACCGCAGTGTCCGTCACGCTGATTCTGGCCGCCGCCCTGCTCACCGGCCTGGGATGGTTTGACAAGCTGGCAAAATTCGCCGGGGCGGGCACCCTGGTGCCCATCACCGGTTTTGCCAACGCCATGGTCTCCCCCGCCCTGGAATTCAAAAGCGAGGGGCTGATTACCGGCACGGCGGTGAAGCTGTTTACCGTAGCGGGGCCCGTGCTGGTGTTCGGCATCAGCGCCAGCGTCGTCTACGGGATGATTCTGTGCCTCTTCCGCCTGGCATAAAAATACCCGCGCCCTTGCAGGCGCGGGTATTTTTACCGTTTCGGGAGCCTCTGCGCTCAGATCAGGCCGAGCTGCCTGCGCACGTAGTTCTCCAGGTGAATCAGGCTTTCCACCTCGCCCTTGGCGTTTTTGTCCAGCTTGGCACAGTCGTTGCTGCGGGCAAAGACGCTCATGGGCACACCGGCCAGCTGGTGATGATACTTGCCGTTGCAGGGCCAGACGCGCATCTCAATCATGGCGGCGGCGGTGAGGAAGTCGGCCACCAGACGGGCCTTCTCGGGGTCGGAGTCCTTGTGGTCGAAGCACCACTTGTACAAATCAGGGTGGAGGTTGGCCATCACGCCGTTGTAGCCGGCGGAGCCGTGGCAGTAGCTGTCGAACCAGGACTGGGCGTTGGCGTTGAAAATCTTCAGCGGAGTGCCCTCCACAGCCTTCAGCCGCTCCCGAATCAGCTCGTAGTCGCAGCAGGTGTCCTTCAGGAAGACCATGCGGCCCTTGGGGGCCACCGCCTTCAGGAAGTCCAGGGAGACCAGGCGCTTCCAGGGCATGGGGCACTCATAGATGCCGAAGTCAATCTCCGGGAACCGGTCAAAAATCTCCTGGGCGTTCTTCAGGAAGACCTCCTCGCCCTCGTGCTTCTGGTCCAGGCGGTTGGAGACCAGCACGTAAGCACCGATGCCGGGAATCTTCATCATGTTCTCGATTTCCCGGAACTGGGTGGGCTTGTCGTCGGCGGTGTGTCCGGAGGCCACTACCTGGATGCGGCCGCCCACCGCCTCGGTCACGGCCTTGGCGATGTCCAGCTTCTCCTGCTCGCTGAGGAAGGCCATTTCGCTGGACTGGCACACGGCGAAAATACCGGTGCAGCCCTTCTCGATGTACCAGTTGCACAGGCCCTCAATGGCCTTGTAATCGGGTTTGTTGTCATCCGTCCAGGGGGTAATCATAACGGGCCAAACGCCGGGCGCAATGGAAAAAGCCATACTATTCTCTCCTTCAAAGTTTTTTGGGGGAACCCAATTACATCATACCGAACATCTGGGGCAGGAACAGCACCGACTGGGGGATAAAGGTGATAATCAGCAGCACCAGAAGCATGACCACAATCGGCGCCCAGATTTCCCTGATAACGTCCTTCAGCGGGGTGCCGGAGATGCCGGAGGTGATGAACAGGCACATGCCGAAGGGCGGGGTGGACAGGCCCAGCATCATATTGAAGACGATAATCAGGCCGAAGTGAATGATGTTCACCCCGAAGGACTGGGCCACGGGCCACAGGATGGGAATCATAACCAGCTGGATGACAGAGGTATCCACGAACATGCCCAGCACCAGGATGATTACGTTGACCATCAGCAGGAACACAACCTTGCTGTCGGTGAAGCCCCGGATCCAGTCGCCCAGGCGCACGCCAATCTGCTCCTTGGCGAAGATGAAGGAGATGGCGGAGGCCGCGCCAATCATGATGGACACGTTGCCGGTGCCCTTCACGGTGTCCATCAGCACCTGCTTCAGGCCCTTCCAGTCCAGGATGCGGTAGACCAGGATGGCTACAATCAGGGAGTAGAATCCGGCAATGGCGCCCGCCTCGGTGGGGGTCATGACGCCGGTATAGATGCCCACCAGCAGGATGACGGGGGTGAGCAGGGCCCAGATGGCCTTGAACACATAGCGCAGATAGGCGCCCAGCGCGGGAGGCATGGACTTGGGGTAGTGGCGCCTGCTGGAGATGATGGCGATGTAAATGCACAGGCCGACGGCCAGAATCACGCCGGGCATCATGCCTGCCATAAACAGGGCGCCCACGGACGCGCCGGTGAGCATGGAGTAAATGACGGCGGGGATGGAGGGCGGGAAGATGGGGCCGATGGTGGCGGAGGCGGCGGTAATGGCGCAGGAAAAGCCGTCGTCATAGCCCTCGGCCCGCATGGCGTCAATCTCCATCTTGCCCAGGCCGGAGGCGTCGGCCACGGCGGACCCGGTCATGCCGGAGAAGACCAGGGAGGCCAGCACGTTCACGTGGGCCAGGCCGCCGGGGAAGCGGCCCACCAGGCCCTTGCACACGCCGAATACGTACTCGGTGATTTTGCCGGCGTTCATCACATTGGCGGCAAATATGAACAGGGGGACGGCGATGATGGTCTGGTTGGTAAAGATGGCCTCAATGCTCTTCTGGGCCACCAGATGGAGCTGGCCCTCCGAGCCGGTGACCATGCCGAAAAAGCTGTTGCCCTTCACCAGCCCGTCCATCAGGAAGTACATGGTGCAGGCGGCAATCATGCCGGTGGGGATGGGCATCCGCAGCACAAACATCAAAATGAAGCAGATCAGGAACACAATCAGAGGCAGGTTGCTCATTTATTTGTCCCCCTTTCCGCCGTAGTCAATATGATTCAAATCCAGCTGCTCCTGGGCCAGAGACTCCTCAATGGCAATCTCGGCCTCGGACTTGGACTCGGCCAGCATTTTGTCAATATATTTCTGGTCGCCCTTCAGCACCATAATCTCCTCGTAGATATCCATAATGGCATACACGGCGATAATGGCCAGGAAGAGGACATAGGGGGCAAACACATAGGCCTTCTGCCACTTGAGCACGCTGGTCAGCTGGGCGCGCTCCAGCTGGCCGATGATGTACTTGGCGGAGGGCATCAGGGTAATCAGGCAGGCGAAGGTAATCAGAATATTGCCCAGCATGGCGGTAATGGCCTTGCCCTTCACCTTCAGGCTGTCATACACCAGAGTGAAGGTGACGTGGCCCTTGACCCGCTGAGCATAGCAGGCGCCCAGCAGCACCAGCCACAGGAAGCAGGACTGCTCCACCTCGGCAGTCCAGGCCTGGGGATTTTTCATGACATAGCGCATAAATACCTGGAAAACGAAAATAACAAACAGCACGACAAAGGCTATCATCGGAATATACATTTCCACGCATTCGCGGATGAATGCACCGACTTTCTTCATGCTTTCCGCTCCTTTCACACAAGCTGTCCCCCCCCCTTCTCTGCAAAAAAGGGGATGAAACAGGGGGCCGGGACCTTCCCGGCCCCCCGCAGGGTTCCTCGTTTCTCTGAAAAAGCGCCGAATTTAAGATCCTGTATTCACAACCTCAAACGCACGCCTGGGCGGGCCTTTTCCCGCCGTACTGTGTTCCATTTTCTTGGAATATCCCATGGTCCTTAGCGGTTCCACCGCTTAGACCCATGGCCCCCCCCTTGCGGGGACACGCGGAAAAATTCCTCACCCAGGCGTCATTTTCGGTTATGAATACAGGTTCTAAGTAAAAATCAGGCCATATCCTGAATCTGCTTCAGCAGGTCCTTGTCCCAGCTGTCGGAGATGGGGTCGCTCAGATAGGTGTTCAGAACATGGTCGGCGAAGGCGGCCACGTCGGCCTCGTAAATCTTCAGGCCCTGCTCCTTCAGGAAGTCCTGAACCTCGGACTCGGTCTTCAGGTTCTGCTCGTCACAGGCCTTGCGTCCGGCCTCAACAGCCTCCAGGACCCAGTTCTTCTGGGTGTCGGTCAGCTTGTTCCAGGTATTCACGTTGATGGTGGGCCACACGGAGTCAACCAGGTGGTTGGTCAGGGAGATGGACTTCTGAACCTCGTAGAACTTGGCGGACTGCACGGTGGGCAGGGGGTTGTCCTGGCCGTCCACAGCGCCGGTCTGGAGAGACAGGTACAGGTCGTTGAAGGCGATGGCGGTGGGGTTGGCGCCCATGGCCTTGCCCAGGAACACCCAGGCGTCGGAGTTGGGCATACGCAGGTTGACGCCGTTCAGGTCAGCGGGGACCTTAATCTCCTTGTCGGCGGACAGGGAGACCTGACGGGTGCCCAGGTAGTAGCAGCCCAGAGGCAGGATGCCCTGCTCCTCGGCCACGCGCTGGAAGACCTGCTTGCCGATGTCGCCGTTCATGACCGTGGTCATGTGGTCATAGCTCTGGAAGACATAGCCGGCGGTGAACATGGAAATCCAGGGGGAGCCGTCGGTCAGCCAGGAGGCGGAGGAGTAAATCATGTCCACGTCGCCGTTCTTGATGGCGTCGGTCTCGGTGTCCTGGCCGTACAGGGTGCCGGAGTCATAGCACTCCACGGTCATGTTGCCCCCGGAGATGGACTCCAGGGTCTCCTTGAAGACCTTCTGGGCCGCGCCGTGGGCGTCGGTGGGGACGGCGGCGATGGAGAACACCAGGTTGACGGGGTCGCCCACGTCGCTGCCGTTGGCAGGGGCGGAGGCGGCGGGGGCGGTGCTGGGGGTGGAGGCGGCAGGGGTGGAGCCGGCGGGGGTGCTGGAGCTGGGCTTGCTGCCGCAGCCGGCCAGCAGACCCGCCAGCATGGCGCCGCCCAGGGTCAGGGTGAGTGCACGTTTCCAATTGTTCATTTCTGTGATCCTCCTATCAAAATTGGTTGCTGATTATTTCCACGGCCCGGGGGCCGTCAGAAATCCTTATTACCGGTAAATCCGGTCCCGCATCTTCATGGCGGCGCTTTGCAGAATGCCGGCGCACTCCAGCAGCTTCCCGTCGGTCATGGTCATGGAGGGGCCGGCGGTGCTCAGCCCCGCCACCAGCTGCCGGTTGGCGCTGTACACCGGAACGCCCACGCAGCGCACGTCCGGATCCCGCTCTACATTGTCGATGGCGTAGCCCCGGCGGCGGGTGCGGCGCAGCTCCTCCAGGATGGCGTCCAGGTCCGTGATGGTGTTGGGCTGGTAGCTCTTCCGCTGCTCGGGAATGTGCTTCAGCCACTCCTCCTCCGGCATGTAGGCCAGTATGGCCTTGCCGATTCCGGTACAGTAGAAGGGGGCCGTCTCCCCCAGGATGTCCCGGTAGGGCAGCACCCCGAACCGGTTGACCGGATGGGCTACATAGAGATACAGCACGCTGGTGCCGTAGGGCACCCCGAAATAGACAATCTCGCCGGTTTTGCCCGCCGTATCCACCATGATGTCATAGATTGCGTTGGGATAGCCCAGGTGCTGGTTGATGATAAAGGCGTACTCCAGCATTTTCAGCCCCAGCGTGTACCGTCCGTCGGGCAGGCGCTCTAAGTACCCCATGCTCTGAAAGGTGGAGAGAATATTGTGGATGTTGGACTTGGTGACCCCCATCCGCTCCGCCAGCTCGGTGACGCCCAGCTCCGGCTCCTGCACGGTGAAGCAGGAGAGCACCCTCAGCGCCTTGGCCAGGGATTTTACCTTCGGCGTCTGCTCCTCCATGGCGGCCTCCCTTCGTTCTCTATAAAAGAACAGCTTTCTCCTTTTGAGTTTATTATATAAAACGCTCGGAAAAGATGCAAGACCCCAAAAATTTTTCGGCGTTATTCCAAAAGGCGCCCTGGAAACACCCGGGTTTCCAGCACGACGTTCTCTATTAAGAAACATCGCCCCCTAAATTTTGGAGCGCGCAAGGGATTGCGCCTCTTGCGGCCGCCCGGCGTTCACGGTATAATGAAACTGCTCCGCCGGGCGGCCGTCCGGCGGGAAAAACAAGAAAACGCGGCCTGTCCGGGACCGCGGGAGGAGACTGCGCTATGATTTTTGACAGCTTGAAAAACATGGACAACTACAAGGGAATCCCCCGGATTTACCGGGCGCTGGAAATCATCCGGGACACCGATTTCTCCCGGCTGGAGGACGGCACCTACGAGGTGGACGGGTTCGGCTTCCGGTACATGCTCCAGTCCTACACCGCCGAGAAGGACAACGACCGCCCCGAGGCCCACCGGGAGTTTATCGACGTGCAGTATCTGATTTCCGGCAGGGAGCGCATGGGCGTCGGCCTGGTCTCCGACATGACCGAGGAGGTGGAGGCCCGCCCCGAGGGGGATATCTGGTTCTACCGCGGCCCGCTGGACTCCATCACCCTTCAGGATGACCGCTTTGCCGTCCTCTTCCCCAACGACGCCCACGCGCCCGGCATCGTCCCCCCGGAGGGCCCTGCGGCCGTGCGCAAGTGCGTCTTCAAAATTCATGTATGACTGCTGAAAAATTGTAAAAACGCGGAAAATCTCCGTTTCCATTTTCTGTCCCCTTGCCGGGCGGGCTTTTTCACTTTTTCCATGGAAAAGGTGGAAGGTCCGCCCACGTTTTTTCCCGCCCGGACTGGCTATAATGAATTTGCGGGGAGCCGCAGGGCTTTTCGCGGGAAAAAATGGAAAACTCAGGGGGTGGAATTATGGAACAAGACACAAAACACAGGCCTTGGGCGCTGCTGCCGGCGGGGGCGGCGCTGCTGCTGGGGCTGGCGCTGACCCTCCTGCTGGCACGGGACGGCGTTCAGGCCGCCTCCGGCGCGGTGGTGCTGCAGCTGCCCAGGACGCCCGCCGCCGCCGCGCCCGCCGCGCTGGAGACCGGCAGGAAGGTAGTGCCTCTGGGCCGGGCCGTGGGCATCAAGCTGTTCTCCAACGGCGTTCTGGTGGTGGGCCTCTCCGATCTGGAAACCTCTGCCAGCACGGTCAGCCCCGGCCGGAGCTGCGGGCTGAAAACCGGCGACATCATCACCCACATCAACGCCCAGGAGGTGGACACCATTGAGCAGGTGCAGGCCATCGTCACCCAGGACGGCGGCCAGCCGCTGATTCTCCAGGTGGACCGGGGAGGCCGGTCGCTTCAGCTGTCCGCCCAGGCGGTGCAGAACAATCAGGGCGTCTACCAGCTGGGCGTATGGCTGCGGGACTCCATGGCCGGCATCGGCACCATGACCTATTATGACCCGGACAGCCGCACCTTCGCCGCTCTGGGCCACGGCGTCAACGATGTGGACACCTCTCTGCTGATGCCGCTGGAGACGGGCAGCATCATGTATGCCTCCGTCTCCGACGTGAAGCGGGGAACCGCCGGCGAGCCCGGGGAGCTCCACGGGAATTTTGACGTATACCGGGACCTGGGCATTCTGTACGCCAACACCCAGACGGGCATCTACGGCGTGCTCAGCGGCAGCGACTTTGACACCGGCTCCCCGGCGGTGGAGATTGCCTCCCGGGATCAGGTAAAGGTGGGGCCCGCCTCCATTCTGTCCAACATCGACGGGGAGGCCGTGGAGGAGTACGCCGTGGAAATCACCCACGTCTACCCCGCCGCCGCCGGGGAGACCCGCAACCTGATGGTCCAGGTCACAGACCCGGAGCTTTTGGAAAAAACTGGAGGAATTGTCCAGGGCATGAGCGGCTCGCCCATCCTTCAGGACGGACGCCTGGTGGGGGCGGTGACCCACGTGCTCATCAACGATCCGACCCGCGGATACGGGATTTTAGCGGAAAATATGGCCGCCCAGACCGGACGGGAGGAGCAGGCCGCCGTGTCGTAACGTAGAAGAAACGGGTCGGAATGTTGAAATTCGTCGGCAATTGTTGGAAAATAAAATACCATTTTTTGGCAAAAACATCTTGCGTATGCTGTCTGATTATGATAAATTATAGACGACCGGTCGAACTCCAAATCAGAATTGCGGCGAAACTCGCCAGAAAGGGAGAACAGAAATGGAATTGACAAAACGTATCCTCATCGCAGACACTGGGGAGGAATTTCGCCGGGGCTTTATCGAAAATCTGGACAGCGAACCCGATATCCAGGTGGTCGGCGAGACCGGCGACGGAGAAGAGCTGCTGCGCATGGTGCGGGAAAAGCAGCCCGACCTTGTGGTCATGGAGATTGTACTGGCAAAAATCGACGGCATCGAGGTGCTGGAACAGCTGTCCTCCATGGAGCTGGAGCGCCGGCCAAAGGTCATTATCCTGTCCGGCTTTGCCAAGGGCAGCATGGCCCAGCTGGCCGCCGACAAGGGCGCGGACCACTATATGACCAAGCCCTGCCGGGTGAGCACCGTATGCGAGCGAATCCGCCAGCTGACCGGAAGCAGCCATCTGGAGGACGACCGGGACCGCTCCCGCACCCTGGAAAGCATGGTGACCGCCATCATTCACGACGTGGGCGTCCCGGCCCACATCAAGGGCTATCAATACCTGCGCGAGGCGATCCTGATCGCGGTGGCTGACATGGACGTCATCAACGCCGTGACCAAGGTCCTCTACCCCGAGGTGGCCAAGCGGTTCAATACCACCGCCAGCCGGGTGGAACGGGCCATCCGCCACGCCATCGAGGTGGCCTGGGACCGGGGCGACCTGGAGACCCTTCAGAAATATTTCGGCTACACCGTCTCCAACGTGAAGGGCAAGCCAACCAACAGCGAGTTTATTGCCATGATTGCCGACCGGCTTCAGCTCCAGCAGAAAGAGCTGTGAGCAGGCGAAAACAAGCGGAGGACCAATTCCGGGACCTCCGCTTGTTATTTTTCCCGGGTTGTGCTATGATTATCTCACATTTGAAAACAGAGGTGTGCTTGATATGACAATCCGATATGTACCCCGCGGGGTTTGTTCCAAAGAATTCCTGATTGATGTGGAGGACGGTGTTATCCGTTCCGCCCAGATTGCCGGCGGCTGCCACGGCAATCTCCAGGGTATCTGCCGGCTGATTGAGGGCATGAAGGTGGAGGACGCCATTCAGCGCATGGAGGGCATCCGCTGCGGCATGAAACCCACCTCCTGCCCCGACCAGATTGCCCAGGCCCTGAAAACCGCCCTCTGAGGGCGCGGCTCCCCGCCTTAAAAAACGCCGCCCGGGCGGGCCCTTTCCGGCTATGGATACAGGCTGTGAACCCCGCCCCGTGCGGCGGCACCCAAACTTTTTGACAAATATACCCCCTGATGCAGAACCTTTGTGTTCCGCATCAGGGGGTTCCTGTCTTCCGCCCGTCCTTCACGGCCGGCGCAGACGGGTTCTCCGCCCCCTCAGGCCGGGGCCCGCCGGGGGCTGCCGGGTGCGGGGCGTTTCCGCTCCGCCGTCCGTCTCGGTGCCGCTCATCCCTGCGGGCTTACAGCTCCCTCAGGATGGCGGCCCCGCATTCCAACGGCTGCTTCTCGAAGCCGGATTATTCGGCGCCGGTGATCTCCCGGGCCGCATTGCCTACGGCGCGGCCGGCGTCGGAGACCGCGTTCTCCACGCCGCGGGTCAGGTCCCGGGCGCCCCGGGCCATGTCGCCGGCGGGGGTGCCGTCCTGGGCCAGCGCGCCTCCGTCCTCCACATAGCCGTTGGAGTAGGCCGTGTAGCGTCCGTCCGTCAGGCCGGTCCGGCGGGTGCCCGTGTAGCTGCGCACCTGCCCGGGGGCGGTATAGGCCGTGCCGGACGGGCTGCCGGATTTGGTCCCGGCGTCAGGGGTCTGAGTGTCGCTGCTGCACGCGGTCAGGGAGGCGGCAAGCAGCGTGGCCGCGCAGGCGGCTGCAAGGAATCGTTTCATATCTGTCTCATCCTCCGCATTTTCGATACGTCCGCGCCGGGCCGTGCTTTGAAAAAGTACTGTCCGGCGCGAAAGAATTTCTGGAGGTTCCATCCGCACAGTAGTATGTGAGGCCCGAACCGGATTATAACCGGAAAAAAGGAGCAGAACCGCCGGTTTTTTACAAAATGCGCACAGGGCCTGTCCTATAATAAAAATACAAAAAATGGAAAATCAAGGAGGAGAGTCCATGGCCATCACATGCAGCGAATCCGAGCGCTGTCTGAAAGCCGCCATCAGCGGAGAGCTGGACCACCACCACGCCCGGCAGGTAATGGAGGAGCTGGACCGGCAGATTGACGCCGCCCTGCCCCGCCGGCTGATCCTGGACCTGGAGGGGCTGGCCTTTACCGACAGCTCGGGCATCGCCGTGCTGATCCGCGCATTCCGCCGGATGGGACAGCTGGGCGGCGAGGTGTCGGTGTGCAACGTCCCGGAGCAGGCCCGCAAGGTCTTCTGCGCGGCAGGCGTGCAAAAGCTGATACGCTTTGAATAGGAGGAGATACATATGAAAAAAGCGGAAAACTATACTACGCTGACCTTTCCCAGCCGCTCGTCCAACGAGGGCTTTGCCCGGGCGGCCGCGGCCTGCTTCGCCGCCCAGCTGGACCCCACCCTGGATGAGCTGAACGATGTGAAGACGGCGGTGAGCGAGGCGGTGACCAACGCCATTGTCCACGCCTACCCCGACTGTCTGGGGAAAATTTCCATGCGGCTGTCCCTGGGGGAGGACCACAGCCTGGAGATTGTAGTGCGGGACTGGGGCGTGGGCATCCCCGACGTGGCGCAGGCCCGCCAGCCCCTGTACACCACAGGGAGCGAGGAGCGCTCCGGCATGGGATTCACCATTATGGAGAGCTTTATGGACCTGCTTCGGGTGCGCTCCCAGCCGGGGAAGGGGACCACCGTCACCATGCGCAAGCGTATCTCCCGCCGGGCAGGCGTCCAATGAGCGGGGGCGTCTCGGCGCCGGAGGTACTCCAGGCCGCACGGGAGGGGGACAACCGGGCCTGCGAGCAGGTGCTGGAGGAAAACAACGGCCTGATTTGGAGCGTGGTCCGCCGCTACTACGGGCGGGGCGTGGAGCCGGAGGACCTGTACCAGCTGGGCTGCCTGGGATTCCTGAAAGCGGTGCGGGGCTATGATCCCGCCTTCGGCACCCAGTTTTCCACCTACGCCGTCCCCAAAATCGCCGGAGAAATCCGGCGCTTTCTGCGGGACGACGGGGCGGTGAAGGTAAGCCGGGCGCTGAAGGAGCGGGGGGTGTCCGTGCGGGCCACCCGAAGCCGCCTGGCCGCCCGCCTGGGCCGGGACCCTACCCTGTCCGAGCTGGCGGAGGAGACCGGGCTGGATCCGGAGGAAATCGCCGCCGCAGAGACGGCCACCGACGCGGTGGCCTCCCTCCAGGCGGAGGCGGGGGAGAGCGGCCTGACCCTGGAGGGCCTGCTGGGCAGCGGGGGCATGGAGGAGGCGGTGGTGGAGCGCCTGACCCTCCACGCCGCCATGGATAGCCTTCCCGAGCGGGAGCGGCAGGTGCTGCTGCTGCGCTACTACAAAAATCTGACGCAGACCCAGTCGGCCAAGGTCATGGGCGTGTCCCAGGTCCAAATCTCCCGGCTGGAGCGCCGGGCCGTGGACCGCCTGCGGGAGCTTTTGAAGGAATAAGCGTCTTCATTTTTGAGATTGCGGCAATTTTTTAGAAAAAACTTGAATGATTTTGATTGACAACCGCGTCATCTTGTCATATTATAAGAGTATCTTTTTACAGCTGGAGGTATTCCGTAATGGCAGCAAAAACTATTGAAGAGCGCATCGTTCTCATCGAAACAAAAATTGCCAAGAAGAAGGAAGAAATCGCGGAGCTGGAGGCCAAACGGGACAGGCTCCTCCACCCCGTAACGATGAAGGCGGTGCTCTCCAAAGCGAAGGAAGCCGGCCTCTCTCCCGAGGAGGTTGCCGAGAAGCTGGGAATCAGGGTTTAAGCGCCCGCTTAATATCTCAAAGTATGCCGAACGGCAGGGGATTTTCCCGCCGGACCAGGCAGGTTTCCGCAGGAATCCTCGGTGGATTCCTGCGAAAATTTAACGCAGAACGGCGGCAAAAGGCCCGCCGGCCGGTGTGATGAGAGATGTGGAACAGGCGCTGGTACTCTGCCAAATTAGGAATTGCAAATTGAATTTTGAGCAGGATTTTTGCAGAACAAGGAAGCGGACGCCGGTAGGCTGACGCCCATCAAGGACGGCAGCAAAGTTGTGCGAAAATCCAGCCAAAAGGCAAATGCAGTTTTCTGGCTTGGCGGAGTACCAGGCCTTGTCTGGAAAACGTCAGCAAAACACCTGATGTTTGGGCGTATGGGCCATGTTCCAAACAGGCCCTTGGCCCGGTTATGAATACAGGTTCTTAATCCAAGCTCCGGATTGCTGAATGAAGCGGCCGGCCCTGCGTTTGCCCTTATCCGGCAAACATGCAGGGCCGCCTTTCTCTTTTGCGGAGATAACCCGCCGGCGGTCCGGATAGCCGGAACGGACATAAGAATGGGGGTTGGGGGCAGATGCGCCATACCCGGGCCGGCAAGCGGAAATTTGAATGGGATGCGGAAAAAGGCCGTTTGAGGAAGGTCCCCTGAACTGCCGCCCGCAATGTACAAAGCGTTCAGATATTCTGCCGCACAGCAGGAAAAAGAAGAAGGCACAGAAATTAAAACAGGGCGGCGCGGAACCTCCGGATGCGCTTCCGGAAAACGGCGGCGCGCAGCCAAAAAGGGCCCGCAAAACCGCTCCTTGGAACGGTACGAAACACCTCCTCAGAGCCTATTTAACATCTCTCAGACCGAGAACGCGCTGATATCCTGATGCCGCTCCATGAGCTCCTGCATCTCCTGCACCGCGATGGGCTCTTTGATGCGGATGACCATGTGATAGGTGATATCATCCCCTCCGTTTTTTTCCGCCCTGCATGAAAAAATGATTCCGCCGCGGGCGCTCAGCATACCGAATATGCAATCCTGCAGGCCGGAGGAGTAGTGAAAGGTAATGGACAGCTCCTGGCTGATATAGGCCTCGTTTCCGATATGGAACCAGTGCATGAAATACTGCTCCAGCACAATCAGGACCGTGGTCAGCGCTCCGATGCCGTACATGCCCGCGCCCAGGGCCAGGCCTACGGCGGAGGTCGCCCAGAGCCCTGCGGCCGTGGTCAGTCCCTTGATGGACATCCCCGTGCGGAAGATGACGCCCGCGCCCAAAAAACCCACTCCGCTGACCACCTGGGCCGCGATCCGGGAGGAATCCGCCCCCTTGGTGCCGTACAGGAACTCCCCCGCCTCGTTCAGCGTGTCGGCGAAGCCATACTTGGACATAATCATGAACAGAGCCGCTCCGCAGGCCACCAGGCAGTGGGTGCGGATTCCGGCCTCCTTAAAGCGCTTGGCCCGTTCAAAGCCAATCATGACGCCGCACAGGCTGGACAGGATAATCCGCAGAAAAAACTCCAGCTGAAGGTTCCAGCTCAAACAATCGGTTCCCATCATCCCACCCCCTTCCCAAAATCGGAATGATGATTTGAAATGACACGGACGGATGGTTTCCGTCCGTGTCTGTCTTAACGCCTGCTTAACATCTCTCAGCGCACCGGCCGGCGGGCCGTTCCCCGCCATTCTGCGTCCCATTTTCTTGGGGTCCTCCTAGGATTCCAAGAAAATACGCCTTGTCCGGCGGAAAAGCCCCTCGTCCGGGCGTCATTTTCGGTTATGAATACAGGTGTATTTGGTTTACTTGGGCCGGGAATCGTTGATTTTTTTCATCAGATGCCGTCCGACCTCCGCCTGGAATTGAAGGGCCCTGTCCGCCATCTCATCGTCAAAGGGGGTGAGATAGCTGGTTACCTCAAACGTAAAATCCCCCTGATAGTCAATCTGCCCCAGCGCCCGGGTAATCGACTCCCAATCCAATTTCCCCAGATAGGGCAGGGTGTGGTCGTCACTCTTATAGCGGTTGTCGTGGATGTGCAGAGCCTTCACCCGGCTGCCCAGGGTGCAGAGCAAGTCCGCGGGGTCCTCGCCGGCCAGGCCCGCATGGCCCACGTCCACGCAGGCCACGGCCCACGGGTCGTTCAGCGCGTCCAGAAAATCCCGGAACTCCCCGGGACGGGAGAAAACGTCCGAATCGCCGCACTCCCGCCTGGGGTCGGTCTGCCACATGTTTTCCAGCGCGATTTTGACGCCGCACTGCTTGGCAATGGGCAGGAGGGTGTGATAGTAATCCATGTTCCAGTTCCACAGCATCTCTTCGTTTCCGTGATAGCGGATGTGGTGAATCGGATGCACCACGATATGGGGCGCGCCCAGCAGGGCGGCGCACCGGAAGGAACGCTCCATGGCCGGCAGAATCACCGACTCAAATTCCGGCGTGTGCCACATGCGGTCCCAGTCAAACAGAAACGGAGCGTGGGCCTGATTGAAGAATACGCCGTTTTCCTCCGCCGTCCGGCGCAGGCGCGCGGCATACTCCCTGTATCCGTCCGAATTCCAGATACAGCCGGGGCGGACCATCTCGTTGAAGGTGTAATCCACCGCGTCAAATCCGGCCCGGGCCATGCGCCGGATTCCCTCCTCGTCCCCAAAGCGGGCGCGCACAGCGAGCATGGGGCCGGACAGCGCCATTCTCTCACCCATGTGCCGGCACCACCAGTACTTTAATGGACTCGCTACTGATTTGGGTGAGAATCGCCTGCTCCAGCTGTTCGATGGGGAATCTGTGGGTAATCAGCGGCTGGACCTGAATACGCCCGCTGTTGATGAGCGACACCGCCCGGCTGTGGGTATCGGGATTGATGAAGGAACCGGTAACGGTCAGCTCCTTGCTGTAAATCTCAAAGGGGCTGATTTCATCCAGTTCATCCACCGGGTGAACTGCAAAGAGCACTACCGTGGCCCCCCGGGCGCAGACCTGAAGCGCCTGCCGCGCCGCGCTGTTGTTGCCCACGCACTCGATGACCGCGTCCGCGCCGTCCTGCCCCAGAAGCTCCCGCACCCGGGCGGGCAGGTCCTCATGGAGCGGGTCGATGGCCGCGTCCGCCCCCACCTGAAGCCCGATTTCCCGGCGGGCGGCCACCGGCTCGCTGAGCAGGACGGCGGAGGCGCCGGCCATTTTTGCCAGCTGAACCATCAGCAGGCCTACTGCCCCGCCGCCCAGGACGCACACAGTGTCCCCGTGGCGGATATTGCTGCGGTCAATGCCGTGGAGCGCGCAGGCCAGGGGCTCGGCCATGGTTCCGTACTCCAGGGGCACCCGGGGGTCCAGCAGGAAGCACTGCTCCTGCCGGACCACGCAGGCCTCGGCAAAGCCGCCGTTGAGGTTGACGCCGTAGGCCTGAAGACGGGTGCACAGCTGTTTCTTTCCGGTGCGGCAGAAGCGGCATCTGCCGCAGTACATATTGGGGTCCACCGTCACACGGCTGCCCAGGGGCACGGCCTCCGCACCGGGCCCTGCGGCCTCCACTACGCCGGAAAACTCATGCCCCAGCACCACAGGAGGGGTGACCTCGGCAGAGCCCTTGCTGCCGTGGTAAATATGGACGTCGGTGCCGCATACGCCGCAGGCGGCTACCCGCACCAGGACCTCTCCCGGGCCGGGGGCCAGTCCGGACAGCTCCCGGGTCTCGAACCGGCCCGCGCCTAAGAAAAATGTTCCTCTCATGGGAAAAAACTCCTTCCGAGCCGCCTCAGCCGCCATAGGTCAGGTTGGGCAGCAGTGTAGAAATTCCGGGGATCAGCGCAATCAGAATCATGACAATCAGCAGCGCGCAGATAAAGGGGCGGACCTCCTTGAAGAATTCCGGGATAGTCACCTTGGTCAGGTTGCACACCGTGTACATGACGCCGCCCACCGGGGGAGTCAGGGAGCCCACATAGCCGTTGACCAGCATCAGAATCCCGAACTGGAGCACGTCGATATGGTAGCTGACCGCCACGGGAAACAGGATGGGGGTCACAATCATCAGCATGGCGGTGCCGTCCATGAACATCCCCATCACCAGCATCAGGAGCATGGCCAGCAGCATGAAAACATACTTGTTGGAGGTGACCGAGAGCATCGCCGTAGCGATTCCCTGGGGAATCCTGGCCCAGGTCAGGTAGTAGCCGAAGAGCAGGGAGCCCATCAGCATAATCATGATATTGCTGGTGAGATGGAAGGTTTCCACAAACATGCGGGGAATTTCCCGGGGGCTGATGGTTTTGTAAATAAAGACGCCGATTATCAGGCACATGGCGATAATGACCACCGCACCCTCGGTCACGGTGAAAAAGCCCATGCGCAGCCCCGCGATGAGCACCACCATCACAATGATGGACCACAAAGCGTCGATGGTGGTGGTCAGAATCTCCCGGCCGCCGGCCCGCTGGGAGCGGGACTGCCAGTGATGCCTGGTGCAGATGATTTTTACCACAATCAGCTCGGCGGCGCACATCAGAATCCCGGGGAGATAGCCCGCCATGAACATGCGCACCACAGAGGTATCCGTCATGGTGGCGTAGAGGATCAGCGCGTTCCCCGGCGGAATCATGGGGGCAATCAGGCCGGAGGCGGCGGTGACCGCCGCGGCAAAGGCAATCGGGTAGCCCATTTTGGTCATTTCGGGCACCAGAATCTTGCACTGCATGGCGGCGTCGGCTCCGCTGGAGCCGCAGATGCCGCCGTTGACGGTGCTCAGCAGCACGTTCACCTGGGCCAGCCCGCCCTCCTTGTGGCCCACCAGGGTGTTGCACCACCGCATCAGCCGGTCGGTGATGCCGCAGTGGTTCATCACGGTCCCCACCATCAGAAACATGGGAATGGTCAGCAGCGAGGTGGACATGGTGCTGTTCACCATCCTCTGCACCACGCCGGTCATGGGCAGGGTGTCGGTGAGAAACGCGAAATACATCATGGCGGAGCTGAGCAGCGCCAGCCCGACGGGAACGCCGGTGAAAAGCAGTACAAACGCAATGATGCAGGGGAGGTAGGTCAGCACGCCGGATCACCTTCCTTTTCCTGTGCCTTTTTGTGGGGAACATACTTCCAGATGATGTTGAACACCAGGGAGGCAAAGCCCAGCACCAGCCCCAGGTCAATCCAAAAGTAGCAGATTTTCAGCACGCCGGTGTGCTTATCGGTGGAACGCAGCATCAGCAGCAGCCCAAAATACAAAATCACGCCGCCGATGACCAGCGCGGCCAGGTCGGTCAGCACCTCCACCGCCTTCTGTCCCTTGGGGGGCAGAGCGGTCAGAAGAAAATCCGCCCGGATGCACTCCTTGTCCCGGTAGTGCTGTCCCAGGCTGAGATAGGTGACCCAGACCAGACAGCTGACCACCAGCTCCTCCAGCTGGCCGTAGCGGCGGCCGGTAACCCAGAAGGTCACCACGTTGAACCCGGTGAGCATCACCATAACAAAAAACAGGGAGCCGCCGACGATATCCACCGCCTTGTCCATCCAGCTGACGAAATTCCAGCTTTTTTGCTTCACATCTTCTCGCTCCTTTCGCGCCTTTTCGGCAGACGGCCGGCATACCCGGACGTTTCCGTGATATGCCGGCCGTGATGGGAGAATCCGGAATCAGCCTGCGGCCATAATCTCGCTGACGGCGGCAGACACCTCGGAAAACATGGGCATGGCCTCGTTCAGGGGGCGCACGGCCTCCTTGAACGTATCGATGTCAATGTCCTCATAGGGAATGACCTTGACGCCCGCGTCCTTCAGCTGCTGGACATAGCCGTCCTCCGCCGCAGCCAGCAGGTCGTTGTTCTCCACGGCGCATTTGGAGAACTCCTCCGTGATGATATCCCGGTATTCCTGGGGCAGGCTGGTCCAGTAGCCGTTTCCGATTTCCAGGCCTACGGGGGCATTGCGCCACTGAATCATGGAGTAGACGGGGTTGTCCAGAATCTCGTACAGGCCGGAGGTCAGGGCGCGCTGGGAGACGCACTCCGCGCCGTTGAGCATTCCGGTCTCGCAGGCGGTGACGCCGTCGCCCCAGCCGATGGCGGAGTAGTTGGCGTGGAAGGCGTCAAAGGCGGCGACGTAGGAGGCCACGTTGGGAATGCGGATGTTCAGCTTGGGCGCGTCGGCCACGGAGTAAATCTCCACGCCGCCGGCCAGAATGTTGCGGGCGCCCATGACGAAATCGCCGGTGATGACGTGTACGTTGGCCGCGTCGGCCTTCTCCATAATCTGCCGGTAGATGTCGGTCTGGGTCAGCTTTTCGATGGTCTCATGGCCGTCCACCAGGAAGCTGGCGCACAGGGAGTTGAACTCAGGCACGTAGTCGGCCAGCACATCCAGGTCGTTGAAGGTAATCACGGCCGCGTTGCTCATAATGGCCTCAATGCCTTCGTCGCCCATCAGAATCTCGCCGCCGGGATAGACCTGAATCTCCACACCGCCGTTGGTGCGGTTTTTGATCTCCTCGGCGTACTTGTAGAACAGCTCCACGGTGGGGTCGGTGCTGGGGTTGCTGGTCACCAGCTTAATCTCATATACCTTGCCGGGCGCGGCGGGGGTTCCGGAGGAGGGGGCGCCGGAAGCGGCGGGGGCGGCAGGGGGCGTGCTGCTGGGGCTGCAGCCGGCCAGCAGGCTCAGTGCGAGGCTCACGGCCAGCGCGATGCAAGAGAATTTTTTCATGTCTTTCCTTCCTTTCTAGATACCACTTATACCAAAGTTCTTTCCTTAACTGTCCATAGAATATCACATTTCTAATCTGTTGGCAATATGGCAAACATCATAAGATTTTCTGCGTTTTCTTGTCGGAAATGTCAAACCAAGTGGGGAGCCCCCCGGCTCGATTCTGTCATTTTCGTGTATTTTCCGCCGGCGCACGGAAAAACGCCTGCGCTCTCCCCCTCTGAATTTTCCGGATTCCGGCAATTCATGTTTGCAATCCATACCGGGCTATGCTATACTATATTAAAATAGATTTGCGAAAGCTGGAGGGAGTTTTATGGGAAACTCCGAGGTGCTGACCACCGCCGAAATCAGAAAACTGAACTGCGAAAAGATATTCGCCTATATCTATCAGAGCAGGCGCACATCCAAACAGACCATCGCCCAGGTGATGGGGCTTAGTATGCCCACGGTGACGCAGAATCTGAAGGTGCTGGAGCATCTGGGTCTGATTGAGCGCAACGGCTTTTATGAGTCCACCGGGGGGCGCAAGGCCCAGATGATTCACTGCATCCAGGACGCCCGGATTGCCATCGGCGCAGCGGTGCTCCAGGAGGGCCTCAGCCTGTGCGCCGTCGGCCTGTGCGCCCAGATCATCAAGGAGGAACAGCATCCCCTGCCCTTCCAGAACACGGACCGGTACTATCGGGAGGTGGGGCGGCTGGTCACCGCCTTTGCCGGCGGGCTGCCCTACCCCTCCGACCGCATCCTGGGCATCGGAATCGCCATTCAGGGCCTGGTTTCTCCCGACGGGGAGCAGGTCATCTACGGCAGCATTCTGCAAAACACCGGAACCACCCGGCAGAGCTTTCAGGCCCACCTCCCCTTCCCCTGCCGCCTGCTCCACGACACCGACGCGGCCGCCGCTGCGGAGTTCTGGCACAACGAGGAGCTGCGGGACGCGGTGTATCTGGTGCTCAACCGCAACCTGGGCGGCGCGCTTGTCATCGGAGGAGAAATCCGCTGCGGCTGGGGCATCATCGAGCATATGACCCTGGTGCCCGGCGGAAAGCCCTGCTACTGCGGGCGGCTGGGCTGCGCCGAGGCGTACTGCTCCGCCAACAGCCTGCGGCAGGCCTCCGGGCTGCCCTTTGAGCTGTTCTTCCAGCAGCTGAGAGCCGGAAACGCCAAATGCGCCGCCCTTTGGGAGGACTACCTGCGGTCCCTGGCCCAGGCCGTGGACAATATCCGGATGCTGGTCAACTGCCCGTTTATGATTGGCGGGTTCCTGCAGCAGTTTATGACCGAGGAGGACTTCCGGCTGCTGACCCGCTTTGTGGAGGAGCTGACCTCCTTTCCGGAATTTCCCGTCTCCTTTGTCCAGGGCCGGCACGGCTGCCGGGCCTCCATGCTGGGCGCGGCCATCTGTTATGTAGACGCATTTCTGAAAAACATTGACCCCGTACAGGAACCGGAAAGGCTGTGAATCCAATGATTTTGACCAACTACCACACCCACACCGCCCGCTGCAAGCACGCGGGCGGGACCGATCGGGAGTACCTGGACCGCGCCGTCCGCAGCGGCTATCAGGTCCTGGGCTTTACCGACCACACGGCCTGGCCCTTTCCCGGCGGCTTCTCCAGCCCTGTGCGCATGGAGGCGTGCCAGATGGAGGAGTACGCCTCCGCCATCCTGCGCCTGAAGGAGGAGTATGCCCCCCGGATTCGGGTCCGCCTGGGGGCCGAGTGCGAGTATTTTCCGGACTACCTGCCCTGGCTCCGGGAGCAGAAGGAGCGCCTTGGAATGGAATACCTGATCCTGGGCGTCCACTACCCGCCCAACGAGGAGGGCTTTGAACCGTTCGCCGCCGCCGTGACCCCGGATATGATTCTGGAATACACGGAATTGGCTGTTTCGGGAATGGAAACCGGGATGTTCGCCTGCCTCTGCCACCCGGACCTCCCCCTGAAATCCTATCCGGAATTTGACCGCTTCGCCCGGCGCATGAGCGAGGAGCTCTGCTCCGCCGCCAGCCGGCTGGACCTGCCTCTGGAGTACAATCTGGCGGGGCTCCGCCTGCGGGACGCCTCCCCCGGCTTCGGGTATACCTCGGATGAATTCTGGCAGATTGCGGCGGATTACCGCTGCAAGGCCATCATTGCCGCAGACGCCCACCAGCCCCAGGCGCTGGAGGATACCGCGGCATTCCGGAGCGGCCGTGAAAAACTGGAGGGGCTGGGAATCCGGGTGCTGGATTTCCTGCCCGGCCTGGAATAGCAGCCGCTGGCTTTCCCGTTTCTCTTCCGGCGCACAGGCGGCAAGCTGTCGGCGCAGCGGTTCCCCCACAGCACCCTTGACGGGCCTTTCTTGATTCACAAGGATTGCGCATCCGCAGGAACACACAGCTTCCTGCGGATTTTTCCGTTCCTGCCGCGGGGCCGAATATCCCCCTGCGGCCCTTCCGATAAAAGGCGGCCGGCGCGCGGGAGCGAAGATTGACGAATCCGGTCAAATATGGTACATTGGAGCTGTAAAATCAGAACCTGCATTCATCACGGAGCATGACGCCCGGCTGAGGGGTTTTTCCGCCGGACAAGGCGCATCGGACGCCTTGCGTCCCCGCAGGGGGCGCCGTGATCCTATAGCGTTTGGCCTCCCCCTGTTCGGGGGAGAATATGAGAGACGGGGAGGGGCCGGGATGCGGCGCAGTCTGCTGCTGGATCTGCTCTATCCGCCCAAGTGCGTCTTCTGCGGCGCTCTGCTGGAGGACGTCCGGGCGCTGATGTGCCCCCAGTGCCGGCAGGAACTGCCCTGGCTCCGGGGCGCGGAGGCGGAGCAGGAGAAGGAGTTCATCTCCCTGTGCGTCTCGCCCCTGCGGTATCAGGGCAAGGTCCGGGACAGCATCCGCCGGTACAAGTTCTCCGGAATGTTCAGCTTCTGCCAGGTCTACGGGGAGCTGACCGCCCGCTGTGTCCGGGAGCGCCTGACGGGGCGGTACGACCTCATCTCCTGGGTCCCCGTCAGCCGGAAGCGCCGGCGGGAGCGGGGCTATGACCAGGCCTTTCTCCTGGCCCGGGAGACCGCCCGGGCGCTGGAGGCCGGAGCTCCGGTATCCCTGCTGGAGAAGATCCGGAACAATCCGCCCCAGTCCGGCCTGGAGGAGCAGGCCGCCCGCCGGGCCAACGTCATGGGGGCGTACCGGGTGCCCGCTCCCCAGGCGGCATCGGGAAAGCGGATCCTGCTCATTGACGACGTGGTCACCACCGGGGAGACCCTGTCCGAATGCGCCCGGATGCTGCGCCTGTCCGGGGCCCGGGACGTGGTGTGCGCCTCCCTGGCCCGGGCCAGATAGGGCGGCGGGGCCGCTTTTGTCTGATTTGTGTTGGAGAAACAGCGGGAATTTAGAAATTCTTCATGAAATAACAGTTGAAAACAGGAAAATATCGGGATATAATACCTTATGCTAAAATGAGCGCGGCATTACCCGCAGGCAGGCGGACGGCAGAGATCATACCCGGCGGCGATCCGGGAATAAAATAGATAAGGTGAGACGGAATTATGTTCAACTTGTTCGGCAAGGATATCGGTATCGACCTGGGTACCGCTTCTGTTTTGGTATTTATCAAGGGGAAGGGCGTGGTCCTGCGCGAGCCGTCGGTGGTGGCCATGGACAAGAACTCCGGCAAGCTGCTGAAGGTGGGCCAGGAGGCCCAGGCTATGCTGGGCCGCACCCCGGGCAATATTGTGGCCATGCGCCCCCTGCGGGAGGGCGTTATCTCCGACTACGACATGACCGAGCGGATGCTGAAGGAGTTTATCAAGAAGGTGACCTCCTTCCGCCTGTTCAAGCCCCGCCTGATTATCTGCGTCCCCTCCGGCATCACCGAGGTGGAGGAGCGCGCCGTCATCGACGCCGGCATCCAGGCCGGCGCCCGCCGGGTGTACCTGATTGAGGAACCGGTGGCCGCCGCCATCGGCGCGGGCATCGACATCACCAAGCCCGACGGCCACATGGTGGTGGACATCGGCGGCGGCACCGCCGACATCGCCGTCATCTCCCTGGGCGGCGTGGTGGAGTCCGCCTCCATCAAAATCGCCGGCGACAAGTTTGACGAGGCGGTCATCAAATATATCCGCCGCAAGCACAACGTCCTCATCGGCGACCGCACCGCCGAGGAGCTGAAAATGACCATCGGCTGCGTCTTTCCCCGGCCTGAGGAGGTCACCATGGACATCAAGGGCCGCTGCCTGATGACCGGCCTGCCCCGGGTGTTCACCGTCTCCTCCAGCGAGATGATTGAGGCCTTCGAGGAGGTGTCCAGCCGCATCCTGGAGGCTGTCCACGGCGTGCTGGAGCGCACCCCTCCCGAGCTGGTGGCCGATATCTCCACCAACGGCATTATCATGACCGGCGGCGGCAGTCTGGTCTGGGGCTTTGACAAGCTGCTGGAGTCCCACACCGGCATCGAAACCCACGTGGCCGACGACGCCATCTCCTGCGTGGCCTACGGCACCGGCAAGAGCCTGGACAGCCTGGACACCCTCCAGGACGGCACCCTGAACCTGTCCCGGCGGAAGCAGATGAACTATTAACCGGGGCATCCCCCCTTCCGCCCTCAGGGGAAAGGGCATCAGAACAAAACTTTTCGCGCGCAGCTGCGCGTTGCTCTGGGAGGATTCATCATGCTGAGCTTTGTCGCCTATCCCAAGTGCACCACCTGTCAGAAGGCACAAAAGTGGCTGGAAAGCCGGGGGGCGGATTTTGCCCTGCGGTACATCAAGGAGGACAACCCCACTGCGGAGGAGCTGCGGCTCTGGCGGGAGAAAAGCGGGCTGCCCCTGAAGCGGTTCTTCAACACCTCCGGACTCCAGTATAAGGCTCTGGGCCTGAAGGACCGCCTGCCCGGCATGAGCGAGGAGGAGCAGCTGAACCTGCTGGCCTCCGACGGAATGCTGGTCAAGCGGCCCATCCTGGTGGGGGAGGACTTTGTGCTGGTGGGCTTCAAGGAACCGGACTGGCTGGAACATCTGGAGCGGATGTGACAGAACCGGGACGGTCCGGCAGGGCGGAGCCAAGGCAGCTGCCCCCTGCGGCGGGGGCTGTCAACCGCAAATTCTCTGATTTGGACGGCGCGGCCACGGCTGCGCCGTCTTTTTCCCGCGCTTTTGGCATGGAGCTGCGGCCTGCCGGGATGCCTGGAAAACGGGGACGGCCCGCCGGGGCCGCCCCTCCCCGCCCGCTGCAAAATCGATTTCCGTGTTTTCTTTCCTCCATGGGTTGCAAGCGCGGAATTTTTAGGATAAAATAAGCTGTTCAAACAACATGGCCTTACGGCACGGAGGTGCGGCAGATATGAAAGTGACGCGCAGGGAGCGCGGCGGCGTTCCCTTTTACGCCTGCGACGGCTTCGCGGGAGCTGTCCACGGCTTTTCCACCCGGCTGGGAGGGGTCTCCCCCGCCCCCTGGGACAGTCTGAACCTGGGGGCGGCCCGGGGGGACGAGGCGGAGCGGGTGGCGGAAAATTTCCGCCGCTTCTGCGCCGCGGCGGGCTGCGATTCCGCCGCCCTGGTGAAAAACCGGCAGGTCCACGGGGACCGGGTCCGGGCGGTCACCCGGGCGGACATCATGGCCTCTCCCGACGCCCCCGGCGTCTTTGAGGCGGACGCCCTGGTCACCGACGTGCCCGGGGTGTGCCTGACGGTCTTTTCCGCCGACTGCATTCCGGTTCTGCTCTTCGACCCCGTCCGGCGGGCCGCGGGGGCGGCCCACGCCGGCTGGCGGGGCTCCGCTCTGGGCGTGGCCGCCCGGACGGCGGAGGAGCTGTGTACCCGCTGGGGCTGCGCACCGGAGGACATCCTGGCCGCCGTGGGCCCGGGCATCTCCGCCTGCTGCTTCGAGACCCGCGCCGATGTGCCCCAGGCCCTGCGCCGGGGGCTGGGCGCGGAGGCGGAGGACTGCATCCGCCCGCTTCCCGGGGGGGACAAGTTTTCCGTAGACCTGAAGCGGGCCAACGTCCGCTGGCTCCTCCGGGCGGGCCTGCGGCCGGAGCACATTGCCGTCTGCTCCGCCTGCACCGCCTGCAGCGGGGAGGAGTTCTGGTCCCACCGCCGTCTGGGGGAGCGGCGGGGCAGCATGGCCGCCGTCATCCAGCTGACAGGCCCCGCAGCGAATTGAGGACGCCATGAGATTACGCCGTATATTCCCCCTCCTCCTGGCACTGGCCCTTCTGTCCGCCCCGGCCGGGTGCGGCAGCCTGCCCGCCCCCGCTCACCCCGCGCAGAGCGAAAGCGAGCCGGACGTCTCCGCCCCGGCCCCCGGGCCCGGGCAGGAGGCCCCCGCCCTGCCCCCCTTCACCCTGGCCTTCTATCCCGATTACTCCATCCACCCCGCCCTGGCCGCCAACCGGGCCAATCTGGCCCTGTCTCCCCTGCTGTACGAGGGGCTCTTCACGGTGGACGGCGCTTTTCAGCCCGTCCCCGTCCTGTGCCGGAGCTGGTCGGTCAGCGAGGACGGGCTGGTGTGGACCTTCCTTCTGCGGCAGGGGGTGACCTTCTCCGACGGCACCCCCCTGACCGGGACGCTGGCCGCCCGGGCCCTAAACACCGCCCTGGGCAGGGGCTCCCGCTATGAGGGGCGGATCTCCTACCTGCGCTCCGTCACCGGGACGGAGGAGGCCGTCACCGTCACCCTCTACCAGCCAAACGGAGCGCTGCCCGCCCTGCTGGACATCCCCCTGGCCCTGGACGACAGCGGACGGCCCCTGGGCACCGGCCAGTACGTGCTGGATGAGCCCGCCGAGGGCACGCCCGCCCTGCACGCCCGCTCCGACTGGTGGGCCGGACAGCCGGCCCCCGTCCATACCATCCGGCTGTTCTCCATCCAGCAGGCGGGCGACCTGATTGCCGCCTTTGACTCCGGGGATGTGACCCTGCTGGACGTGGATTTGACAGGTACCAACTCTCTGGGCTACTCGGGCAGCTACGAGGTGTGGGACTACAGCACCTCGGATCTGATTTACCTGGGTTTCAACACCAAAAAGGGCTGGTGCCGGGACGTCAATGTCCGCCGGGCCGTCAGCCGCGGAATAGACCGGCAGTCCATCGCCCAGATTCCCTACGCCAGCCACGCGGCGGCCTCCTCTCTGCCCGTACACCCCAGCAGCCCCCTGTCTGACTCGGAGCTCCAGGCCGCGGCCGCCTATGACCCCGATTTTCTGGCCCGGTTTCTCCAGTCGGCCTCCCTGCCCGCCAAGCCCCTGGTCCTGCTGGTCAACACCGAGAACCGCGCCAAGGTTTCCACGGCGGAGTACGTGGCCTACCAGCTCCAGGCCGTGGGGCTGGAGGCCGAGGTGAAAAAGCTCCCTTGGGACGACTTTACCGCCGCCCTGGAGAAGGGTGAGTTCGACCTGTATGTGGGCGAGGTGCTGCTCCCCGCCGACTTTGACCCGTCCGCCCTGCTCTCCTCCTCCGGCGCGCTGAATTACGGCCGCTGGGAGGACAGCCGGGCCGACCAGCTGCTCTACGCCCTGCGCTGCGCCCGGGAGGAGGACCGCGCCCCCGCCGCCCGGGAGCTGTGGAACCGCCTGGAGGAGACCGCCCCCATCGCCCCCATCTGCTTCAAAAACGGCTCTGTGCTGACCCAGTGGGGCCGGCTGTCCGGCCTGCGCCCGGTCCAGAACAACGCGTTTTTCGGGCTGGAGGGCTGGGTGCTGGATCCGTAAAAGACAGGAATCCGGCCGCCCCGGGCGGCCTGTCCATAGGAACCATGAATTAAAACGTGGAGGAATCAAACATGAGTGTTTTCCGCTGTTTTTCCGAAAAGAAACCCGGCTTTGACGTAGAGGCCCAGAGCCTGTGCCGCGCCCTGCGGGAGCAGCTGGGCATCCAGGGCCTGAGCTCGGTGCGCATCCTGAACCGGTACGACGCCGACCGCATCGACCCCGACGTGTACCGGCAGGCCAGGACCATCGTCTTCTCCGAGCCCCAGGCGGACCAGGTGTACGACGAGGAGTTCCCCCTCCCCGCCGCCCCCCACGCCCTGCTGGCGGTGGAGGCCCTGCCGGGGCAGTTCGACCAGCGGGCCGACTCGGCCGCCCAGTGCATCCAGCTGATGGCCGGAGTGGACCGCCCCCTGATTGCCTGCGCCAAGGTGTACCTGCTGGAGGGGGCCCTGTCGGCAGAGGATCTGGACAAAATCCGGGGCTACCTCATCAACCCGGTGGAGAGCCGCCAGGCCTCCCTGGACAAGCCGGACACCCTGGCCCGCACCCACCCCGTCCCCGACCGCGTACCCGTCATCAGCGGCTTCACCGCCCTGGACGGGGCCGGCCTGTCCGCCCTGCTGGAGGAGATGGGTCTGGCCATGGACCTGGACGACCTGAAATTCCTGCAAACCTACTTCCGGGACGAGGAGAAGCGGGACCCCACCGTCACCGAGGTGCGTGTGGTGGACACCTACTGGTCCGACCACTGCCGCCACACCACCTTCTCCACCCACATCGACTCGGTGGAGATTCTGGACGAGGCCGTGGCCGCCGCCTACCGCCGGTATCTGGAGGCCCGGACGGAGGTGTACGGCCCGGAGAAGGCCGCCGTCCGCCCCCAGACCCTGATGGACCTGGCCACCATCGGGGCCAAGGTGCTGAAAAAGCGGGGCCTGCTGGCCAATCTGGACCAGAGCGAGGAAATTAACGCCTGCTCCATCCATGTCATCGCCAATGTGGACGGCGAGGACCAGGACTGGCTTTTGATGTTCAAGAACGAGACCCACAACCACCCCACGGAGATTGAGCCCTTCGGCGGCGCGGCCACCTGCATCGGCGGCTGCATCCGGGATCCCCTGTCCGGCCGTGCCTACGTGTACCAGGCCCTGCGCCTGACCGGCTGCGGCGACCCCCGCACCCCCTTTGACCAGACCCTGGAGGGCAAGCTGCCCCAGCGCAAGCTGGCCGTCACTGCGGCGGCGGGCTACTCCTCCTACGGCAATCAGATTGGTCTGGCCACCGGCCATGTGGCCGAGGTCTACCACCCCGGCTACGTGGCCAAGCATCTGGAGGTGGGGGCCGTGGTGGGGGCCGCTCCGGCGGAAAACGTGGTGCGGGAGCGCCCCGCCCCCGGGGACGTGGTCATCCTGCTGGGGGGCCGCACCGGCCGGGACGGCATCGGCGGGGCGACCGGCTCCTCCAAGAGCCACAACAAAAAGTCGCTGGCCACCATGGCCAGCGAGGTGCAGAAGGGCAACGCCCCCGAGGAGCGGAAGATTCAGCGTCTGTTCCGGGACGGCCAGGTCACCCGCCTGATTAAGCGGTGCAACGACTTCGGCGCGGGCGGCGTGTCGGTGGCCATCGGCGAGCTGGCCGACGGCCTGGAAATCAATCTGGACGCGGTGCGCAAGAAGTACGACGGCCTGGACGGCACGGAGCTGGCCATCTCCGAGAGCCAGGAGCGCATGGCCGTGGTGACCGCCCCGGAAAACGCGGAGGCCTTTATCGCCGCCGCCCAGCGGGAGAACCTGGAGGCCTACCCCGTGGCGGTGGTGACGGAGAGCCCCCGGATGGTCATGAACTGGAAGGGGAAGAAGATTGCCGACCTCAGCCGGGCCTTCCTGGACACCAACGGCGCGGACAAGCACACCTCCGTCCGTGTGGGCCCCCTGCCCCCCGCCCGGAGCGTCCGGGCAGAGAGCCTGCGCGCCATCGCCTCCGACCTGAAATTTGCCTCCCGCCGGGGGCTTACCGAGCGGTTTGACGGCTCCATCGGCGCGTCCAGCGTGCTGATGCCCTTCGGCGGGAAGACCCAGCGCACCCCCGCCCAGGTGATGGCCTCCCTGCTCCCCGTCCTGCCGGGGCAGAAAACCGACCTGTGCTCGGTCATGGCCTGGGGCTTTGACCCGGAGGCCATGGAGCGCGACCCCTACCGGGGGGCCGCCGCCTCGGTGACCGACTCCCTGGCCAAGCTGGCGGCCGCCGGCTGCGACTGCCGCCAGGCCTATCTCACCTTCCAGGAGTTTTTCGAGAAGCTGCGGGACGAGCCCGCCCGCTGGGGCAAGCCTTTCGCCGCCCTGCTGGGGGCCCTGGACGCCCAGCTGGGGCTGGAGGCGGCCGCCATCGGCGGCAAGGACTCCATGTCCGGCTCCTTCCTGGACCTGGACGTGCCCCCCACCCTCATCTCCTTCGCCGTCGCCCCCGCCAAGGCCGGGGACGTGCTCTCCCCCGAGTTCAAGGGGGCGGGGCACCCGGTCTACCTCCTGCCCGGCTTCCCCACCTACGGGGAGCTGAAGCGGGCCTGGGAGCGCTTTTACGATCTGTGCCAGGCCGGCAAGGTCAAGGCCGCCTGGGCCGTGGAGGGAGGCGGCGCAGCCGAGGCGGTGATGAAGATGTCCTTTGGCAGCTCCATCGGCTTCACCGCCGACCCCAACGCCGGCGCCCCCTGGTACAGCCCCTGCTCCGGCGCCATCGTCTTTGAGACCGAGGAGGACCTGTTCCTGCCCGGGGTGGCCTGGCGCATCGGCATCACCACGGAAGAGCCCGTCATCACCATCGGCCCCGACTCCGCCCCCATCGACGAGCTGCTCCGGCTCAACGAGGCGGTTCTGGAGCAGGTCTACCCCACCCGGGCCGGCGTGGCTCAGCCCGTAGAGGCCGTCTCCTGGGACAAGCGCGCGCCCATCACGGCCAAGAGCCGCATTGCCCGGCCCCGGGCGGTCATCCCCGTCTTCCCCGGCAATAACTGCGAGTACGACACCGCCAACGCCTGCCTCCGTGCAGGCATCCAGCCGGAGATTCTGGTGGTGCGCAACCTGACCACCGCCCAGCTGGCCCAGTCCGCCCAGGAGCTGGAGCGGGCCATCCGGAACAGCCAGATGGTCATTCTCCCCGGCGGCTTCTCCGGCGGCGACGAGCCGGACGGCTCGGGAAAGTTCATCGCCTCCTTCCTCCGCTCCCCCGCCCTGCGGGACGCCATACACGACCTGCTCCAAAACCGGGACGGCCTGATGCTGGGCATCTGCAACGGCTTCCAGGCCCTTGTCAAGCTGGGGCTGGTGCCCTTCGGGGAGATTCGCCCCATGGACGAAAACTGCCCCACCCTGACCTATAACCTGATCGGCCGCCACCAGTCCAGCTACGTCACCACCCGGGTGGCCAGCGTCCAGTCCCCCTGGATGCTGAAATCCCAGGTGGGCGACCTGCACACCATCCCCATCTCCCACGGCGAGGGCCGCTTTGTGGCCCCCGGAGAGGTGATTGCCCGGCTGATTGCCGGCGGCCAGATTGCCACCCAGTATGTGGACCCCCAGGGCCGGCCCACCCTGGACATCGCCTTCAACCCCAACGGCTCCATGGAGGCCATTGAGGGCATCTTCTCCCCCGACGGCCGGGTTTTCGGCAAAATGGGCCACACCGAGCGCTCCGGCCCCTTCGTCGGGAAAAACATCCCCGGCGACAAGGCCCAGCCTTTGTTTGAATCGGGCGCGGAATATTACCGCTGAAGTCAGGACCACCCGTAAAACGGGTGGCCTGCACTCGCCCTATAAGGGCGTGATATTGGCCGCGCCTCAAGGCGCGGTGAAACGGTCTGCCGACCGCA
>JAAWHL010000060.1 GCA_022795855.1 Lawsonibacter sp.
CGCACATTCTGTCCCCACTTTAGAATATGAGAGGAAGCACTGTTAGAAATTCACCGATTGGCGGATCGCACATTCTGTCCTCAGAGGAACGTGGGGAGGGACGGTATGAACATCTTGATTGCAGGCGGAGTGTCCGGGCTGCTGAGTCAGTTAATTCGGAAATTCAAGAAGGAAGGGCACAGAGTAAGCCTGCTGACGGGGAGCCGGGCCAAGGAGGAGCTCCCGGAGCGGGTGTTTGAGGTGTACCGCTTTCCCTATGACAGCGATTCAGTGCGGGCGATTTTTGAAAGCGCACTTCCCGACGTGACGGTTTTTCTGGGCGCATACGATTTGAATTTCCGGTGGAGCGAGGGCGAAAAAGCGTCTGTCCAGTTTGTCAGCGCACTGACCAACCTTTTAACCTCCTTTGACCTGTCAGGCAGAGGCAGGTTTCTTTATCTGTCCTCAGAGGAGGTGTACGGGGACGACCACCCGGAGGACATCAGGGAGGAGGAACCGGTCAAGCCGGAGACCGCCAAGGGCAGGGCGCTGGCCCAGGGGGAAAACTTCTGCAATTTTTTCTCCAAGCTGTCCGGGCGGGATATTGTGACGCTGCGCCTTCAGCATCTATACTGCGTCCCGAAAAAGCGGACGGACTGCAATGAGACCCTGACCTGGTACTGTCTGGAGACCCTCCGGGGGAATATGCTGCACGCGGACGGGAACCGGAAATTTGCCCTGCTGTACGAGCTGGACGCGGTGGAGTTTATCTACAGGGCGGCAAGCTGCAGCTATCACGCCCACAGCCTGTACAATCTCTCCTCCTCGGTGGAGACGAGCGAGGCGGAGCTGGCCCGGCAGGTATACACCGCCATGCGGACCGGGCCGGGGGGCGCCGCCGGGCCGCCGGCCGCGCCGGACGTGTACAGGGGCGAGCCGGGCGTCCGGTGTGTACTGTCCAACGAGCGGTTTATGGAGGAGTTCTCCGTGGCCTTTTTCGGGTACACTCAGAAGAAAATAGAAGAGATTGCGGCCCGGATGAAGGAATCCAAGGCGGATTTCCTGGCCGATGGGGAGCGCCGCCAGCCGTTCTGGAAGCGGCTGAAGGAACAGGCGGGGTGGTTGATCAAGGCTGCGGTTCCGTTTGCGGAGAATATCGTCTTCTTCGTTCTGTTTTTCCTGCTGAACCGCTTTACGGAGGACAGCGGCTATTTTACCAGGCTGGACCTGTATCTGCTGTATGTGCTGCTGTTTGCCATGGTACACGGGCAGCACCAGGCGATTTTCTCCGCGCTGCTGGCCACGCTGGGGTTCTTTTTCCGGGAGACCCGGGGGGGCGGCGTGCTGGAGGCGGCGGTTGACTACAGCACCTACGTATGGATTGCCCAGCTGTTCACGGTGGGACTGCTGGTGGGCTATCTCCACGACAGGATCCGGTTCCTGAAGGACGAGGCGGCGGACGAACAGGAGTACCTGTCCAGCCAGCTGACGGATATCAGAAGCATCAACGACAGCAACGTCCGGGTGAAGGCGGCGCTGACGACGCAGCTTATCAATCAGAACAACAGCATCGGGAAAATTTACCGGATGACCTCGGCTCTGGACCAGATGGTGCCGGAGGAAGTGCTGTTCCGTGCGGCCTCGGTGCTGGGGGAGCTGATGGACAGCAGCGACGTGGCCATCTATACCGTGTCAAACCGGGACTACGCCCGCCTGTTTTCGGCCACCTCCAAGATGGCCAGAAAGGGCGGGAACTCCATCCGCTACCGGGAGCTGGGCAAGCTGTCGGAGGTGCTGGAGGATCACAAGGTATACATAAACCGGCAGCTGGATGAGCACTTCCCCATGATGGCCAGCGCAATTTACAGCGAGGACGAGATGCAGGCAATCGTCATGCTTTGGAGCCTGCCTTGGGACCACATGACAATGGGACAGGCGGATTATCTGGTGGTGTGCGGCTATCTGATTCAAAATGCGGTAGTCCATGCCGCCCGCTATCTGTCCCTGATGCACAGCGAGCGCTATTTGGAGGGGACGGAGATTCTGAACCAGGACTCCTTCCACACCCTGGCCCGCTCCTTTCTCCGGGCAAAGGAGAGCGGCCTGACGGAGTGCGTCCTGATGGAGGTGAACCCCGGCGCGCGTGCCCTGACGGACGCCGGGCGGGAGCTGAGAAGAGGCCTGCGGAGCAGCGACTACGTGGGGGCCGGAGGGGACGGGCGGCTGTATGTGCTGCTCTCCAACACGGGCAAGGAGGAGGCGGCTGTTGTGGGGGAGCGCTTGCGGGAGCGGGGCCTCCTGTGCCGGATGAAAGAAGCGGAGGAGCTGGGATGACGGCGGGGGAAAGGGGCTTTTTGGTCCTGCTGGTCATAAACCTGATTCTTGTGGTTTTGTATCTGCTGTTCTGCCTGCTGCTGAAAATATTCTGGAAGAGGGAGAGGGTGAGAAGCGTCCTGCCCAAGGCGGCAGTGATGCTGCTGTGTCCGGGGGTGGGGTTCGGCTTTGTCACCCTGGGATACCTGTGCCATAAGCTGATTTTCTGGCGGGCGGTCAGCCTGGACGACGTGGTGTTCAGCAAGGAGCGGGTCAAGCCCCAGATGCCGGCGGAGGAGGAGCGCGAGAGCAACGTGGCGCCGGTGGAGGAGGCGGTGTCCGTGGCGGACAAGGACAGCCTGCGCAGCATGATGATGCACGTGGTGCAGGGGGATGTGAAGCGGTCTGCGGCGGCCATTGCGGCGGCCCTGAACAGCGATGATACGGAGGCCTCCCACTACGCGGCGGCGGCGCTGCAGGGGGTGCTGAACGACTTTTATTCCACGGTGCAGGAGAACATCGGGCAGATAGCGAGGCGGAAGGAGGACGGAACCCGGCAGGGTGCGGAGGAGCGCCTGCGCCTGGCGGAGGAGACAGTGGACTTCATGGCGGATTTCATGAAGTGGAAGCTGCTGACCGACCGGGAGCAGAAGCAGTATGCCGGGGTGATGGACGAACTCTGCGAGCTGCTGTTTCAGGATGCCAGGGAGCGGCTGACGGTGGAGCGGTTCACGGCCGCGGCGATGCAGCAGCTGGAGGCCGGGGACTATGAGTGCTGCCGGAAGTGGTGCCTCCGGCTCTACTCCAGGCATCCGGAAGCGCTGGAGGCCTACACCTGCCAGCTGAAGCTGTATTTGACGGCCAGGGAGAAGGAGAAATTCTTCCGGGTGCTGGAGGAGCTGCGCGCCTCCGGGATTGCCGTGGACCAGGAGACGCTGGAGCTGATACGGGTATTTATGTAAGCGCCTGTACAGCCTCCCCGGATGGGGCGCTTTGATTGGAACAGAGGTGGGAACGGATACAGGAATGAAGGAAATGCTGACGTACAGAAAACTATTCACCATGCTGCTGATGATGACGGTAGTGCTGGCCCTCTACATGCTGACGCAGACCTATCGGGAGATAGTCCTCCTCTATGACGCGTGGGAATCCATACCGGAGGCGGCGGTCCGGAGCTCCGGCGTGTGGGAGTCCCCGGACGGGGCCAAAATTCAGGGCCGGCATACGGTGCTGATTGGGGACCGGGAGAGCGGCATGGGCCGCGCGGCCGCCCAGTGGTGTGTCTGGGGCAAGCGCTCGCTGGAGAGCTTCGGGTCGCTGGCGGAGTATCTGGAGCAGCCGGACGGGGAGGCGCAGGTGCTGTGCATCGACTCGTCGCGGCTGTCCCTGCCGGGGGACGCGGCGCTGCTGGCGGAGCTGGCCGGGCGGGAGATGGTGATTGTGTTCGGCGGGATGCCCGGCGCGGCGGCGCTGGGGGCCTCGCCGGAGCTGCGCAGGATACTGGGAATTGAGCAGGTGCTTTCGGACAGGACGGAGCTTTTCGGGCTGTACCTGTCGGAGGGCTTCTTGCTGGGGGGCGAGGCGATTTGCCGTCTGGACGGGGAGGACCCGGAGCTGAACGCGCCGTGGTACCGCCTGGGGAGCAGGACCAAAACCTATCTGTCCGGCCTGACGGGCTCGGGGGAGGAGGCGGGCGCTCCGGAGGAGCGGCTGCCGGTGGTGTGGAGAAACACCCTGGAAAAGGCGCAGGTGTTCGCGGTGAACGGGGATTACCTCGACGGCCTGACCGGGCCGGGGCTGCTGGACGCCATGCTGGCCCAGAGCGGTTCCTACGTCCTCTACCCGGTGGTGAACGCCCAGAACCTGACCGTCGCGGACTACCCCAGCTTCACCCCGGAGAACGAGGCGCGGCTGGAGGAGCTCTATGCCAACAACCACAAGATGCTGCTGCAAAATATTATCTGGCCGGGGCTGGTGGCCCTGTGCGAGCAGACCGGCTTTCAGATGACCTGCTTTATGACGCCTCAGATACGGTATTCGGAGGAGTACGCGCCGCAGGCGGATAATCTGACCTACTACCTGCGCCAGCTGACCCAGCACGGCGGGGAGGCCGGGTGGTCGGCGGGCATTCAGAACACCCAGGACGCGGCGGAGAAGTGGAAGCGGGACCAGGCGTTTTTCAGGGAGGCGGGAGACGGCCTGCTCCATACGTCGGTCTGCGTGCTGCGGCCGGAGGCCCGGGACTTCCTCCCGTTTCTGGAGTCCGGGGGCGCGCCGGAGGTGCGCACCGTAACCGGCCTGTGCGGGGAGGGGGAGCCTCTGCTGGCCTTTGCCGGGGAAAACCTCACCTTTCAGGGGATTACCCACCGGGCGGCGCAGTACGGCTTCCGGGATGAGCTGAAAAACCGCAGCCTTCAGACGGCCCTGGGCTACACCAACATCCTGGTGGAGATGGACCGGGTCACCTGGCTGGAGAGCGAGGCGGACCAGTGGGAGAACTATTTCAAGGCGTTTTCCAGAAACATCGGGTCCCAGTGGACCCCCTTTTCCGGCTTTGAGCGGACGTCGCTGACCGAGAGCGACAGCCGGGTCAGAAGTTTTCTGGCCCTGGACTATGAGACAAGGCGGGAGGGGGACGTTATCACGCTGAACGTCGAAAACCGGCAGGGGACGGTCAGCTTTTTACTGCGCACCCGCGGCAAGGAGATCAAATCCGTGTCGGGCGGCACGGCGGCCGGCCTGGAGGAGGGCGTCTGGCTTCTGTCCGTCCAGGCGGACGAGGTCCGGATTGAGCTGGAGAGCAGGTAAAGAGAGGCCGGGTGCGGAAAGGAGGGGAAGGGCCGGCTTGAGAGTTTGCATCGTTTCGGAGGGATGCTATCCCTATACGGTGGGGGGCGTTTCCGGGTGGGTTCACAGCATGATAAAGGCCTTCCCCGATTTGGAATTTGTCCTGGTGAACATCGTCTCCACCCGGGAGCAGCGGGGGAAGTTCTCCTATGAGCTGCCCGAGAACGTGACGGAGGCGTATGAAATCTACCTCCAGGACGACGACTGGGGCCCCAGGCGCAGGCGGGGAAGGTGGGGCAGAAGGCTGAAGGAGCGGGAGCACGAGGCCCTGCGCAGTCTGATGCTGAACCGTCAGGTGGACTGGGACGCCCTGTTCGAGATGTTCCGCGGGCGGAGAATCTGGCCCGACGAGCTGCTGATGGGGGAGGATTTTTTCCGCATCGCCGTGGAGGTCTATCAGGAGCAGTACACCCAAATCATGTTCTCCGATTTTCTGTGGACGCTGCGCTCCATGTATGTCCCGCTGTTCCTGGTGATGAAGCAGGAGGTGCCCCAGGCGGACCTTTACCACTGCGTGGCCACCGGCTACGCGGGGATTGTGGGCAGCATGGGGGCGTATTTCCACAAGGGCAGGCTGCTGTTGTCCGAGCACGGCATTTACACCCGGGAGCGGGAGGAGGAGATGATTCGGGCCGCCTGGCTGGACGGGCTGTACAAGAATATCTGGATTGAGCAGTTCAAAAAAATGTCCGCCCTGGTTTACCGGCGGGCCGACGTGGTGACCAGCCTGTACGCCCGGGCCAGACGGCTTCAGATCGAGCTGGGCTGTCCCCCGGAGAAGGCGCGGATTATCCCAAACGGGATTGACGCGGAGCGGCTGTCCCGGCTTCCGGGGAAGAGCCCGGAGGAGGAGGGCTGGGTCTATGTGGGGGCCATCCTGCGCGTCACCCCGGTCAAGGACGTGAAAACCATGCTCAGGGCCTTTGCCGACGCGAAGAAGACGGTCCCCGCCCTGAAGCTGTGGGTGATGGGCACCCTGAAGGAGGACCAGGAGTACGCCCAGGAGTGCCTGGAGCTGGCCCAGGCGCTGGAGCTGCGGGACGTGGTCTTCACCGGGGACGTGGATATCCGGGAATATCTGGGCAGGATGGATTTCACCATCCTCACCAGCATCAGCGAGGGGCAGCCCCTGACCGTGCTGGAGAGCTACGCAGCGGAAAAGCCTGTGATTGTCACCGACGTGGGGTGCTGCCGGGAGCTGGTCTACGGGGAGGAGGGGGACAGCCTCGGCCCGGCGGGAATCCTGACCCACATCATGAACCAGCAGGAGATTGCGGCGGCAATGGTGGAGCTGGCCCGCAATCCGGAGGAGCGGGCGGCTATGGGCAGGCGGGGGTTCCGGCGTATGCAGGCAAAGCACCGGCTGGAGGATATGCGGCGGGCCTATGCGGCGCTCTACGCGGAGCTGTCCGGAGAGCGGGACGCGGACAGCCGGAATACGGCGGCCAGCGCGGGAGGAGTGAGGTAGGCACATGGCCGGAATCGGGGTCAAACTGAACAAAATTTACGGGAAAAACACCATTACCAGCAGCTTGTACGGTTTTTTCTACAGCACGGTGATTACCATTGCCCCCATGCTTCTGGTATTCGCGGCGGTGGTGGTCATGCAGCTGCTGCTGGATTTTTCCTCTGCGGGCTACGCGTCGCGGGAGCTGTACTCCTGCACCGTGCTGTACATCTTTATTTTCTCCCTGCTGGTGGTAGCGCCCTTCAACTCGGTCATCTCCCGGTTCATGTCCGACATGATTTATGAGGAGCGGTTTGACGACATCCTCCCCTGCTTTTACGGCGGGCTGCTGATGACGACGGCCGTAGGCTGCTGCCTGGGGGTGCCCTTCTGCCTGCGGGAGCATTTTGTGGGCGGCGTGCCGGTTTATTATGTGTTCACCAGCTTCTGCGGATATACCTGCCTGATTATGGTGATTTACAGCATGATGTACCTGTCCATCAGCAAGGATTACAAGCGGGTGTCCATCCTGTTTTTCGTCAGTATGCTCTGCGCGGTGGCCGCGTCGCTGGCCTTCCGCTATCTCCTGGGCATGGAGAGCACCTACAGCGCCCTGCTGGGGCTGACGCTGGGCTTTTTTCTCACCGCGGTGCTGGAATACGGACAGGTGAAGCAGTTCTTTCCCGGCAACAGCGGGCGCTACCGCACCATGCTGGGCTATTTCAGGCGGTACTGGAAGCTGGTTTTCAGCAACTTTTTTTACGTTCTGGGACTGTACGTCCATAACTTTGTGTTCTGGACCACGCCCCAGCGCACGGTGGTGGTGAAAACCTTTGTGTGCGCCGAGGCCTACGACGCCGCCACCTGTATCGCCATGTTCACCAACATTGCGGCCTCGGTCATTTTCATCGCCCGGATGGAGATGCGCTTCCGGTTCCGCTACAAGGCGTACACCGAGGCGGTAATCGGAGGCAGATGGGCGGACATTGAGACGGCGAAAAGACGGATGTTCCGGCAGGTGGCGGAGGAGCTGGTCAATCTGGTGCGAATCCAGTTTATCGTATCGGTGATTGTCTACTTTTCCGCCGTCATTCTCATGCCCCGCATCGGGTACGGAGGGCTGGCGCTGGAGTTTTACCACTGCCTGGCGGCGGGGTACTTTCCGCTGTTCATCATGTATTCCGCCATTTTGTTTCTGTACTATTTCAACGACCTGACCGGGGCGCTGCTCACGTCTGTGCTGTTCTGCTCGGTGGTGTTTCTCGGGAGCCTGTTCGGGACCCGCCTGCCCTATCTCTGGGGAGGGATCGGCGTGTTTATCGGATCCATGACGGGCTTTCTCACCGCGTATTTCCGCCTGCGGTGGCTGGAGAGGCATCTGGACGCCCATGTGTTCTGCACGGGCCGGCTGCTGAAGCGGGCCCTGGGCAGGATGCCCTCGGGCAAGGTGCTGGACCGCAGGACCGGAAAAGATGAGACGGAGCTGATTGCCCGCAGATAAGCCCGCGGGAACACAGGGGGGATCATATTGGAAATTGCGGTCCGGATGATTTTGATTGGGGCCGGTATAGGGATTTTGCTGCTGATTCTGACGGCGCTGGCCAAAAGGAAGGTGGCGGAGCCGCTCTGCCTGGGCTGGGGCCTGCTGGCCCTGCTGCTGATTCTGGCCGGGATCGTGCTTCATCCCGGCCGGTGGAACGAATATCTGAGCGTCGGGGGGCTGGCGCTGACCGTTTTGGCGGGGGGATGCGTGTTCGCCTTGGCCTACGGGGTCAGCGCTGCGGTCTCGGAGCAGCTGATGGGGATGCGGGAGACGGCGATGCAGATTTCGCTTCTCCGGTTTGAAAACGAGCTGGAGGCCTCGGAGGGGCCGGAGAGGCCGCGCCGGGAGCTGCTGGTGATAATCCCGGCCTACAACGAGGAGGAGAACATCCCGGAGCTGTTCCGGCAGCTGGACCGGGCGGGAATCCGGGAATTTGCGGACGTGCTGGTGATTGACGACGGTTCCGCCGACGGGACCTGCCGGCGGGTCCGGGAGCTGGGCGGACAGTGCGTCAGCTGCATCTTCCATCAGGGGTACGGCGGGGCCCTTCAGACGGGGTACAAGTACGCCGTCCAAAAGGGGTACTCCTATGTGGTTCAGGCGGACGCGGACGGCCAGCATGATATGTGCAACATTGCGCCGCTGTACCGGGCCCTGCGGGAACGGGACGGGAGCGGGCGAAGGCCGGACCTGGTGCTGGGTTCCCGCTTTCTGCCGGGGAGCAGCTCCTTTCCTGTCTCTGCCGTCAAGATGCTGGTCATTCGGATGTTCCGCCTGATCCTTCGGGCGGCGGCGGGGCAGCGGATTACCGACCCCACGTCGGGACTTCAGGGGCTGAACGCCAGGGTGCTGTCCTTTTATTCCGGGTACGGCTGCTTTGACCAGGAGTATCCCGATGCGAATATCATCATGCAGATGCTGATGCTGGGCTATCAGATTCGGGAAATCCCGGCGGTGATGCACCCGCGCAGGGCGGGCAAAAGCATGCACTCGGGCCTGCGGCCCCTGGTGTATCTGTACCGGATGATTTTTTCCATGTGCGCGGTCTACATCAGGATGAGAGGAAGACGGGAATCGGGGGATGCAAGTGTGGAGCAGGATTTTTAGGGGCGGCCCGGCGGGCCGGAGCGCCGGAAGGGGAGACCTTCCGGAGTCGGCGGACCTTGTGCCTGTCCCCGGGTGCGGCTGGTATCGGATTCATACCTGCGACGCGGGGGTTCCCCTCCCTGCGGAGGGGTTCGGCCCCGCGCCCGGAGAGCGGCTGGCGCTGGTGCGCGTCAGCCTGGAGCGGTACCGGGGCGAGAACCTGCCGGAGGAGTGCCTGCGCCGGATTGAGGAGGCCCTGGACCGGTTTGACCGGAACGGAACGGACGTAATCCTCCGGCCGGCCTATGACTTTGAGGGCCGGGGCACGGAGCGGGAGCCCGATTTGTTCAGCCAGGTGCTGGACCATCTCCGGGCGCTGGCCCCGGTGGTCCGGGCATTTGAGCGCCGGATCCTGGTGTTTCAGGGCCTGCTGATTGGGAGCTGGGGGGAGATGCACAGCTCCAAATTCCTGACGGAAAAGCGCCTGCTGGCCCTGGAGGAGGCCTTCCGCAGCGGAGGAAACGGGATGGTGTGGCTGGCGGTGCGGCGGCCCGCGTTTCTGCGGACGCTGGCGGGCGGGGCGGGGCCCCTGGGAAGGCGCACCCTCTTTGACGACGCGATTGGGGCGTCGGAGACGGATATGGGGACCTTTGGAAACCGGAGCCGCCGGGAGGCGGCGTGGGGCGAGGCGTGGACCCGGGAGGACGAGCTGGCGTTTCTGGACCAGGTGTGCGCCCGCGCCCCCGTGGGCGGGGAGGCCGTGCTGTCTGCGGCGGACTTCCGGCTGACCTCCGGGCAGTTGCTGGAGACGCTGAGGCGGATGCACCTGTCCTATCTGAACTGCGAGCACGACCCAAGCGCCCTGGAGCAGTGGCGGAGCCGGACGCTGCGGACGGGGGACGAGTGGGACGGCGCCAGTCTGTACGACTACGTCGGGGCCCATATGGGCTATCGCTTCTGCGTGCGGAGGGCGTCGGTCCGGAGCGCCGGCAGGGGCGGAGAGCGGCTGCTCCGCCTGGAGATTGAGAACACGGGCTTTGGGAATCTGTTCCAGGAGGCCCGGGCGGAGCTGAGCTTTGGCGACGGGACGGGGCGGCGGCACTGCCGGACGCTGGACTGGGAGCCCCGGGAGTGGCTGAGCGGGAGCAGGACGGTCTGCACCGCGCCGCTGCCCGCCCGGGCCGGAGAGCTGTGCCTGAGGCTTTGCAGAAAATGGGACGGAAGCGAGATTCGTTTTGCCAACCGGGATCGGACGCTTCCCACAGGAGGAAAGGATTGTGGAGAACATCTATCCATATCTTGAAGCCGGAAAGGTGTGCGCCGCCTATGCGGCGCTGCTCTATCTCTGGCCCAGCGTGATGTTTGGCCGGTATCTCAGGGGGAAGGGCCTGACCTTCCGGTTCATGTTCTGCAATACCGCCCCGCTTCTGATCATAAACGGGGCGGTGCTGGGATTGGGGCTGCTCCGTATTCTGAACGATTGGACCGTGCGGCTGCTGTTCTGGGGCACGCTGGCCGTCCGCCTGGCGGCGCACGGGCGGGCCGCCGGCGTGCCGGTAAGGGCCCTGCTGACCGGGAGCTATGGGTGGAAGCTGTTCCTGCTCCGGGCGGCGTCCGGGCCGGTGGAGTGGTGGAGGAAGCACGGGCGGGACCGGGAGAGCTCCCGGGTGGAGTACGGACTGCTGGCGGTGCTGCTGCTGTTCGGATGCGCGTTTTTTTCCAACAGCGCGTTTCAGTCCCTCTCCTACGGGACCAGCGACATGTTCACCCACCATGAGTGGGCGGCCGCGCTGGGGTGGAGCGAAATTTTTCCGGACGGCGTCTACCCCGAGGCGATGCACTGCTTTCTTTACGCGATGCACAGCCTGTTTGGCGTGGAGCTCCGCAGCTGTATGCTGTTCCTGGCGGGGATTTACAGCTCCGCCTTTTTGACGGCGGCATACTGCCTTATGAAGGAGCTGTTCCGGCGGCGCTATACGGCGCTGTTTGTCCTGGCGGCGTGGCTGACCTTTGACGGGGCGGGCCCTGAGGCCCTGGAGTCCATGGCGCGGATGACCTGGACCCTCCCCGAGGAATTCGGGCTGTATCTGGTGCTTCTCTGCCCGCTGGCCCTGATTCGCTTCCTGCGGGAGCGGCGGGAGACGGGGGAGTGGTATCAGGACGAAAACCTGCTGGTCTTTGCGCTGGGCGTGGGGGCCACCCTGGCCGTCCACTTCTATGTGACCATTATGGCCTTCTTTTCCTGCCTGGCCGCGGCGCTGGTTTATCTGTGGAGAATCGGTTCCTGGAAACGGCTGTGGTTTCTGGCGGTCTCCGTGTTTTACGGCGCGGAGGCAGGCGTGCTGCCCATGCTTGCCGCCTATGTCATGGGAAAGGAGCTTCAGGGCTCTCTGCGGTGGGGACTGGACGCCATGCAGGGCGGGGGCGGAGGCGTCTCTTTGCCCGCCGCAGGGGGCAGCGCGCCGTCCTCCGCGTCCGTTCTGGAGATGTTCGGAGGGGTGCTCCGGGCAGGAGGGGATCTGCTCTGGGCAGACGGCGGATTTCTGCTGGCCCCGGCCTGCGTGCTGCTCACGGCCCTGGTGTTCGCCGGGATCCTGATGTTCCGCAGCAGGCGCATGGGAAAGCGGGAGAGCCACCGGCCGGAACGGCGGCCCGGCCGCTGGATACCCGCGGCGGCCGCTGCCGCCGCCGCTGCCGCGCTGTGGGCGGCCGCCTCCCTGTGGGGGCCGGAGCTGGGCGGTTTAGACCGGGCCGCCGCGTCCAACCCCCTCCGGACGGTGTTCTATGACGTCCATCTGCGGGGGTATACGGAGCTCTTTGGAGAAAAGGGCGGGTTCTGGATTGCCGTGCTCTTTGTGGTGATTGCGGCCGCCGCGTGCGCCGCCGGGGCCGCGTCCAGATTTCAAAGGGGCGGAAAGCGGGAGAAGGACCGTTCGGAGCGGGGCGTGTCGGGCTATCTGTACCTCCTGGCGGTCTCGGAGCTGTTTGTCTGCCTGCACGCGGCGTCCTCCCTCGGACTTCCAAGCCTGATTGCCGCCAACCGGATTGTGGGCGCCGTGCAACTGATGGTGTGCGGAATGCTGGCGGTGGCCGCGGACCTGGCTTTGGATTGGATTGCCGGCGGAAGCCGCCCGGGCGCGGTGAGGGCCGCAGCCGTTTTGGGCTGTGCCGCCATCTACTGCGGCGCGTACCTGACGGATTTCCATACGTTCGCTTTCCTGTGGCCGGGGCGCTGCCGCGCGGCGGCCGAAGTGACCCAGAGGATTGTGAGCTCCTATCCCCGGCACTCCTACACGGTGGTGTCTATGTATGAGGAGCGCTACCAGGTGATGGATTACGGCAGGCATGAGGAGCTGCTCAGCTTTGTGCGCGGGCTGGAGCAGCCGGAGTACTCCCTCCCCACGGAATATATTTTCCTCTATGTGGAAAAAAGGCCGGTTCCGGCCGAAGAGCCCTACTTTGCCTCGGGGCCCTCCTGGCTGGGCCGGGAGAACGTCCGGGCGGCGGAGAATTTTGACCGGCAGAGCAGCCGGGCGGAAATTTCCCGGCAGGCGGCCGAACAGCCAATCGCCTATCTGGAGGAGGCGATTGAGAACTATCTCTCGCAGGAAATTAGAACCGCGCTGAATTCCAGGGCGTACATATGGTGCCAGGATTTTGCGGGGATGTACCCGGCGGAAGTAAACGTTTACTACGAGGACGACGATTTTGTCTGCTATGTAATCCGCCAGGACACCGGCGCCTGCTTCAACCTGTCGCTGGACGGGCGCTGAAGCGCCTGTGCCGGCGGGAAAGGACGTCATCATGAAAAAAATGAACGGGCGGAGGATTTGGAAGTTTGTGCTGCGGGCGGGCAATCTGCTGGTGCTGGTCCTGCTGGCCGCCGGAGCGTACGGCCGGTTTACCGGCCGGCTGGCCGGGGTCTGGCTGCGGCCGGTGGAGCCGCCGGCGCAGGAGCAGCCTCCCCAGGAAACAGAGGTCCGGGCGCTTCCGGAGCGGACGGCCCTGTCGGAAATCAGCTGGCCCTCCTATATGATTTATTACGGGGCGCTGGACGACGCGCTGATTGAGCAGGCGAAGCAGTACGATGTGGTGATTCTGCACCCGAGGGGCGGCGACATGACCCGGGAACAGGTGCGGGAGATTCAGTCGGGCGGCGCGTACGTGCTGGGCTATCTGTCCATTGGGGAGGACCTGCGCACCGAGGGGATGACCCCGGAGCAGATGCTGCAGGATGAGCGCTTCACAGGGGACAAAACGGGCCCCCGAATCGACGGGAGAGAGCCGGGGAGCGCCAGCCTGGAGGGGGCCAGCCTGCTGGGGGAGGCGTCGCCGGCGGGGGGCGGCTACGCGTCCTACTATCTGGACGACAACGACCGGGACGGAAAACCGGATTTCAACCCGAATTTCGGCTGTGCCTATACGAATATAGGGGACCCCGCGTGGTACGCGGCGCTGGAGTATATGACGCTGGACGGCCCCGACGGGATTCCGGGCATCCGGGAGATCCTGACGGAGGACTACGGGCGGGGCCTGGGGTGCGACGGCCTGTTCCTGGATACCATTGACACCTGCGCGCCCAATATGTACACCGAGGACTCCGACCCCAGCAGAACCAGGTTTGAGTGGACCGCGCCGGGGGTGCTCAGCTTTTTGAAGCAGCTGAAGGCGGACTACCCGGACAAATACGTCCTTCAGAACCGGGGCCTGTTCTTCTTCCACTACCAGCTGCCCCACTTTGACTACACCACCGGGGAGTACATTGATTTTCTCATGTACGAGAGCTTCATGCTGGATTCCAACTCCACCACGCTGTATTACGAGACCTATTTCACGGACAACAAAAATGTGTACGGCCCCAAAATCAGCGCGGAGGCCAACCGGCCCAACGGGTTCCGGGTGCTGTCCCTGGGCTATGCCGAGGGGCCGGGGGAGTACCGGCTGAAGGAGAGCCTGATCGGCGAATCGGAGACGGGGCTGGACATTCTGCTGGAGGATATGAACCAGGCCCAGGAGGAGGCGGGCTTCACCCACTACATCACCGACGGCGCGCTGCTGCTGGCGAACAATTTTGTCCTGGAGCACCGGGAGGCGGAGGACACCCGGCCGCCGCTGTGGAGCAGCGTCCACAACAATTCCATCTTTGAGGAGCCAAAGCCCCATGCGGGCATCGGAGAGGCGGAGCCGGCCTCCGGGGGGATGGTGGTCCGCTGGGATGTGGCGGTGGATAAAAGCGGGGTGGACTACACCCTCTACTATCAGCAGGAGCCCTTTGACTTTGAAGCGGACCCCGATCTGGAAAACGCCCAGAAGCTGGAGCTGACGCCGGAGAGGGGGGACGGGTACGGCTACGATGCCCAGGACTCCTCCTGGCCTTACCAGGAGGAGGTCTCCGGCCTGCAGGCCGGAGAAGCCTACTATTTCGTCATCCGGGCGAAGGACCGCTCCCCCGCCGGAAACGAAGAAAAAAACACCGTGGTGGCCACAGGAGTTCCCCTGGCATGAAAAAGGTCTTGTTCGTGGTCAACACCATGGGGCGCGCCGGGGCGGAGCTGGCCCTGCTGGAGCTGCTGAACGCGCTGGAGGGGAAGGGGCTGGAGATCTCCCTGTACGTGCTGACCGGACAGGGAGAGCTGACAGGCCAAATCCCCTCCTGGGTCAGGGTGCTGAACCCCGCCGTGAGCACACAGTCCGTCCTGTCCCCGGGGGGCAGGCGGCGGCTGGCCCGCACCGTCCTGACGGCGTTTTTCCGGAACGGCGGGCTGCTCGGGAAGCTCCGCCGGACGGGGCGGGATTTGGAGGACATGCTGCGGCGGGGGCGGTTCCAGGCGGATAAGCTGCTCTGGCGGGTGGTCTCCGACGGGGCGCTGCGCTTTGAGACGCGCTTTGATCTGGCGGTGGCGTGGATTGAGGGGGGAGCCGCCTACTATACGGCCGGCTGGGTGCGGGCCGACAGGAAGGCCGCCTTTGTCCACATTAACTACGAAAAGGCGGGGTATACCCGGACGCTGGACGGGGACTGCTGGGAGCACTTTCACCGGATTTTTGCGGTGTCGCAGGATGTCAGGGAACAATTCCTGCATGTCTATCCGGAATACCGGGAAAAGACGGCGGTTTTTCCCAATCTCATTGACCCGGAGCGCATCCTGCGCCGGAGCCGGGAGCCGGGCGGCTTTTCGGACGGCTATGGCGGCGTCCGGATTCTGACGGTGGGGCGGCTGGAGTACCAGAAGGGGTATGACGTGGCCATAGAGGCCATGAGACGGCTGAAGGACTCCGGAGCGCCGGTCAGGTGGTACGTGCTGGGGGAGGGGAGCCGGCGCGGAGCGCTGAGGCGGAAAATCGCCTCCCTGGGCCTGGAGGGGGATTTCCTCCTGCTGGGGGATGTGGAAAACCCGTACCCCTACTACGTCCAGACGGACCTGTATGTGCATACCGCCCGGTTTGAGGGGCAGAGCATCGCGGTGCGGGAGGCGCAGATCCTGGGCTGTGCCGTGCTTGTGTCGGACTGCTGCGGAGGCCGGGAGCAGGTCGAGGGGGGATGCGGCGTCTCCTGCCCGCTGACGCCGGAGGCCCTTGCGGACGGCATCCTGGCGCTGCTGTCCGACCGGGAGCGGAGAGAGCGCCTGGGACGGGCGGCGGCGGCAAAGGCCGTGCCGGAGGGGCAGGAGAAGCTGCTGCTGGACCTGCTTGCGGGCGCGGCGGCTGACAGGGGCCTGTATCCGCAGCCTCCGGCCGCAGCGCAGCGCTGAAACGGGAAGGCGAAGAAAAAACTGCCGGAGTACGGGCAACGCCCGTACTCCGGCAGTCTGCATTGTAAAAAAGACAACCACAGGCTATGCCTGTGGAATAAAAAAGGCTATGCCTATGAGTAGAAATGATAAACCTCCAACGATACAATAGGAGATGGTT
>JAAWHL010000061.1 GCA_022795855.1 Lawsonibacter sp.
TTTTCGCAGGAATCCTTGGTGGATTCCAAGAAAATGGAACGCAGTATGGCGGGAAAAGGCCCGACCAGGCGCACGTTTGAGGTTGTGAATACAGGTTCTAGAAAACCCGTTGCGCCTCCCGGGAAAAAACGGTATAATACAGTCATCCAAACACACAGGGAGGACACGGAATGAAGGTACTGCTGATTAACGGGAGCCCCCATAAGGAGGGCTGCACCCACACCGCCCTGGCCCAGGCGGCCGGCCAGCTGGAAAAGCGGGGGATCGAAACAGAGGAGTTCTGGATTGGAACCGGCCCCATCCGGGGGTGCATCGACTGCAAAAGCTGCTGGGGCAAGGGAACGTGCGTCTTTGGAGACGACGGGGTGAACGACTGCATTGCGCGCATCACCCAGGCCGACGGACTGGTGGTGGGCACGCCGGTGTACTTCGGCGGCATCGCCGGAGGGCTGAAATGCCTGCTGGACCGGGTGTTTTATGACGCCAAGCGGCTGTTCGCCTGCAAGCCGGCCGCTGCGGTGGTCACCTGCCGCCGGGGCGGGGCCGGGAACACCTTTGACGCGCTGAACAAGTATTTTACCATTTCGTCCATGCCCGTGGTGTCCTCCCAGTATTGGAACAGCGTCCACGGCGACAAGCCGGAGGAGGTGCTGTGCGACCTGGAGGGGATGCAGACCCTGCGCCTGATGGCCGACAATATGGCCTGGATGCTGCGGTGCGCACAGGCCGCCCGGGAGGCCGGCGTGGATCCCTTTGAGCGGGAGATCCGGGTGAAAACCAGCTTTTACAAGCCTTGAGGCAATAGGGAGAACGGCCGGGATGTCCCGGCCGTTCCTGTTTTTAGGGATTCCGCCCTGCGGGGCGTGTGACTTTCCCAGCGATGGGAAAGTCACCAAAGGATCGCCGGGGGGCCGCTGGCGGAGTTTACGGCCCTGCGGGCCTTAACTCCTATTCGCGGCCCCCCGGTCCCCCGTTTGCGTTGGGACGGTGGAGCTGTGCTTACGGAGGCTTTATGGAAATCCATCCGGCGCCTGTCTTTGCGACCCGTTTGTTCCTTTTGTACCGCTGCCGCTGATTGGGTTGGATTATGAAACGTTCTGCGCTGGCTGTTCGGTGCGCCTGCGTCCTGCGTTCTCTCGTCCGGGGCATATGGCGCGCTCAGCGGGCCGGAAAAGCAAAAACGTCTGACTCCCAATCGCTCAGGATTCAGGCGCTCGTTTCGGATAGGGTTTTGGGCAGTCGGTATATCCCAAGAGGTAATCAATGCTGGTTTGGAAAATATCAGCCAGCTGGTTCAGGATAGGAATTGGAATATTTGTTTTACCCTGCTCATAGGCAGAATAGGTGGTCTGATGAATATTCAGCAAACGGGCCAGCTCCATTCTGGGTCATATTCCTGTCCCGCCGCAGGCCCTGAAGATTCTCCAGCATAACCATCACTCCTGTGTCTATTATGCACGAAACAGGGCCCAAATTGTGGATTTTAAGGGAATTTCCCTTAATGTATATATCCTTATGTTTTATATTTTGGGCGCTGTCAGAACCCTTGGCGGGTAAGGTTCCAGGCAGTCGGTGCGGCCCAGGAGGTAGTCCACGCTGGTGTGGTAGTAGTCGGCCAAAGCGCACAAAAGCTGGTGGGGAATGGTCATTTTCCCCGATTCATAGCGGGAATAGGTAGCCTGAGAGACGCACAGGGCCTTTGCCAGGTCGGTTTGCTTCAGGTCGTGGTCCTCCCTCAGTTCCCGAATTCGCAAAGCCATAAAAACCACCTCCTGTGACATTTTAAGATATACGGATTCCGTATCTTGAAAAATATGCAGAATTCGTATATAATATGCGGGAGGTGATAAACATGCGGGAAGAAGAAGCTCCCTGGAGCGCGACCGCAGAGGACTACGCCCATGCGTTCTCGCTGCTGGAGATGAGCAAACTGCACCTTGAGCTGGAGCATCTCATGACCAGATACACCGCCGAGTTCAGCCGCGTGGTGCTCCAGATGGAAGCGGTAATGGAGAAGATGACCCGTCTGGAGGAGCAGCGGGCCCGGGAGCTGGACCTGGCGGTGGGCGGCAAGCTGCCGGAGGAAGAGGAGCGGCAGCTTCAGGAGCGGCTCGTGCGGGAGCAGGAGCGGCTGAAACGGGAAGAGGAGCAGCTGAGGCAGGAGCGGCGGCAGCGGAAAGCTCAGGAATAGGCGCAGCCCCCGGAGGAGTGCTCCGGGGGCCGTTTTATTTTTTGCGGACGATGTTTTCGGAGATTTCGCTCAGGGCTCCGGCGGCCTCCATGTCCAGGGCGGGGCACTTGGCCAGGTCCCCCAGGGAGAGGATCCCCACCAGCTTCCCCTCCTCCACCACGGGCAGGCGGCGGACCTGATGCCGGGCCATCAGCTCGCCGGCGGTGCGGCAGTCCTCCCCGGGGCCGATGGAGGCCGGCCGGCGGGTCATGATATCCTTCACCGGGGTCTGGGCCGGGTCGTCCTCCGCCGCCACACAGCGCAGGATAATATCCCGGTCGGTGACCATTCCCTTCAGCTTCCGGTCCCCGCCGCACACCGGCAGGGCCCCCACGTTGTGCCGGCTCAGCAGCCGGGCGGCCAGGGCGGCGCTGGAGGAGGGCTCCACCGTCACCACCCCCGGGTTCATCAACTCACGTACCTGCATGAATAAACGCTCCTTTCCTTGGATTCACAGAAGGAACAGACCCGCGCACCAGAGCAGCGAGGCCGTTCCCGCCCCGACCACACCCCACAGCAGGGCGTCCATCCAGTCCCCTTTTGCCCTCTTCCCGCCCCGGAGATAGCCGTTCGCGGCCTGCCGGGCCTGCCGGATAACCTGCTCGGCATTGACGCCCGCCCGGTTCACAGCCTCCTCCTTGACGATGAAGATTGCTTCCTCGAACAGCCGCGGGTCGGGGGACTTGACCAAAATCACCTGCCGCGTGATTCCCTTGACCATAAAAAAACCACATCCTTTTTTGTTTCTGTCACCAGTTTGCCCACTTTTTCCCTTGTATATTCCCACTTTTTCCCTCATAAACTGCTCTGGCACGGGAGGGATAGGACATGAAGGACGACCCCTGGAACAGATTCTGGCCGCTGGCGGCGGTGTTTGCGCTGAACCTGGCGGTTATTCTGCTGCTCATGGCCGCCTCGTGACACAGCGCGGGCGGCCCTTCCTTTTTTCCCAAAAGTGTGCTAAAATGTCCCCAGAGACGAAATTACAATCTGGAGGGAGCACAACATGTCCTGTAAGGAAGAGTTTATTGGAATTTTCAAGGAGAACATCACCCGGGAGGGCGCGGACAGCCTTTTGAACTATCTGGAAAACAAGAGCGACTTTTTTACCGCGCCCGCCTCCGCCCGGTTCCACGGGTCCTATGCCGGCGGCCTGTGCGAGCACAGCCTGAACGTGTACCACTGCCTGGCCGACTACCTCCAGCGGGAGCGGGTGCAGGAGCTGTACGGCCTGGAGTACAGCGCCGAGAGCATCGCCATCGTGGCGCTGCTTCATGACGTGTGCAAAATCGGCTGCTATAAGGCGGGCACCCGGAACGTGAAGGACGAGAACGGCAAGTGGCAGACCGTCCCCACCTATACCTTTGACGACCCTCTCCCCTACGGCCACGGGGAGAAGAGCGTGTACATTGTCAACGGCTTCATCCGGCTGACCCGGGAGGAGGCCATGGCGATTCGCTGGCACATGGGCTTTTCCGGCACGGAGGATAACCGCACCGTGGGGCAGGCGCTCCAGAAGTACCCCCTGGCCTTCGCCCTGGCCACCGCCGACATGGAGGCCTCCTATTTCCTGGAGGGGGAAGATTAGGCCTTGTTTGAACAATGGAAACAGGACCTAACGCGGAGGATTTTGCCGCCGGGCAAGGCGGTTTTGCGGGGATACTTGGCGTATTCCACGCAGATTTAACGCCGGCTGGCGGAAAAAGGCCCGTCAGCCGGCGTACTGGGAGATGTAAAACAGGCTGTAATGGAACGGGGTGGACGGCAAATGCCGCCCACCCCGTTTTTATCCCGCGCTATTTTTTCAAAAGCCCCTGTTTCCTCCGGTCATATTCCTCCCGGGTCAGCAGCCCGGCTTCCAGCAGGCTGTCCAGCTGGGACATCCGGGCGGCCCCCTCCGGCCGGGGGGAGGTCCGTGCGGGGCCGCTCCGTCCGGCGGGGCCGGGCCTGCCGGGGGCAGGCCGTGAGGCCGCTCCGGGGCCGGGCGGGGATTTCTTTTTCTTCTTTTTCCGCTCCTCCCAGGGGATATAGACCCCGAAGAAGAGCACCCCGCACAGCAGCGTGGCGATAATCACCGAATTTTGGGGAAAGAACATGGTAATGACAGACATTGCGCCCATGCCCGTTTCATCTCCTTTGCCTTTGGATTACTCCGGAATCTCCCCCTCCGGAGCGCCGGACTGCTCCTCCGAGTTCCCCTCAGGGCCCTCCTCCTGCCGCTCGGCCAGGGCCAGGGAGATGACCTTGTCGCCCTCCTCCTTGAAGCGCATGACAATCACGCCCTGGGTGGCCCGGTTGGCGGTCTCCTTGACGCTGTCGGCGTGGGTGCGGATCAGCAGGCCCGCCTGGGTGACCAGCAGCAGGTCCTCGCTGCCGTCCACCACCTTGATTCCCACAATGGGGCCGGTTTTTTCGGTGACCATATAGTTTTTGATGCCCAGGCCGCCCCGGTTGGTGACGCGGTACTCCTCCACGGGGGTACGCTTGCCGTAGCCGCGCCCGGTGATGGACAGCACGCACTTTCCGGGGGTGGCCCGGGCGGCGCCCACCACATAGTCCCCCTCCCGCAGGCGGATGCCCCGCACGCCCACGGCGGTGCGGCCCATGGGGCGCACGTCGTTTTCGTCGAAGCAGATGGCCATGCCGTCGTGGGTGGCGATAAGGACGTTCGTCTTCCCGTCGGTCTCCCGCACGCTGACCAGCTCGTCCCCCTCGTCCAGGGTGAGGGCGCGGATTCCGTTGTTGCGCAGGTTGCGCAGCGCCGTGACGGGCAGGCGCTTGACGGTGCCCTGGCGGGTGACCATGAACAGGTACAGCCCGCTCTCCTCGTCGCTGGTGCGGTAGTGGAGCATAACCTGCACCCGCTCCCCCTGCTCCACCTGGAGGATATTGACCATATTGGTGCCCCGGGCGGTTTTGCCGCTTTCGGGAATCTGATAGCCCTTTTTGCGGTACACCTTGCCGGTATCGGTGAAGAAGAGGATATAGTCGTGGGTGGAGGCGGTGAACACGTCGGTCACCCAATCCTCGTCCCGGGTGGTGATGCCCTTCTTGCCCATGCCGCCCTTGGACTGGGCGGCGTACTCGCTGACGGGGGTGCGCTTGATGTACCCCGCCTGGGTCAGGGTAAAGACGCACTGCTCCTCCTCAATCAGGTCCTCGATGTCCAGGTCGTCCTCCGCAAAGCCGATTTCGGTCTTGCGCTCGTCGCCGTACTTGTCCCGGATCTCCACCAGCTCGGTTTTCAGCACGCCCCGGAGGAGGGTTTCGTCGGAAAGCAGCTGGTTGTAATAGGCGATTTTCTTTTCCAGCTCGGCATACTCCGCCTCCAGCTTTTCCCGGTTCAGGCCCTGGAGGGAAATCAGCCGCATGTCGCAGATGGCCTGGGCCTGGACGTCGTCCAGGCGGAAGCGCTCCATCAGCCGCTCCTTGCCGTTGTCGTAGCTGGAGCGGAGGATTCGGATGACCTCGTCAATGTTGTCCTGGGCGATGAGCAGGCCCTCCAGGATGTGGGCCCGCTCCTGGGCCTTTCGGCGGTCGTGGACGGTGCGGCGGGTAATGACCTGCTCCTGAAAGGCGATGTACTCGTCCAGTATTTCCCGCAGGGTCAGGGTTTTGGGCTGTTTCTGGTTGTTCACCAGGGCCAGCATGACCACGGCGAAGGTGGACTGCATTTGGGTCTGGGCGAACAGGCGGTTGAGCACCACCTGGGGGTTGGCGTCCTTTTTCAGCTCAATGACGATGCGCATCCCCTTTTTGCCGTCCGACTCGTCCCGCAGCCCGGAGATGCCGTCCAGCCGCTTGTCCTTCACCTGGTCGGCGATGTTCTCCACCAGGCGGGACTTGTTCACCTGATAGGGCAGCTCGGTGACAATGATGCGGGTGCGGCCGTTCCCGAATTCCTCCATCTCGGTACGGGCCCGGACCCGGATGTGCCCCTTGCCGGTGGCGTAGGCCGCCCGGATGCCGCTGCGGCCCATGATAATTCCCCGGGTGGGGAAGTCGGGGCCCTTGATGTGCTCCATCAGGTCGTCCAGGCCGGCGTTTTCGTTCTCCAGCACGCAGATGGCGGCGTTGATGACCTCGGTCAGGTTGTGGGGCGGGATGTTGGTGGTCATGCCCACGGCGATGCCCGACGAGCCGTTGACCAGCAGGTTGGGGAACCGGGAGGGCAGCACCCGGGGCTCCTTCCGGCTCTCGTCGAAGTTGGGGTCCCAGTCCACCGTCTCCTTTTCGATGTCCCGGAGCATCTCGTTGGACAGCCTGGACATGCGGGCCTCGGTGTAGCGGTAGGCGGCGGGGGGGTCGCCGTCAATCGAGCCGAAGTTGCCGTGGCCGTCCACCAGCACATAGCGCATGGAGAAATCCTGCCCCAGGCGGACCATGGCGTCGTACACCGAAGCGTCGCCGTGGGGGTGGTATTTGCCCAGCACGTCGCCCACGCAGGTGGCCGACTTCTTGAAGGGCTTGTCGGAGGTCAGGCCGCTTTCATACATGGTGTACAGGATGCGCCGGTGGACCGGCTTCAGGCCGTCCCGCACGTCGGGCAGGGCCCGGCCCACGATGACCGACATGGCGTACTCAATGTACGCGTTTTCCATCTCGTGCTCCAGGTTGATGTTGACAATCTTCTGATTGGGGAAGGAGATATCCCTCTCCTCTTCCGGTCGTTTTGCCATATTGCTTCTCCTTAATAGTCGAGGTTCATCGCTTTTTCGGCGTTGAGCTCAATATACTCCCGCCGGGGCTCCACCTTCTCGCCCATCAGCAGGGTAAAGATTTCGTCGGCGCGGACGGCGTCGGCCATGGTGATGCGCTTGAGGGTGCGGGTTTCCGGGTTCATGGTGGTATCCCAGAGCTCCTCCGGGTTCATCTCGCCCAGGCCCTTGAAGCGGTTGATTTCCACCTTGACGCCGGGGTTGTCCCCCCGCATTTCGGCGGAGATGGCGTCGCGCTCCTCGTCGGAGAAGGCCACCCGGACGGTTTTGCCCCGGGTCAGCTTATACAGGGGCGGGACGGCGGCGTAGACGTAGCCCTGGTCGATCAGCGGGCGCATGAAGCGGAAGAAGAAGGTGAGCAGCAGGGTGCGGATGTGGGCGCCGTCCACGTCGGCGTCGGCCATGATGACCACCTTGTGATAGCGCAGGCGGTCCTTGTCAAAGTCGTCCCCCAGCCCCGCCCCCAGGGCGGTGATGACGGGGGTGAGCTTGTCGTTGCCGTAGACCTTGTCGGCCCGGGCCTTTTCCACATTGAGCATTTTGCCCCACAGGGGGAGGATGGCCTGATAGCGGGAGTCCCGGCCCTGCTTGGCCGAGCCGCCGGCGGAGTCGCCCTCGACGATGTAGATTTCGGTCAGGGCGGGGTCGCGCTCATAGCAGTCGGCCAGCTTGCCGGGGAGGGTGGCCCCCTCCAGGGCGTTTTTCCGGCGGATGTTCTCCCTGGCCCGCCGGGCGGCCTCCCGGGCCCGGGAGGCCATCATGGCCTTTTCCAGGATGGCCCGGCCCACGGCGGGGTTTTCCTCCAGGTAGATTTCCAGCCGCTCGCTGACGATGCTGTTGACCAGGGTGCGGATCTCGCTGTTGCCCAGCTTGGCCTTGGTCTGGCCCTCGAACTGGGCGTCGGTCAGCTTGACGGAGATGACCGCGGTCAGGCCCTCCCGGCAGTCGTCGCCGGAGACCTTGTCGTCCTCCTTCAGCAGCTTGATTTTCCTCCCGTAGGCGTTCAGGGCGCTTGTCAGCGCCCGGCGGAACCCCTCCTCGTGCATCCCGCCCTCGGGGGTGTGGACGTTGTTGGCGAAGGAGACCATGACCTCCTGATAGCCGTCGTTGTACTGCATGGCGATTTCGGCCATGGAGTCGTCCCTGCTGCCCGACATATAGATGACGTCGTCGTGGACGGGGGTTTTGTTGCGGTTGATGAAGGAGACAAACTCCCGGATGCCCCCCTCGTAGCACATATCGTCCTCCTGCTCCTGGCCGGGGCGCAGGTCCACGGTCTGGATGCGCAGGCCGGCGTTCAGGAAGGCCTCCTCCCGCATCCGGGTGTGCAGGGTTTCGTAGCTGTAGGTCAGGGTCTCGAACATCTCCGGGTCCGGCTTGAAGGTGACGGTGGTGCCGGTGTGGTCGGTGCGGCCCACCACGGCCATCTCCTGGGTAATCTTGCCCCGGGAGAACTTCATCTCATAAATCTGCCCGTTTTTGTGGACCTGGACCTCCAGCCACTCGCTCAGGGCGTTGACCACCGACGCGCCCACCCCGTGGAGGCCGCCGGAGACCTTGTACCCGCCGCCGCCGAACTTGCCGCCGGCGTGGAGGATGGTGAAGACCACCTCCAGGGCGGGCTTTCCGGTCTGGGGCTGAATGTCCACCGGGATGCCCCGGCCGTTGTCTACCACGGTGATGGTGTCCCCGGGGTTGATAATCACCGAGATGTCGGTGCAGTGGCCGGCCAGCGCCTCGTCAATGGAGTTGTCCACAATCTCATACACCAGATGGTGCAGGCCTGATTCGCTGGTGGAGCCGATGTACATCCCCGGACGCTTCCGGACCGCCTCCAGCCCCTCCAGCACCTGAATCTCCGAGCCGCCGTATTCGTGGTCGGTCTGGGTGGTGTTCAGCTCGTTCAACTGGTTCAATTCTTCCGACATAGTAAACCTCCAAGTCTGGTGTTGCGCTTTTTTTCTTTGGAATATGGGCGGCCGCAGGCCGCTTTCCGCCGTCCGGCGCAGCCGGACGGCGCAATCCTTTCTCACTCAAAGCTGTTTTTTTCGGCCCGGTTCAACAGGGCGGCGGAGGACAGGGGCGACAGGTAGACCCGGGCAGGGCCGCTCCCCTGCCCCGCCAGCACAAAGGAGCGGGGCAGGTCGCCCCCTACCGAGACCACCCGGCCCTCCCGTTCCGCCCGGTCCAGGAACTCCCGGGTCCTGACGGCCCAGCTGGCGTTGTCCAGGTCGAAGATGCCCAAAATGTTTCGATAGGGCACCACTACAGACTGTCCCAGATGCAGATACATCACTGTCCCCGCACTTTCTTCTTGAACGCCAGCAAATACCCGGCCAAAATTCCAATCATAGCGGAGAATGGCAGGTAAAAATCCCATCCGCCCTCATATCCGAAGCCCCAGGTGAGGGAGTGGATGCCAGCCCACCGGACCAGGTAAGGGATCATGGACAAAAATAGGATAAGCTCGGCAAAGATGATAGGAAATAAGCGTATTACGGCGCTTTTTACCCTTCCTCTGACAGCCAGCCCAGCCAAAAACGCGGCCGCGCCGGACAGCAGAAGGATTGGGAGGATAAAGTATAGATTTTCAGCTGTACACTCCAGGATATATTTTACAGCGTACCAATCCATCGCTGCATCAGCCTCCTATTCTGGACATGACACACTTCTTCACCGCTTCTGTTTTCTGTAAAACCGCCAGGCCAGAACGGCCCCGGCAGCGGCGGCGATAATCAGCCACCAGTAGGCCTGATAGCCCAGGACATCAAAGGAGGGGGGGTTCATTTTGTGGTGGATCATGCCCCCTGTCAAAAACCCCTCCAGGAAGATGATGGGAAACCAGCGGAAAAAGGGATGCTTGACATAGGTCAGGGCCATCAGCTGGAGGAAAAACCCCAGCAGGCCGAAGAGAATTACGCTTCCCATAAATTATGTCTCCTCTCCCCCAGCGGGGCAGATCAGCTGCCAGGCGGGCAGCAGGAACAGAAAGAACGAGGCGGCCAGGGACAGCGCGGGCGCTCCCGCCGAGGCCAGGGGCACGCTCCCGGCGATGGACCAGGGGATTAAGGGGGCGATGACCACGGCGCTGTTTTCCAGGTACAGGGCCATTTTTTCCTTGGGTAGCCCCAGCCCGGCGCACAGCTGCCGGGTCAGCAGGATGGTCAGGGTCTGGTTGCAGGAGGCCGCGGCCCCGGCGGCGGACACCAGGACCATGGCCCCGAAGGGGGAGGCCTTTTTCTCCAGCGCGCCGATTTTCGCCCGGATGGGGTCCAGCAGCCCGGTTTTCTGAAAGATGCCCGCGTAGCAGGAGGAGATGCACACAATGGCCCCCACCCGCACCATGGAGGCGACGCCGCCCCCGTCAATCATGGGGGACAGGCTTTCGCTCCGGGCGGAAAAGCCCAGCAGGGAGAAGCGGAGGACGTCCGCCGCGGGGAGGCCCTGGTACAGCAGGCACACCCCGGCGGCGGCGGCGATGCTGGCCGCCATGGTGGTTTTCACCCCCGCCCGGGCCAGGGAGAGGATCAGGATCAGGGCGGCGGGGACCAGAGGGGCCAGCCCCAGCCGGAACTCCTGCCGGAACAGGGCGGTCACATCCCCGCCCTGCCCGCTCCCCGGGGGGAACAGAACGCCGCACAGGGCGTAAATTCCGCATGTCAGGGCAAAGGGGACGGCGGCGCTTTTCACCATGGCCCTGATGTTGCCGTACAGGCCGGTTCCGGTGACCTCCGCCACCAGCAGGGCGCTGGTGGACACGGGGGAGCACCGGTCCCCGAAGTACACCCCGGACAGCACCGCGCCCCCGGTCAGGACGGGGCTGATTTCCAGGGCCCGGCCCATGGCGGCGCACACGGCCCCCATGGTGGCCGCCGTGCCGAAGGCGGTGCCGGTCAGGAAGGAGACCAGGCAGTTGAGCAGGTAAGTAAACAGGAAGAACAGCCCCGGGGTCATGGCCCGCACCGCGCCGCACACAATGGCCGGTATGGTCCCCCCCGCCCGCCATAGGGCGGTGAGGACGCCGATGAGCACAAAGGTGGTCAGAATATTCCTTGTTGTTTTTATCCCCTGGAAGGACATATTCCATACTTCCCCCGGGGAAAAACCCTTCCTCAGGGCGTACAGGGCAAACAGGAGATACCCCAGGACCAGGGCCGGCACCACGGACAGGCCGGCCAGCACACAGCACAGCAGGATACACACAAACAGGCCGAGGACCGCAGTCTCCAATTGGGCCGCCTCCCAAACAAAAATTTCAGCGGATGGTTCCGCCCTCCACCCGGAAGGCCTTTCCGCCCTCCAGGCCCTCCAGCTTCTCCTCCTCGCAGCAGGTAATGAACACCTGGCCGCCCCGGATGCGGTTGAGGACGAAGGCCTGCCGCCGGGCGTCCAGCTCGGACAGCACGTCGTCCAGCAGCAGCACGGGCCACTCTCCCGTCTCCTGGAAGAAGATTTCCCGCTGGGCCAGCTTCAGGGACAAAGCGGCGGTGCGGGTCTGCCCCTGGGAGCCGTAGGTCTTTGCGGGCAGGCCGTCCAGGGTGACCAGCAGGTCGTCCTTGTGGGGGCCGGACAGGCACTGCCGGGCGTCCAGCTCCGCCTGCCGGTGGGACTGCTGGTGCTCCAGCAGCCGGGGGAGGATTTCCCGGGCCCCGGCCAGGGGGTCCGGGACGGAGGACACGGTCTGATACTGAAGGCCAAGGGCCTCCCGCCCCCCGGAAAAATCCCGGTGGATATCGGGGGCCTGCTCCAGCAGGCGGCGGACGAAGTGGGCCCGGTAGTGAATCACCAGGGCGCCGGTCTGGGCCATGCGCAGGCTGAAGTCGTCCAGGGTCTGAAGCAGGGAGGGATTGTCCGGCCAGTCCCGGAGGATCCGGGTTTTGTGGTCATACAGCCGGTTGTACTCCCCCAGGGCCTGGGCGTACCGGGGCCGCAGCTGGCAGATGGCGCTGTCCAGGAAGCGCCGCCGGGCGGCGCCCCCCTCCCGGATCAGATACAGGTCCTCGGGGCAGAACAGCACGGTGTTCAGAATCCCGGACAGCTCCCCGGCGGTTTTCAGCTTCAGGCCGTTGGAGAAGAGCTGGCGGCTCTTTCCCCGGGACAGCCGGGCCTCCAAGGTGAAATCCCGCCGGCGGGCGAAGACCTCCGCCTTCAGAAGGCTGTCGTCCGCGCCTGTCTGGATCATCTCCCGGTCGTACCGGGCCCGGTGGGACCGGGCGGAGGAGAGGTAGGCGGCCGCCTCCAGCAGGTTGGTCTTCCCCTGGGCGTTTTCCCCGTAAATCAGGTTCACCCGGGGGTCGAAATCCGCCCGGAGGCGGGCATAGTTGCGGAAACGGCTCAGCTCCAGGGATTTGAGTATCATACGACGGCCAGTTCCGTTTCGCCGTCAATGGCGCACCGGTCCCCGGGGCGCATTTTCTTCCCCCGCATGGCGCAGGGCTCGCCGTTGACCGTCACCCGGCCTTCCTGGATGATCCGCTTTGCGCCGCCGCCGGTTTCCGCCGCCCCCGCGAATTTCAGAAGGTCCTGGAGCTTGATGAATTCTGTGTTGATTTTGATTTCGTGGGTCTCCATAGGGTTCTCCTTTTGGAAAGAGGTTTTTTGGCGCGCCTGCGTTTTTGCGTTCCCCCGTCCGGGGCGGGTTCCCGCAAAAATCTGCCTTGCCCGGCGGAAAAATCCCTCGCCCAGGCGTCATTTTCGGTTCTGAATACAGGTTCTTAATTCGCCTTCAGCCGCACGGGGAGGACCATATAGATGAAATTCTCCTCTCCCCCGGCGGGCAGGATGACGCAGGGGGCCACGCCGGAGGCGAACTCCAGCCGCAGCCGGTCGGCGGGGGCGGCCTTCAGGGCGTCCATCAGGTATTTGTTGTTGAAGCCGATTTCCAGGCCCTGGCCGTCTCCGGTAATGGGGCACTGGTCGGCGGCGTCGCCGATGGCGGTTTTTGTGGTGATGGACAGCATCCCGTCGCCGAAGACGCAGCGCAGGGGGCTTTTCAGCTTATCGCTGATGATGAGGGAGACCCGCTCGATGGACTGGAGCAGGGCGCGGGCGTCGCCCTCGACCCGGATGGGGCTGTTCCGGGGGATGGCGTTCTGATAGGCCAGGAACTCCCCCTCCAGCCGGCGGCACACCAGCACGATGTCCCGGGTCTGGAACAGGATGTGGCGGGCGCCCTGGGAGATGGAGACTTCCTCCTCGCCGGAGCAGATTTTCTCCACCTCGCTGAGGGCGGACCCGGGCGCCACGAAGGAGAAGGGGAGCACCCCCTGGGTGTGGGCCACCTTTTCCCGGCGCAGGGCCAGGCGGTAGCCGTCCACGGAGACCACGGTCAGCTCCTCGCCGCTGACCTCGAAGAGGGATCCGGTATGCACCGGGCGGCTTTCGTTGTCGCTGACGGCGAACAGGGTCTGGGATATCATGGAGCGGAGCACGGACTGGCCCATGGTCAGGCCGTTCACCTGGTCCACGGCGGGCAGCTCGGGGAATTCCTCCGGGTCGGTGCCCAGGATGTTGAACTCGGACAGGCCGCATTTGATGTTGACCGTGTAGTTTTCGGAGGAGAACACCACCACGTCGTCCGGCATTTTCCGTATAATCTCGCCGAACAGGCGGGCGGAGAGGACCAGGGAGCCCTTCTCCCGGATTTCGGCGGGGACGCGGGCCCGGATGCCGGTTTCCAGGTTGTAGCCGGTCAGGCGCAGCTCGTTTCCGGCCTCGATCAGGATGCCCTCCAGGGCGGGGATGGAGCTCTTCACGGCCACCGCCCGGGAGGCGGTGGAGACGGCGGAGAGCAGCAGGGCTTTTTCGCAGGAGAATTTCATGGGGGGACCTCCTTGTGATGGCGTTCTCTCTCTGTAGGAGAGGAAGGAAAGGATATTTTGTAGTAATAGCCGCAGTAGGGGAAATTTTTGTGGAAAAACGCCGGAAGGCCTTGGGGGGCAAGGGGCGGGGCCTCCACAGGGGGGGTGGAGAAACGGGGGCTGTTTTCCACGGGGCTGGGGAAGGGGGAAAATTGTCCCCAGGGGGCAATCCACATTTCCCCAAAACCCGGTGGAAAGAAGGGCGGCGGAAAAAGGGGCCTTTACTCGTAGCGGATGTTTATGTTGGTGGTGATGTCCTTGACGATTTCCCGGATCTCCGGGTCGTCCTTGACCATTTTGGTAATCCGGTCGATGGAGTGCAGGACGGTGGTGTGGTCCCGGCCGTCGAACTCCTTTCCGATTTCCTTCAGGGAGATGTTGGTCATGGCGCGGATCTGGTACATGGCGATTTGGCGGGCCAGGGAGACGTCCTTGGTGCGGCCCTGGCCCCGGAGGGCGTCGGGGAGGATGTTGTAGAATTTGCAGACCTCGTCTATGATGACGTCAGCGGTGGGCACGATATCCGACCGGTCCTTGAACATGTCCTTGACCGCCCGGAAGACGGTGTCCTTGTTGACGCTGTCCCCCATCAGCTGCTGGTAGGCCATGATTTTGTTCACGGCGCCCTCAATCTGCCGCACGTTGGCGGTGATGTTCTCGGCAATCATCTGGAGCAGGCTTTCGGGCAGGTCCACCCCCATGCGGATGGCCTTGTTTTTAATGATGGCCATGCGGGTCTCGTAGTCGGGGGGCTGGATGTCGGCCAGCAGGCCCCACTCAAACCGGGTTTTCAGGCGGTCGTCCAGCCGGAGCATCTCCTTGGGGGGGCGGTCGGAGGTGAAGACAATCTGCTTTTTCAGCTCGTACAGGCAGTTGAAGGTATGGAACAGCTCCTCCTGCGTGGAGGCCCGGCCGGCCACAAACTGCACGTCGTCCATCAGCAGCACGTCGGCGAAGCGGTATTTCTCCCGGAACTGCTGGTTGCTGCCCTCCCGGATGGCCTGGATCAGCTCGTTGGTAAAGGTCTCGCTCTTCACGTAGATGATGGAGAGCTTGGGGTCCCGCTTGTGGAGCTGGTGGGCGATGGCGTAGAGCAGGTGGGTCTTGCCCAGGCCGGACTCCCCGTAGATGTACAGGGGGTTGTAGACCTGGCCCGGGCTGTCGGCCACCGCCAGGGCGGCGGCGTGGGCGAACTTGTTGGAGGCGCCCACCACGAACCGCTCGAAGACATAGTCCTCGGTGCCGGGGAGGAAGTCGTTTTTCTTCTCCTCCTTCCGGAAGCTCTCCAGCTCCCCCTCGGTGAGCACCTCCACCCGGAAGGGGGCGGAAAACAGGTCGCTGAGCACCCGCTGGATGGCGGGGGCGTACCGGGCGGCGATGATGTCCCGCTTCAGGGGGCTGGGGGTGAACAGGACGAACCGGTCCTCCTCCAGGGCTACGGCGGAGGCGTCGTCAAACCAGGTGGTGATGGTGGTGGAGGTCATCTCGTTTTGAAGCAGGGCCAGGACCTTGGCCCACACGTCTGCTGCTGGGTTCATGTGCATTCTCCGTTCCGGGTAGTGAAATGGGGTGAGGGCCTGGATGGTCTAACGCAGGGATATCCTGTTGATTATACCAAAAATGCGGCCCTCCCGCAAGACATTTCCCCTATTTTTATTTTAGATGTATGGCCGCGCCGGGCTTTTTCCGGCGGCGGGGCGGAGAGGCCCAGGTGTTCGGCGGGCCTCCGGAAAGGGCACAAGATGTAGTGGCGCGGGGCGGAGACGAAAAAAATAATTCTGTTTTTCCCCGAAAGGTAGTTGACATACTGCTTTTTTATCGTCTATAATGGGCAGTACTGTTTCCCGAGGGCCTCCGGCTCAAGGAGGCCGGGGACGGAAGGTCAAAGACCGCGGCCCCTCCGCAGGGCCGTTGTTGAGCCGGGAAAGCCGGTTTTAGAGCCTGTTTAATATCTCGAAGTATGCCGGATGACGAGGAAATTTGCCGCCGGACAAGGCAAATTTTTGCGGGAATACTTGGTGTATTTCAAAAAAAT
>JAAWHL010000062.1 GCA_022795855.1 Lawsonibacter sp.
AAATGACGCCTGGATGAGGAATTTTTCCGCCGGACAAGGCGTATTTTCGCAGGAATCCTTGGTGGATTCCAAGAAAATGGAACGCAGTATGGCGGGAAACGGCCCGACCAGGCGCACGTTTGAGGTTGTGAATACAGGTTCTAAATATCCCTCATGGGAAAAACCGCCCGCCGGCAGCTGAACCGCAGAAAGTTCGGGGCCGCCCTTTCCAAAGGCCGGCGGGGTCCGGGGCAGAGCCCCGCGGGCTTGGACCGGACCCAACCGCCTCCGCTTACCGCTCCGGCTGCCGTCCGCTGACAGCCTGGGCGGTTTTCAGCCGCTCCCGGAGTTCGTCGGAGACCTGCGCGTGTCCCTCAATATGGGCCAGGATGTCCAGCGTCAGAGAGCCCAGCCCCTCCACGTACTGCTCCAGGGTCAGGCGGCGTCCGTCCTTCATCTGGAACCACACCGGAAAACGGGCGATGACATTCAGGCTGTCAATTCCCGCCGCCCGGAAGTCCTCCCAGGGGTAGGCAGTCACCCTTCCGCCCCGGCAGACCTGAAGCGCCTGGTCCGTAATCTGATACCACAGGTGGCCGGCGCACCAGTTCACCAGCTTCAGCGTACCAAAAACCACCAGCGCCGCAGCGGCGGCGCAGCCCGCCCCCAGCAGGAACGGGTCCAGCTGCGGAAACAGCATCTGGTACAGAAGATGGAACACCCAGATAATAGCCAGCTCCGCGGCCGCGCAGAGGTACTTTACCCGGTGAAAGCGCCGTCCAACCTGATATTTTCTGCCCATGTGCGCTCCTTTCGCCGGTCAAAGCCCATTGACTACGTTGCAGGGGCGTCTCCCCTCCAGAATCTCCCTGGCGTTCTCCCACATCGTCAGATGGGCCTTGGCAAAGGAACCGCCGGAACAGCCCCCCAGGTGGGAGCTGTAAACGGCCCGGCTCCGGGCCTCCTCCGGCAGATCCACCAGGGGGTGGTCGGCCGGGGTAGGCTCCGGCTCGATGGTGTCCAGGGCCGCGCAGGCAATGCGCCCGTCAATCAGGGCCTGACGCAGGGCCTGGTTGTCCACCAGCGCTCCCCGGGCGCAGTTGACCAGGACGGCCTCCGGCTTCATCCGCCCCAGGAAGGCCGCGTCCACCATGTTCTCCGTCTCGGGGGTGACGGCGCAGTGGAGGGAAACAATATCGCACCGGGCGGCCAGCTCCTCCAAGGGCAGATAGGTCACCCCGAAATCCGCCTCCACCTCCGGCGGGCGGCGGTGAGCGGTGTAGTAATACAGCGGACAGCCGAAGGCGGCCAGCCGGCGGGCGGCAGCCTGGGCGGTGTCCCCAAAGCCCACCAGCCCCACAGAGCACTGGAACAGGCCCGGGGCCCGGGCGGCAATGGCCTGCTGCTTCATCTCAATCTGCCGGCCTTCCACCACCGCCTGATGTCCCCGGATGCCAAAGCGCAGGGCCATCAGCATCAGCATGATGGTATGCTCCGCCACCGACGCGGCGTTGCACCCCTTATTGTTGCACACAAAGATATTCCGCTCCCGGGCGGCGGCGCAGTCAATGCAGTTGTACCCCACCCCCTCGGAGTGAATCATCTTCAGCCGGGGCAGCTGGTCCATCACCTCAGCCCCCACCGGGGTGATGGCGTCCACAAAGAGCACCTCGGCATCGGCGTTCTCCCGGGCGGCCTGGACATAGGCCTGCTCCGGCGTGCGGAACACCAGCTCCACCGCCATCCTGGCCGCAAAATCCGGCCTGTAAACGTCGTAACGGTCCCGGGGACCAAAGACCAAAATTTTCATACAGACACTCCCGTCCTTCCTGTGTCAAAAAGATTCTTTTTCATATTATAGCATGGAAGCAGGCGGAAGTCACGGAAATTTTCCCGCCCGAATTTAGCACTCCATTCTTCCGAGTGCTAATCTTTACAATTTGGACACAACCTTTGCAAGAATCGTTCATAATTGGGCAGTATAGTATAGACAAAGTTAAGAGCGCCCCGGAGCAGCGGCATTGAGGGCCGCGCCCGATGGGCCGAAAGGAGTTTTTATTATGTATATGATCCCTTACAGCAGCCGCAGCAGCTCCAGCCTGATGGACCTGTTCGACGAGTTTGAGCGCAGCGTCTTCGGCGAATCCGGCCGCCGCACCCCCATCTTCAGCACCGATATCCGGGACGAGGGGGACCACTACCTGCTCCAGGCGGAGCTCCCCGGCTTCCGCAAGGAGGACATCGACCTGGACGTCAAGGACAACGTCCTGACCATCACCGCCCAGCACCAGGAGGAGAATGAGGCAAAAACCGGCAGTTACCTCTGCAAGGAGCGCCGCAGCGGCAGCTTCAGCCGCTCCTTCAATCTGGAGGGCATCCAGGAGGACGGCATCACCGCCGCCTATCAGAACGGCGTCCTGGAGCTGGCCATGCCCAAGCGCCAGGAGGTCCTGCCTCAGAGCCGGAAAATCGCCATTCAGTAAGCTCAGGGGAGCGGGTCGGGTTTCCGGCCCGCTTTTTTGAGAAAATAACGAAAAAGCGCTTGCAAATCGGGGGCGGACGCTGTAAAATAGAATTAGCACTCATATTATCTATTTGCTAATTTCGGCGGCAAGGCGCCGCCTTGCGCAAACCGTTCTGCCGGCTCTTGGAACCGGAGGCTTTCCCGGGACGGAAGAAACCAACCACTCAGGAACCTGAAAAGGAGGGTTCGCTCTATGAATATGAATCAGTTTACCCAGAAGTCGCTGGCGGCCATTCAGGGGGCCCAGGATATCGCCCAGGCCCACGGCAACCAGCAGATTGAGCAGGTCCATCTGCTCGCCGCGCTGCTGTCTGACCAGGAGGGTCTGGTGCCCCAGCTGCTGACCGCCATGGACCTGACGCTGCCCAGCTTTCAGGCGGCGGTCCAGGCCCAGGTGGACCGTCTTCCCAAGGTCACCGGGGCCGGCCGGGACGCGGAAAAGGTCTACGTAACCCAGGACTTCGACCGGAGCCTGCGTGCCGCCGAGGGCGCCGCCCAGTCCATGAAGGACGAGTATATCTCGGTGGAGCATCTGCTGCTGGGCCTGCTGGACAGCCCCGGCCCCGCCGTCAAGGAGCTGCTGCGCACCTACAGCGTGACCCGGGAGCGGGTGATGCAGGCCCTGATGTCCGTCCGGGGCAGCCAGCGGGTCACCAGCGACGCCCCGGAGGAGACCTACAACGCCCTGAAAAAATACGGCGCGGACCTGGTGGAACGGGCCCGGCAGAACAAGCTGGACCCGGTCATCGGCCGGGACGACGAGATTCGCAACGTCATCCGCATCCTCTCCCGGAAGAGCAAAAACAACCCCGTGCTCATCGGAGAGCCGGGGGTGGGCAAAACCGCCATCGCCGAGGGGCTGGCCCAGCGCATCGTTCAGGGGGACGTGCCCGCCTCCCTGAAGGAGAAAACCATTTTCGCCCTGGATATGGGCGCCCTGATTGCCGGCGCCAAGTACCGGGGCGAGTTTGAGGAGCGGCTGAAGGCGGTCCTCAACGAGGTCCGGCAGTCCGAGGGCCGCATCATCCTCTTCATCGACGAGCTGCACACCATCGTGGGCGCAGGCAAAACCGAGGGCAGCATGGACGCGGGCAATCTGCTCAAGCCCATGCTGGCCCGGGGCGAGCTGCACTGCATCGGCGCCACCACCTTGAACGAGTACCGCCAGTATATCGAAAAGGACGCCGCCCTGGAGCGCCGCTTCCAGCCCGTCCTGGTCAGCGAGCCCTCGGTGGAGGACGCCGTCGCCATCCTGCGGGGGCTCAAGGAGCGCTATGAGGTCTACCACGGGGTGAAAATCACCGACGGGGCCATCATCGCCGCCGCCTCCCTGTCCAACCGCTACATCTCCGACCGCTTTCTCCCCGACAAGGCCATCGACCTGGTGGACGAGGCCTGCGCCATGATACGCACGGAGATGGACTCCATGCCCACCGAGCTGGACGTGATTCAGCGGAAAATCATCCAGCTGGAGATTGAGGAGGCCGCCCTGAAAAAGGAGGACGACCCCCTGTCCCGGGAGCACCTGGGAGAGATCCAGAAGGAGCTGTCCGACCTGCGGGCCGGCTTCGACGCCAAAAAGGCCCAGTGGGACAACGAGAAAAACGCCATCGGCAAGGTCCAGAAGCTGCGGGAGGAGCTGGAGTCCGCCAACGCCCAGCTGGAAAAAGCCCAGCGGGAGTACGACCTGGAGCAGGCCGCCCAGCTGCAGTACGGCAGAATCCCCGAGCTGCGCAGGGCCCTGGAGGCGGAGGAGGCCGTCGCCAACGAGGGCCGGGCCCGCTCCCTCCTCCGGGACAAAGTGACCGAGGAGGAAATCGCCCGAATCATTGAGCGCTGGACCGGCATCCCCGTGGCCCGTCTGATGGAGGGCGAACGGGAGAAGCTCCTCCACCTGGAGGACATCCTCCACAAGCGGGTGGTCGGCCAGAACGAGGCTGTGCGGCTGGTCTCCGAGGCCATTTTGAGGAGCCGCGCCGGCATCGCCGACCCGGATAAGCCCATCGGCTCGTTCCTCTTCCTGGGCCCCACCGGCGTGGGCAAAACCGAGCTGGCCAAAACCCTGGCCGAGGCCCTGTTTGACAGCGAACGGAATCTGGTCCGCATCGACATGAGCGAGTATATGGAGAAATTCTCCGTCTCCCGCCTAATCGGCGCGCCTCCCGGGTATGTGGGCTATGAGGAGGGCGGCCAGCTTACCGAGGCAGTGCGCCGCAAGCCCTACTCCGTCGTCCTCTTTGACGAGGTGGAGAAGGCCCACCCCGACGTGTTCAACGTGCTGCTCCAGGTGCTGGACGACGGCCGCATCACCGACAGCCAGGGCCGGACGGTGGACTTCAAAAACACCATCCTCATCCTCACCTCCAACCTGGGCAGCCAGTTCCTTCTGGACGGCATCGACGAAAACGGCGACATCAGCCCAGAGGCCCGTGCCCAGACCGAGGAGCTGCTCAAGCGCTCCTTCCGCCCGGAATTCCTCAACCGTCTGGACGAAATCGTCTTCTACAAACCCCTGACCAAGGAGGATATCACCCATATCATTGACCTGCTCTCCGCCGGCCTGAACCGCCGCCTGGCGGACAAGCAGCTGACCGTGGAGCTCACCCCTGCGGCCAAGGCCCATATCATCGGCAGCGCCTATGACCCCGTCTACGGCGCACGGCCCCTGCGCCGGTACGTTCAGCACACCGTGGAAACCCTCATTGGCCGCCGGATTATCTCCGGCCAGGTCCAGCCCGGGGACGCCCTGCGGGTAGACTGCCGGAACGGAGAGCTGGAAGTGATATAAAATCGGAACAGCGCACGATACGCGGTCTCCCTCCGTGTGTCGTGCGCCTTTTTATTCTTTTGAGTAAGGATACTGTAATGAAGCGTAAATTGCGGCCTAAAGCATACTTATATATTTGGAGTTTTGTGCACCATTGCAGTTATCTCAGCTTTAGGATATCAATATACAGTTCAATATCAGAAGCTGTCCCCATTAGGGCCTGTTTGAAAATAGTCATTGGCAAGGCAAAAATCGCAGGAATACCTTGTGTACTTCCAGATTTTCGAACGACGCCAAGGGCCTTTTGCCGGAAAGATGCGTGCTGAGGCGATTGGTACAGCTTCTCAGTTTCAAAGCCTAATTCCTGCTTCTGATATCTCTTCCCGCAGCGCAGCGGTATGCCCTGGCAGTCCGTCTCCTGATACACAGGTGCCGTTTCAAACGAATAAGCGGCTTTATTCTGATTTCATTTCCACGCTGGGGTCCGTCCGGTACAGGAAGCGGTTTTCACCGCATTCCCGCAAAAATTCGCCTTGTCCGGCAGTCAAATTCCCCGTCATCCGGCATACTGCAAGATATTAAACAGGCTCTTACAGCTCGTACCGCTCGATTTCGCTGTGGTCCAGGCACTCCTCCTTGATAGCGGCCAGGGGGGCCATATGGGGCTGTCTGGTGTGGGCCTCCTGGGCGTCCCGGCCGGTCCACCGTTCCACCAGAAGCAGCAGGTCCGGATGGTCCGCGCTGAGGAAGTACTCATACCCCAGGCAGCCCTCCTCCCCCCGCACCGCGCCGGGGAGGCCGCACTGCCGGACCAGCTCCAAAAACCGATCCCGCTTCCCCGGCTTCATCCAATAGCTTACGTTCAGTCCATAGCTCATAACGACTCCTCCTGTCCCTGTTTCATGCGCCGGAAATCCAAATATCCCTCCAAAATCAGGCTGGCCGCCACCGCATCCACGATTTTCTTGCGCTTCTTACCGTTTTTGCCCGCCTCGAACAAAATCCGGTGGGCGTCCACGGTGGTGCGCCGCTCGTCCCACAGCACCGGGCGCAGGCCGGAGGCCTCCTCCACCCGCAGGGCGAACTCCCGGTACAGCTGGGCCCGGGGCCCCTCCGTGCCGTCCATATTTTTGGGACAGCCCAGCACCAGCTCCTCCACCCCGTTCTCCCGGATCAGACAGACCAGCTCCTCCAGCACCGCCTCCGTCTTCCGGCTGTGGATCGTGGCGGTCATGCCGGTCAGAAATCCCGTCGCGTCGGAAATGGCGACGCCGGTGTGGGCGTCCCCGTAGTCGATGGCCATTACGCGCATTGGCGGCCCCTCCTGTGTGAAGAAATTCTGCGCCCCCATTATACCGGAATTTTTGAAAAAAAACAACCCTGTCCCCATTTCCGAAAAAAACCGTGGGATAACCGCCCCCGGCGCGTATATACTGACAGAAAAAGATTGGGAGGTGATGGACGTGGAGGATCGGGAGCTGCTCTCCCGCCTGTCCGCCGGCGAGCCGGAGGCGATGGAACAGCTGCTGGCCCGGTACGGCGGCATGATGGGCTATATCGTCCGGGGCATTCTCTCCGACCCCCAGGAGGCGGAGGACTGCCTGGCTCAGGTCCGGGCCAGGATTTGGGAAAAGCTGCCCGGCTATCGGGAGGACCGGGCGTCTCTGGCCACCTGGATTACTGCGGTGTGCCGCAACGCGGCCTATGACCGCCTGCGGGAGCTGGCCCGCCGGCGGGAGCGCACCGCCCCGCTGGAGGAGGGCCGCCCCGACCCCACCCCGGGTCCGGAGGAGCTGGTGCTCCGGCAGGAGCGGCGGGAGCGGCTGCGCCAGGCCCTGGCCGCCTTGAGCTCCGGGGACCTGCGGCTGTTCTACCGCAAGTATTACTATTTGCAGTCCACCGCCCAGATTGCCGCCGAGCTGGGCCTGAGCCGGCGGGCGGTGGAGGGCAGGCTGTACCGCATCCGAAAACAGCTGCAAAAACGGTTGGGAGGTGACGCGCTGTGAAACCGGAGGAACTGGACCGGCTGCTGATTCAGGAGATGGGGGGGCTCCCCCCCGACCCCGGCTCGCTGAAGGGATACACTCCCTGGCAGCAGGCCCTGGACAAAGTGCTGCTGGGCCTGGCCCTGACCACCTTTCTGTTTGAGTTTTTCTATCTGAACTATCTGCTCCCCCTGCTGGGCAGCGTGCTGCTGTACCTGGGCTTCCGCTCCCTGCGCCGGGAGAACCGGCGGTTTGCCCTGTGCTGGCTCCTCTCCAGCGTGCGCCTGGGGTGGCAGATTGTATTCACGGTACTGGGGGCCACCCCCCTGCTGGAGGGGCTGACCGCCTCGGCGGCCAATTACCCCCTGTCCTTCCTGATCAACGCCGTCAATGCGGCGCTGCTGTTTTCCCTGCGTGCCGGGGTGCGGCTGGCCTTCGCCGCCGCCGGGGAGGAGCGGCCTAAGGACTGGCTGGGCCGGGGGCTGGCCGCCTATCTGGCCTCCCTCGCCCTGGCCCTGTGGTCGGATCTGGTCCCCCTCACCGAGCCCGGCATGTTCGGGCATAGCATCGCCCAGGAGTGGCAGTGGCTTTACTACGGCCGGGGAATCGCCTTCACTGTCCTGCAAATTTATCTGCTGGCGTGCATCGCCCGGCAGAGCGAGGCCCTGGCCGGCCGGGGCTACGGCATCAAACCGATTCCGGTCCGTTTCAGCGGCCGGACAGTATTACTGGCTGTATTCGCCGGCGTGCTGCTCAGCCTGCCCCTTGCCCTCTGGCTGGGGGGGCAGGTGTCCAACGGCCCCGAATCCCAGCCCCAGGCCCTGACGGCGGAGCAGACCGCCGCCCGGGACCGGCTGGAGGAGCTGGGGATGCCGGAGTATCTGTCCCGCTGTCTGGACGGCGGGGAGCTGGACCTGTGCGCCCAGGCCCTGGCCGTCAAACCGGCGGACCAGGCGGATACCGCCGGCGAAAACGGAGACCGCCTCCCCTGCCCCGACGGCCTCTGCCCCGCCGCGCTGAAGAACTGCCAGGCCTGGCTGTCCGTCTGGGCGGTGGAGCTGCCCGGCGGCCTGATGCGGTACTACTGCTGCTTCCGGTATGACAGCCTGCCCGCCCTGCGCCTTCAGGAGCAGTTCTCCCTGGACCCCTCCAGGAACACCCCCATCGACGATTTTTCCGCCCGGCTGACCTGGAAACAGGACGGGCAGACCTTCACCGCCCAGCCCCAGGTCCGGCTGGCTGGGGGGCAGACGGCGGAAAACCTGGACGAGGACCTCTGGGCCAGCATGTTCCCCGACTCCACCCAGATAGAGCTGGACCGGCTGGGAGGGCATCTGCAATACCGGCCCTGGTTCAACTTCTCCATCCCCCGGGGCGCGGAGGAGCTGACCGGCTACCTGGCCTACACCGCCAATCCCCGCCCCTCCGGCGGCAGCGAGAGCACCTACGACAGCGTCTATGTCTTCCTGCGCCACCAGTTCCGCCTGCTGCACTACCCCTTTGCCTCCATCTCCCATCTGGGCGGAGCGCGGCACGGGGTGAGTTACGGCCCTATCACCAGCAGCTGGGGACTGTTTGGCTTTTATTACTGACCGGAACCGGCGGGCGAGAGCCCGCCGGTCAGGCTGTCGATAAAATCGCCAGCCTGAGGCGGATTTCGGCAAATTGCCGAAATCCGTCGCCTGCGGGCGGGTGATTGCACGTGAAAGCGGGGGCTGCCGCCCCCCTTTCACACTATCCCCCTTGCAAAATACTGCTCTGTTTTGACACCTGCACGACAAGACGCTACTTTTTCGACAAGCTGACCGGCGGGCGAAAGCCCGCCGGTTTTCTCTATGTCACGATTGCAATTGGGATTGGGATTTGATAAAATAGAAAAAATTCCATGCGTTCCGCTACAATATGGATCATATAGGGGAGAGATTACTATGAGGACAATTTCCGCCGCCGCCATCACCGGCGCGGTGGCCCGGCTGTGCATCCAGGCCAACACCCGGCTGCCCGACGACATTGCGGCCGCCCTGGACCGCCGGCGCGGGTCCGAGCCCTGGCCGCTGGCCCGGGAGACGCTGGACCTGCTGTGGGACAACACGGAGCTGGCCCAGAGCCGCAATCTGCCCATCTGCCAGGACACCGGCATGGCCTGCGTTTTCGTGGAGCTGGGGCAGGAGGTTCACATCGACGGCGATTTTGAGGCCGCCGTCCACGAGGGGGTCCGCCGGGGGTACGGCGAGGGCTATCTGCGTAAATCCATCGTGGGCGACCCCCTGCGGCGGGAGAACACCGGGGACAACACCCCCGCTTCCATCACCGTCCGCCTGGTCCCCGGGGAGGGCTGCTCCGTCACCGTGGCCCCCAAGGGGTTCGGCAGCGAGAACATGAGCCGCCTTGCCATGCTCAAGCCCGCCGACGGCGTGGAGGGTGTGAAGCAGTTCGTGGTGGAGACCGTCCGGCTGGCCGGATCCAACCCCTGCCCTCCCACCGTGCTGGGCATCGGCATCGGCGGCAGCTTTGACAAGGTGGCATATCTGGCCAAAAAGGCCCTGCTCCGCCCCCTGGACCGCCCCCACCCCGACCCCTTTTACGCCCGGCTGGAGGAGGAGCTGCTGGAGGAAATCAACGCCTTGGGCGTTGGCCCCCAGGGCTTCGGCGGCCAGACCACCTGCCTGGGGCTGGCCATCGAGGCCGCCCCCACCCATGTGGCCGGACTGCCCGTGGCCGTCAACGTCAGCTGCCACGTCACCCGGAGAGCCTCGGAGACGCTGTGAGTCTGTCCGGCCGGTCCAAGCCCCCGCCGCCTGAAGCCGGCCCCCAGTGCTCCGCCAAGCCAGGAAATTGCATTTGCCTTTTGGCTGGATTTTCGCACAGCTTCGCTGCCCGTTCCTGGAGCGGGCCCGGCCGGCCGGAGCGTTCCTGTTAATACCGGGCTGCGGGCGTATTTCTCCCGGGAGAGCGGCGGGCGGCGCAGGGGGATGGCCTATTACGTATCGTTCAGAGAAAACGCAGGGTTCAAAAAAAGACGGCCCGCAGGGCCGCCCCGGAATCAGGAGGAATTTCTATGCAGTACAAGCTGACCGCTCCCGTCACCCGGGAGGACCTGGCCCCGCTGCGGGCCGGGGATACCGTTCTGCTCTCCGGCGTGGTATACACCGCCCGGGACGCCGCCCACAAGCGACTGACGGAGCGGCTGGACCGGGGGGAGGAGCTCCCCTTTCCCCTGGAGGGCTCAGCCATCTACTACGTCGGCCCCACGCCGGAGCGCCCGGGGCAGGTGATTGGTTCCGCCGGGCCCACCACCAGCGGCCGGATGGACGCCTACTCCCCCCGCCTGCTGGACCTGGGCCAGGCGGTGATGATCGGCAAGGGGGCCCGCAGTCAGGCCGTTCAGGAAGCCGTGGTCCGAAACGGAGCGGTCTATCTGGCCGCTCTGGGGGGCGCCGGGGCCCTGATGGCCGAGAGCGTAAGAAGGCTGGAAATTATCTGCTGGGAGGACCTGGGCTGCGAGGCCGTCCGCCGGCTGGAGGTGGAGGATATGCCTCTCACCGTCATTCTGGACGCCCACGGGGGCAACCTGTACCGGAGCGGCCCGGAGCAGTACCTCCGGAGCCGCTGAGCTAGCGCCGCTGAGGCGTCTGCTCCTTGTCCCGCAGTGCGCCCAGGGGGCGGTAGACGGTGAAGTACATGGTGAGGAAGCAGGCCAGTCCGCCCACCAGCTGAGACACCGCCTCCGCCGCAAAGACCCCGGTGGTCCCCATCCAGATGGGAAGGATCACGGTCAGCGGGGCGTTGATGACCGCCTTGCGCAGCAGGGAGAAGAACACCGCCTGCCTGGAGTGCCCCAGCCCCACAAACACCGCCTGTCCCGCCGACTGGAGGGACATGAGGATGAACAGGGCGAAATAGATGCGCACGGCGGGGATTCCGGCGGCCACCACCTCCGCCTCGCTGTTGAAAATCCGCACCAGCAGCCCGGGAACCGCCATGGCAATCACCCAGAACAGTCCGGCGTAGGCCACCGTCACCCCGCAGCTGAACCGGATGCACTCCCGCACCCGGCTGTACAGCCCCGCCCCGTAGTTGTACCCCGTCACGGGCTGGGAGCCGTTGGCCAGGCCGTGGACCGGCATGAAGAACACCTCCCGCAGGGAGTTGATGATGGTCATGATGCCCACATACAGGTCCCCGCCGTAGGACTGAAGGGTGGCGTTGCACACCACCTGGACCAGGCTGTTGGTCATGTTCATGAAAAAGCCGGACAGCCCCAGGGAGACAATGCGCCGGGTCCTGCGCCCGTCCAGACGGAGGGTGGAGCGGCGCAGGCGCAGCAGGGCCCGGGGCCCCGTCAGGAACCGGAGCACCCAGAGGGCGGACAGCCCCTGGGCCGCCACGGTGGCCAGCGCCGCACCCCGCACCCCCATGTCCAGCAGGAAAATCAGGATCGGGTCCAGCACAATGTTGACAGCCGCCCCCAGCACCACCGTCAGCATTCCCACCCGGCCAAAGCCCTGGGAGTTGATGAAGGGGTTCATCCCCAGGCTGATCATCACGAACAGCGTGCCGCACAGGTAGACGGTCATATAGTCGTCGGCATAGGGGAAGGTGTCGGCGCTGGCCCCGAACAGGTACAGAACGGGCCGCTTGAATACCAGGAAAAAGGCGGTGACTGCGGCCCCCAGGGCCAGCAGCAGGGCAAAGGAGCAGCCCATGATGCGCTCGGCCTCCTCGTCGTCCCCCTGCCCCCGGCAGATGGAGCACAGGGGCGCGCCGCCGGTGCCGCACAGGTTGGCAAAGCCCATGATGATGGACACAATGGGAATCGTGACCCCCAGCCCCGTCAGGGCCAGATGGCTGCTGCCCGGCAGGCGCCCCAGGTAGATGCGGTCCACCACGCTGTACAGCACGTTCACCAGCTGGGCCGCCGTCATGGGCAGGGCCAGAGAGAGAATATTGCTGGAAATCTTCCCTTGGGAAAAATCGTTTGTCTTCTGTGCCACAGGCGGCCCCTCCCCTGAAATCAAAAGAAAAGAGAAACACGCCGGCGGCGTGTCTGCTCTGACAGCTCCTGCTCCGCTCCCCCCGGTCAGGCGCGGAGCGGGCTTTGAATATGCGCCGGAGCAGGACATGCCCTGCTCCGGCGCACTCTGTGGGTTGATATTAAGAACCTGACGGAATCAGCTTTCTTCCTCCATATACATTTCGGTTCCTCCTAATTTATGGTTTCCTGCCACTGAACTGGATTATACTATGATCCCCCTGCTTAAAGGATAACGCCTGACGGGCAAAAAGTCAAGAGTCCGGACGTTAATTTACTCCAACCGCCTCCCTGTCCTCCGCCGGGCAGCCGGAGCGGTAGAGCCTGGACGCGTAAATGGGGCACGCCGCTGCCGACTGCTTGGGCATCAGCATCGCCACCGCGCCGTCGCCGGGCAGAATCCACGAGCGGAAGCGCACCGTCACCCCGTTCTGCGTTTGAATGTGCATCTTCCGCGTGCTGCTGCCAAAGGACATGAACCCGTAGCTTTTCACATGCAGATTGTAGTCCGGAATATTGCTGCTGAAATGACAGGAAAAGGACTTGCACGGTTTGTCCACGGTAATGGAATACAGAGGGTCGGTGCAGAGCACATGGGTCGTATAGACCAACTTGACGCGCAGCTGGCCGTCTGTCAGCTTCAGCAGGCTGTGATCCTTCAGCTTCAGCTCATAGTTGACGGAATAGGGGCTGCTGTCCGTGTTTTTGTCCCGAACCAGCTGGTATTCCGTCTCGGGAAGGAGCTTTTTATCATTGATGGACAGCTCGGTAAACCGGACCGGCGACAGCTCATGCCCGTCCTGACTCTTTGTTCCGGGCGGGATGTCGTTTGTGTGCAGGTAGTACAGGCGGGTCAGCTCGCACTGGCGGTCGGCCTGGATGGGCCGGACGGTGATGATGCGGCTGATATGCTTGCGGAAATAGCGCTGGCCGTCCTGGGCGGTGATGATGGAGATATCGCAGGAGGTGTGATATTCCTCGTAGTAGTAGTCGGCCAGCAGCACGTTGATATCCTCGTTCAGCTGCTGGACCAGCTGGCCCGGGTCCTGGGCGGGCTGGTGGCCCAGATAGATGTCCTCAAACAGCAGCTCCTTCAGCTCTTCCTTCCGGCGGGCGTCCAGTACATTCAAAACCTCGTCCCGGGTCAGCGCGTCGCAGACCCGGCTGACCGTGTAGTCCACGTACCCGAACCGCTCAAACAGCAGGGCGGTGATGGAAATGGAAATCATCACCTGGCCCAGCGGCATAATGGTAGAGGCGGTCATGTCCCGGTATTCCTCCGGCATCTGCTCCGGCAGATGGGACGAGAGATAAATCAGGATGACGCCGGTCAGAATGGCCAGAGCGCCCACCAAAAGCATCCAGTTCCGGTTCAATTGCCTCTGCTGCCGCCTCCGCCGGCTGTCCGTCTCACGAAAAGCGCCCATAGCAGTCCCCTCTCTCTGTCTGAATCGGGACCGTTCTTCACAAGCGGTCCCCGCAAAGCGTTTCGGGCCCGTCCCGGGGCAGTTTTCTCCCTGTTTTCCTATCATAGCACAGGCGCGGACGGCTGTAAAGGAAGAATATGAGAAATCAGGAATCATTGCGCAAAATTGGAAAACAGTATTGTCAAAAGGAATAAAGTATTGTATACTATCTGTTCGGTATTACAGTGCGGACAGCGGGCCGCTTTCAAAGGAAGTGATTTCTTTGGACGACACCAAAACGCGGATTCTTTTCGCCGCAATGAAGGCCGTGCGCCGGTACGGACTGGAGGGTGTGCGCATTCAGAACGTCAGCCAGCTGGCGGGAATTTCCCCCGGGGCGCTGTACCGCCATTTCGCCAGCAAGGAACAGCTGATTGCAGAGTGCTTCACCTATGTGGACCGGCAGGCGGCGGCAGTTTTCGAGCGGCTGGAGCTCGACCCCCGCTCCATGCCGGACGACCCCATAGGCGCGGTAAAAAGCCTTTGGCTGCCCTACTTCCGCTTTTGGACCGCCCGCCCGGACGAAACCGTCTTTTACCACCGTTTCCGGGACAGCGCCTTCTTTCCCAAATACGACAAGAACCGGGACGTCTCGTATCTCCACACGTTTATCGGAATGGTCCGGCTTTTCAAAGAGGCGTTTCCCGCCCTGGACCGAATCAATCAGGACCTGCTGTGGCTCCACGTCCTCACCTCCACGGTCATGTACGCCAAATATGTGGTGGAGGGCGTCCTGCCCAACAGCCGGGAGACGGAGGACACCGTATTCCAGCTGCTGGCCTCCGGGCTGAGCGGCTATCTGACCCAGGAGCGGCAGACGCGCTCCGGCGGGGATGTGACGGGCGGGAGTAAGTAAACATTCATTTCACACGCCGGGAGGCCCTCCTGCGGCCCGCCGCGCGGAAAATAAAACGCGCGTTGTTTCACCTCTGGACAGAGTATCCTGATAAGGAGCGTGCCATTATGGAAAAAATTCTGATTGTTGACGACAGCCTTGTGCAGGCTGTCCAGCTGAAAACCATTCTGGAGGACGAATATGATATCACCGTGGTGCAGACGGCGGAGGAGGGGCTGAGCCGCGCCAGCGGCGAAAACTTTTCGCTCATCCTCCTGGATGTGGTGATGCCGGGGATGGACGGCTTCACGCTGCTGAAAAAGCTTCAGGAGGAAATCATTACACAGAGCGTCCCGGTGATTCTGATTACCGGCCTCTCCGATGTGACCAGCGAGCAGCGCGGGCTCGTCCTGGGCGCGGTGGACTATATCACCAAGCCGTTTAACGACCTGATTGTCAAGGCAAGAGTCAATACCCACATCAAGCTGTACCGGTACCGCAAGCAGGTGGAGCAGCAGTCCATGACCGACCAGCTGACAGGCATCGCCAACCGGCGCAGGTACGAGCGGTACAGCATCGCAAAATGGAAGGAGGCGGTCCGGCTTCACATCCCCTTCTCCGTCTGCATGTTTGACATCGACCGCTTCAAGGTGTACAACGACACCTTCGGCCACCCCGCCGGGGACAAGGTCATCTCCGCCGTGGCCCAGACGGCGGCCTCCCGCCTGCAGCGCGGCACGGACTTTCTCGCCCGCTACGGCGGCGAGGAGTTTGTGGCCCTTACCCTGGGGGACAGCGCAGAGCAGCTGTTCAGGCATTGGAAGGGCATCCGGCAGGCGGTGGAGGACCTCCACATCCCCCATGACCCGTCTGTGTCCGAATGGGTGACCGTCAGCATCGGGGGCGTCACCGTTGTCCCGGAGCGGAACAGGTCCTTTGACTCCTACTTAAAAATTGCGGACACCATGCTGTACGACGCGAAAAAGCGCAGCCGAAACACCGTCGTCTGGGCGGACGAGCGGATGAAGCAGCTGTGGGAAAACTAACGGCGGGCATGACTGCCGCGGCAGAGCGCCGGTCCGCCTCAGCCGGCCGCACGGGAAAACCGAAGCCGTGCGGGAAGGCCGGAAAACCGCCGGAGCCCAGGCGGGGAAGGCCCGACGTTCCAAATTGATTGAAGAAGCGGCGCAGCCTTTCGGCTGCGCCGCTTCCTGAT
>JAAWHL010000063.1 GCA_022795855.1 Lawsonibacter sp.
AACCGCCTTTCCAAAATCCTCTTTCATTATAGATTGTTGCCATACTGCTGTCAACGATTGATTGGTACAATGAAAAAGCTAACAGCAAATAGAAAATGAAAACGGAGGAAAGACATGATTACAGTCTATGTTTATGCCCTTGATACCCTGGCAGATTGGGAACTGGGGTATGCCGCCGCAGAACTAAATTCTAAACGCTTTTTCAAAAAGGACGCGCCGAATATATCGGTCAAATCAGTCGGTATTTCAAAAGAACCTGTCAAGACAATGGGCGGCTTTACTATCATTCCTGACTGCTCCATCAGCGATATTGCGGTAAATGAAAAAAGTGTATTACTGTTACCGGGAGCAAACACCTGGAACGACCTGAAGCATGGTGTTATTATTGAAAGAGCAGGAGAACTCCTTTTAGCAGGCGCTACGGTATGTGCCATCTGCGGCGCCACTGCTGCATTGGCAAATGCCGGCCTGCTGAACCACCGCCCGCACACCAGCAATGGAATGGGATACCTTGAAATGTTTTGTCCCCATTACAAAGGGCAGCCCTTCTATATTGATAACCCCTCTGTTGCAGACCACAACTTGATTACCGCAAGCTCCACTGGGGCTTTGTTATGGGCAAGGCAAATCATTGAGCGTTTGGAAGTCTTTCAGCCTGATACGCTGGAAGCATGGTATAACTATTTCAGCAGCGGCAAGGAGCAAGATTTTTTTACTCTCATGCAAACCTTACCAACCAGCAAATGACCTGTCCTTTTCGCAGATAAGACATAATATGTAAAGCTGCCGCACGGCGGCAAAAGGAAAAAGCCATCATGCAAGCAGCGTATTGTCACGCCCGGAGCGGCGGCATTGGGACGGGCGCGAGTGTGGCGAGTACGTAATCGCTTCCCGGGACGTTCTGGCCTACTGCGCCCCCCCGGAGGAACTGGTCTGCCGGCAGGAAACACTGGATGGAATTCTGGCGGTGCTGACCCTGTGCGCTCCCGCCCAGCGATAGCGGTTCCCGCCCTACATTCTGTACGATTTCGGCTATGCGGAGATTGGGCGGCGGTGCGGCTGCTCCAAGGCCGCAGTCTATGACAGCATTGAGGGCGTTCGGAAAAAGTTTTTCAAATTCTTCCGCTGGCCACCCTGACGATCCCCCCGGCGTGATGGCTGCCAAGTGAGGAGCCATGCGCGAGCCGAAGGAGGCGAAACTGGACAAGCTGAAAGCTGAGCTTGTCCAGGCGAAGGAGACGCTGCCATCGCTGCGGTAATGGTCAAAAATCCAACAAACAACAGCAGCCTTATCAGGGTTGATGATCAACTCGCCATCTGCGCCAACATCACAGCCACAGCGCTTGTGCTGGGCCATCTTTGAGGTTCCATCCCGGAAGCTTTTTCGCAGCCCCGCCCGGATAGATTCTCACTTTTTTGTAGGATGTTCATTAAAAATCGTCTTTTGCTAAAACGAAAGCCAAAGTGACGAAAATCACTGTGGCTTCAATCATTTGAAACTTATCATGGAGGAGCAATCCCAGACTGCCCAAACCCAAAACAATGCGAAAGCCGGCGCAGCTTGACGCTGCGCCGGCCCTTGCTTAAGAGCCTGTTTAATATCTCGAAGTATGCCGAATGGCGGCAAAAGGCCCGCCAGCCGGTGTGCTGAGTGATGTTAAACAGGCCCTAAAATGTTTTCTGACGTTACCAGCCTGTTCGGCCTCCGGTTTCTTTGGCGCTAGGGGGCGGCTGCTGTGCGCTTCTTCATCCGCACCCGCCTTTGCCCGGAGGCGTCTTTTTCTCACAGCAGGGCGCAGGGCTCTTCCACGGTGATGGTGTACTTCTCCAGCAGGGTAACGGGGTGGTAGGACAGCTTGCTGGTGCGCAGTCCCGGGTCGCCTGCGTCGTCCTCCCGATTGATGAAGGCCACGCCCTCATGGGCGAATTCCTGGGCCGCCTGGGCCACCAGCATCTGATAGCAGCCCTCGTAGTCCCGGTCGGCCTTTTCGATATGGGTGAAGAGGGTGTCCCCGATAATCTCATTCAGGGAGAACCCCACAATCTCCCCCTCCACCAGGAGCATTCCGCCCAGGAAATCATAGGTGCGGTAGTTCTCCAGCACCTCCCGGGTTTTGGCGATGTCCTCGTGGAAGGAGGCGACGGCCTTGTCCCGCCCCGCCGCGTACCGGTCCAGGAAGGCCTGCACCCGGGGCAGGTCCTCCTTCTGGATGGTACGGAAGGACCAGTTCCCATAGGTTTTCAGGAACTTGTTCACATGGTTGCGCTGGCCGCTCAGCTTCTTTCCGCGAAAATATTTCAGGTCCTCGGCCCGGTAGAGGTAGTCGAAGGTATCCCGGTTGGGGATGGCGGCGCTGTTGGGGAAAAAGCTCTGGAGCAGCTCCAGCTCGTCTTTGGGCACGGGGTAGAATGCGATAGGCATACTCCGGCGGCAGCAGTAGGCGGCAATCTGACGGTAGTGCTCCGGACGGCCGCCGCCCAGGGGCAGGGTGAAGGTCTCCCCCAGGCCGGGGTAGACCACCTTGAAGTACAGGGAACTGCCGTAGACGGCGTATTCGGTCTGATACATATCCCGCCAGATGACCGTGGTTCCGGGGGTGGTGTCGCAGATGCGGCTGCGGCTGTAGTTGAAAAAAGGGCGCAGTTTGGGCAGGTCCTCTAAGCGCAGAGGTCGGAAGTCCAGCATACATTCAAATCCTTACATCAATATTTATATCTCTATTGTATCTGATATCCGCCCAAAATACCAGCCCGTAAGGCCCGACTTTTTGCATAAAAATCCCTGTTTTGTCCGCGCCTCCAGGGACAAAATGTCACCTGGAGCCACCTCCAGCCGGTAGTCGGTGGAGTCCTCGCACCACAGTCCCCGCCCGTCCCGGCGCAGGTAGCTGTTGAGCACCCACAGCTCCCGTCCCGACTCCAGGTGGCGGCACAGGGACAGCTCCTCCCCGGCCTGGAGCAGCTCCAGCGCGCTGCGGCCCCAGCGCACGTTTACCGAGCGGAGGGAGGCGGCCTGGGGGTCCAGGGCCCGGACCAGGGGCAGGCCGTCGTAGGACTGCCAGGAGAAGTCCTGGCTGCTCTCCTCGGGGATGATGAGGGCGTTCAGCTGTCCGTCCAGCTTCAGCACACAGCCCCCGTCAATGGAGATGATTTTCCGCTCCCGGTCAATCAGCGGGTCCGCCCGGGGGATCTCCGGGTCGTAGAGGGTGATGGGCCAATGGCCCACAATCACATATTTGGAGAAGGAGCGGCCCTGGCCCAGGAAGTTGTCGTTTTTCATGCACGTCCAGCGGTCCAGCCCCTCCAGGTTGTCCAGGGAGGGGACGCCGCCGTGGACAAACAGCAGGTGCTCCGTCTCCAGAATGGTAGGCAGATTCCCCAGCCAGGCGCGGATTTCCGGATAGGTGTCCCGCAGGGCCCGCCGCAGGGCGGGCAGGTCCTGCCAGTCGGAAAAACCCGTCTCGCCGGCCAGCTGGCGCAGGGTACTTTCCGGGTGCCTGGGGAGGTAGCGGGAGAAGAACGGGCCGTCCAGCCCGTCCTCCTCGAAAAAGCGCTGTACCAGTCCGTCGCAGTTCCCGCACAGGGGGTAGACGGTGTACCTCCGGCACAGGTCCATGATAAAACGGAGAAGGGCCAGACTTTCCGGCCCCTTCTCCAGCATGTCGCCCACCAGCACCAGGATGTCCGAGGGGCTGAAGCCCGCCTGGTCCAGCAGCTTTTGAAAAAATGTCAGATTGCCGTGGATGTCGCTGACCGCCAAAATGCGCCGGCCGGGGGGGAATTGAGGCCGGATGACCCGTGCCGGGGTCACAGGCGGGCCTCCAGGGCCACCCAGCCGTTTTTCTCCCGCTTTTCGGTGACGGTCAAGCCGTTCTTCCTCAGCGCGGCCTCCACCTCGCCCGTCCGGGCGTCGATGATGCCCGAGCACAGGAAGGTCCCGCCGGGGGCCAGAAGCTCAGGCACCCGGGCGGAGAGCGGGATGATCACGTCGGCCACAATGTTGGCCAGAACCAGGTCGTAGCGCCGCCGGGCCAGCTCCCGGAACAGCGCCCTGTCGGTGAGCACGTCCCCCGCCCGCACGGTGCAGCGCTCCCGCCCGATGCCGTTCAGGGCGGCGTTCTCATAGGTCACGTCCACCGCCTTGGGGTCGATGTCCACCGCCATGGCCTCCGCCGCGCCCAGGCACAGGGCGGCGATGGACAGAATCCCGCTGCCGCAGCCCAGGTCCAGCACATGACAGCCGGGGGCGGTGCGGGCCTCCACCCCCTCCAGACACAGCTGGGTGGAGGCGTGGGACCCGGTGCCGAAGGTCAGCCCCGGGTTGAGGTAAAGGGGCGTCCGTCCCTCCGGGACAGGCTTTCCCCGCTCCCACTCCGGGACCACGTACAGCCGCCGGCCGATTTCCAGCGGCCTGTAATACTTCTGCCAGCTGTAGGCCCAGTCGTTCTCTGTCAGCGGAACGGCGGCATACTCCAGGTCCAGGCCCCGGGTATACCGCTCCAGCTGCGCTCTGCCGTCCGCGTCGTCAGTGACGTAGAACTTTACCCGAGTGACGCCCCGCATCCGGTCCAGCAGCTCCTGGTCCACATAGTCCCAGTGGGGACGGTTCTCCTCCAAAAAGCGCAGGAAGTCCCCCTCGTCCTCAATGACCAGCTGGGCCATGCCTGCGGCGGTCAGTCTGGCGCACACCTCATCCAGCCGCTCCGGCGTGGTGGGGACGGTGATTTCCAGCCACTTTACTTCCTCCATATGTGTCCTCCTTGCTGTCCTGCTCCGGGCGCTTAGCGCTCCGTTTTGGTCACGCACACGCCCTGCGCCGCGGCCTGCTGCCTGCCGCTCCGCGGAAAATGCCGCCGGCTGGCCGCCGCCCTGTTTTTCCGTCTGCGCGTCTCGCTGCAGGCCTGCTCCGGGCGCTTAGCGCTCCGTTCCTACATAGAACAGCGCCAATGTTCCCGGGCCGGAGTGGGCCCCGATGACCGGCCCTACGTAGTTGATTTGCACATCCTGGACGCCGAAGCGCTCGCACACCATGCGGGCCACGGTGCGGGCGTCCTCCAGGCAGTCGCCGTGGCTGATGAACACGGTCTGGCCCGCCGGCTCGATGGCGGTCAGCTCCATCTTGTCCACCAGGGCCTTCAGGGAGGCCTGCCGTCCCCGGGCCTTGCCGATGTTAATCAGATGCCCCTCGCTGTCCACATGGAGGACGGGCTTGATTTGGAGCATGGACCCCACCACGGCGGTGGTGGCGGAGATGCGGCCGCCCCGCTTCAGGAAGTGCAGGTCGTCCACGGTGAACTGGTGGCACAGGTTTTGCTTGTTCTCCTCGGCCCAGTCCCGAACCTGCTCGATGCTTTTCCCCTTCTCCCGCTCCCGGGCGGCCAGCCAGACCAGAAGGCCCTGGCCCAGGGAGGCACACAGGGTGTCCACGGTGTAAATCTTCCGCTGGGGGTACTTGGCGGACAGCTCCTCCACGGCCAGACGGGAGGACTGATAGGTGGCGGACAGCCCCGAGGAGAAGGCCAGCACCAGCACGTCCCGCCCCTCCTGGAGGAGGGGCTCCAGCGTCTCCAGGTACTGGGCCACGTTGACGGCGGCGGTGGTGGCCACCTCTCCCTGGCGCAGGCGCTCGTAGAACAGATGGGGGTCCATCTCCCGGTTGTCGGGATAGTTGCGGTAATCCCTGCCTCCGATGGTAAAGGTCAGGGGCAGCACCCGGACGTCCAGCTTCTGGACCATTTCGGCGGACAGATCCGCCGAGGAATCGGTAAGAATGACAAAATCGGACATTTCAAACAGCTCCTTTCCCGCATGCGGTTCAGCTCTTGGTTTTTATTTTCTTTTCCGGCTCGCCTGTCCGGGGCCGGAGGATTTCCAGAATGCGCTGGCAGGCCAGCTGGTCGGCGTAGCTGCGCAGGGCCAGATCCAGCGCCATGCGGGCCAGGTCCTTCTCCTCCGCGTTCTCGTCCAGGGCGCCGGCGGTGTTCTCCAGCGCCCGGTCCAGGGCGTGGCAGAAGTAGCCGTACAGCTCCTCGGGGCTCTTTCCCCGCTTCTGCCCCTCGGCCAGGAGCACCCCCGTGTCCCGGACGGAGAGCACCTTTTTCAGGGCGCACACCGCCGTCAGATAGCCCAGATGAATGGGGCCGTAGCGCTTGCCCTCGGCCCGGGGGACCAGACCGTCCTTGATATAGTTGTTCACCATGGCGGAGGTCAGGGCCTCGCTCTCGTCAAAATGAATCAGCTGCCGGGGCATAAAGGAGATAATCTGGTCCATATACAGCGCGATATCCGGCAGCTGCGTCCAGGGCACGGGGCGTTCCTCCTCCATGCGGCGCTTCAGCTCCAAAAACTCTTCCAAGGCGTCAGCCTCCCCTGCGGTATAATCGTCAATATGCTATCATGTTATATCAAAAATTTCAATCCCTTTTTTCTGCCTTCCCACAGCCGCCTTTCCCCTCCGTCATGCGGCGGCGCAGCCGGGCCAAGGCCTGGTCATGCCGGGTGGAACGCATCCGGGGAAAGGCCCGCATCAGACGGCGCTGGCCAAAGCCCTCTCCCTCCAGCGCCTCGCTGAGCCTGCGGCTGAGCTGGTCCAGCTCCTCCTGGCACCGGGTGAGATACTCCTCCCGCCGCCTGGACCGGGCCTGCCAGCGGTCCTCCAGGCTGTCCTGGACCTCCTCCCGCCAGTCCTCCAGGTCCTCCTTCCAGCTCTCGGCGCGTTCGGCCCACTCCTCTTTCCACTCGGCGCCGGTCTGGGCGGTCTCCAGCACCTTTTCGGCCAGATTGCCCCCGAACTCGTCGGAAATCTCGTGGATTTTGGCGGCCAGCTCGTCGATGCTGGACAGGCGGCGGTTGATTTTGGCAATGGAGCTCACCGTGGCGGCCAGGTCCACCCCCATCGCCAGCCCGGACAGGGCCAGCAGCACAAGGCCCAGGGTGCGGGGAATCAGGCGGATGGCCAGCAGGACCGTGGGGTGGAGGATATACACCACAAACATGCAGGCAAAGCCCCACAGGATGGAAAAGCGCAGGCAGACATAGCCCCCCAGGTTAAAGGGCTGGTCGGAGTAGTCCCACCAGTGCTGGCGGAAGATTTTTTCCAGAAGAAAGCCGGTGGCCAGCTCCAGCAGGGAGGTGAGCAGCACCGAGCCGAAAAACAGCAGCAGCTTGTTTCCCATCAGGGGGGTCAGGCATCCCACCACAATGACCACTCCAAAGCCGTAGATGGGGCACACCGGCCCGTTGAGGAAGCCCCGGTTGACAAACTTCCCCGTCACCAGGGCGGCATAGCTGACCTCGGTACACCAGCCCAGAAAGGCGTAAATGAAAAAGATAAAGAGAAACTGATACATTCTGACCCCCTCGCTTTCCGTTGTCTCCGGAAAAGAGTATAGCGTGTTTTGCCGAAAAAGTCCAGACCTGTGTTTCGTTCCGGCCGTGGAATCCGCCGCGCAGAGGTCCCATAAGCGGCGCAAAAAATTCGGCTGTGCCAGCGCACAGCCGAATCCCGGGTCACAGCTTGAAATCCTCGTCCTTCAGCCGGGTGAAATCCGCCCGCACCGGCCGGGGGGGCACCCGCTTCAGGGGGTCGTACCGGAAGGCGGAGCAGTGGGAGGCGGGGGACATGACCCCCTTTTTCCCGCACACCACCTGCTCGCCGCTGAGGGGCCGGCTGCGGGCGCAGTAGCCGCACCGGGGTTCTATGTTTTTTTGAAACAGGGCCATAGGTCAGACCGCCTCCATGGATGTATTTCTTTCATTATACTCCCATTGCCCGCCGTTTTCCACTGCTTTTTTTCACCACATGCAGCGCCAGCCCCAGGAAGACCAGCCAGACCCCCCAGGCGGTCAGGGCGGACAGGGCCAGGGCCTGCCGGAAGTCCAGGGCGGCGATGGTCTCCACCTGCTGGGTCAGATAGGAGGCCGCAGTGTCCGCCAGGGGCAGCTTTCGCAGCACCAGGGCGGTCAGGCCGGCGGAGATGCCGCCGTGAAGCAGCTTTCCGGTCAGATAGGTGCCCATGGAAAGGCCGCTGTCCCCCAGAAAGGCCAGCACCTGGCAGTGGACGGAAAGCCCGGCCCACCCCAGCATAAAGGCGGCCAGGGGAAGGCGTCCGTCCAGGCCGCTCCCCTGGGACAGGGAGGAGACGCCGGAGGACAGCTCCAGCAGCCCGGTGAGCAGCCGCTGGGCCCAGGGCTGGGTCATGCCCAGGGGGGTCAGGAGGGCGGCCAGGCCCGCTGCCGCCGCGCCCATCACGCCGGAGAGAAACAGGCACCGGATCACTACGGTGAAGAACAGCACAAAGGCGCAGATATTCAGGGTGGAGGTCAGCGCCCCGGTGACCGAGCGGGTAAAGGCGGGGGCGAAGGGGGTGGCCTGAAAGCTCCAGGCCCCTGCGGCCCGGCCCGGACGCTGGGAGGGCCTGTAGAACCGGAAGGCCAGCCCCACCAGGAAGGAGGCCGCAATGTGAATCAGATAGAGCAGCAGCCCCGCCAGACTGCTGCCGAACACCCCCGCGCCCACCACGCCCAGAATGAAGGCGGGCCCGGAGTTGTTGCAGAAGGCCAGCAGCCGTTCGGCCTCCGTCTTAGTACACTGGCCGTTTTGGTACAGGGAGATGGCGGTGCGGGCCCCCACGGGGTATCCCCCCACAAAGCCCAGGGCCAGGGCGCAGGCGCAGGCCCCGTTCACCCGGAACAGCGGGCGCATCACCGGTTCCAGCAGCCTGCCCAGGTAGCGGGACATCCCCAGCTCCACCACCAGGGAGGACAGCACAAAAAAGGGAAACAGCGAGGGCACAATGACATTGCCGCACAGCTTCAGCCCCTCCCGGGCGGCCTCCATGCTCTCCTGAGGCCAGCGCAGCAGGGCCGCAGCGGCGCACAGCAGCGCCGCGCCCAGGACCAAATCCCGGTATTTGGGCTTGGCCAGCAGCCGGACCATAGAATCACCTCCAACCCATTTTCGGAAAACGGCGCGGACGCGGCCGTCCTCTGTTCACTGTATGAGCGGAAGCACCCAAAAAAGACCGCCTGCCCCAAAAAGGACAGGCGGCCGGCATTATCCCAGATGCTTTTGGAAGAAATTCTGCGCGTTGCGGAACATGATGCCCTCGGCCTGCTCCCGGGAGAGCCCCCGGGAGAGGAGGTACTCATAGATTCCCGCCGACTTGGCGGGGGTGCTCAGGCACTCGGGCAGCTTGGCCCCGTCAAAGTCGGATCCCAGGGCCAGATTCTTTTCCGCGCCCAGCTCCAGGAAGTGCTCCACGTGGCGGTACAGGTCGTCCAGGCCCTTCACCTCGCCGTCGTCCCGCAGGAATTTGACAAAGTAGTTCAGGCCGATGAGGCACTCCCGGGACACCATCTCCCGAATCATATCGTCAGTCAGGTTGCGCTTGTGCCCGCAGACTGCCCGGGCGTTGGAGTGGGTGGCCACAAAGGGCTTTTTCGCCTCCTTCAGCAGGTCGGCAAAGCCCGCGTCGTTCAGGTGGGATACGTCAATCAGGATGCCCTCCTTCTCCATCTCCGGAATCACGGCCTTTCCGAAGTCGGACAGGCCGTGCCCGGTGGTGTGGCCTGAGCCAATCTCGTTCTCCCCGTTCCAGGTCAGGGTGATGCACCGCACCCCCTGGCCGGCCAGCTCCTTTACCCGGGACAGGTCCCCGGCCAGGGCGGATCCGTTCTCAATGGTCAGGAAGGCGGCGGTTTTCCCGGCGGCCCAGGCGGCCTCCATGTCGGCGGCGGTGCGGCAGGGGGATACCCGGCCGGCGAACCGCTCCATCTGGCGGTAAAAGCTCCGGCGGTTGAACTCGAAATAGTCAACGGCGTCCTGGCCCCGCTGCTCGTCAGGAATGAAGACGGCAAAGAACTGGGCCCAGCGCACCCCGTCGGGGATGGCGGACAGGGAGAGCACCCGCTTGGGATCGTCCAGGGTATCCGGATTTCCGGTCGTGGTGTACTTCCAGTCGGTGAGGGTGTCGCAGTGCAGGTCGATCAAAGCGGATGGGTACATAAAAATTCCTCCGTCAATTCAAGGGGGAGGCCCGGAAGCTCCGGGCCTCCCAAAGTTGGAAGGGTCGGGGGTCAGCGGGCAAACAGGGACATGGCAAGGCCCACGCCCCAGCCGCCGAAGGTGCCCACAACATAGCCCAGCAGGGCCATCAGCACGCCCACGGAGACCAGCGAGCCGCTGTAGGAGGCGGCCAGGATGGGGGCGGAGGCAGTCCCGCCGATGTTGGCCAGGGAGGCCACGCCGCAGGTAAACATATCCAGCTTGAAAATCTTGGCAGCCAGCAGCATCAGCACCCCATGGATGCCCAGGATGATGAAGCCGGCGATAATCCACCAGCCCATGCCGGCCTCGAACAGCTCCATCAGGGAGGCGCGGGAGGCAATCAGGGCCACCACCATGTACAGCATGATGTTGGACAGCTCGGCGGATCCGGCAATCTTGCCGATGGGGGTCATGGCCAGCACCAGGCCCAGGACGGAGATGAGGACGATGCGGTAGGTGGCCACGTCGAAGATCTGGAGCAGCTCGGGCATGGCGTTGCGGATGGCGGTGCCCAGGTTGGTGCACAGGGCGGAGGCCACCAGGCCCAGGCCCAGCAGGAACATCAGGGAGGGGAAGTCGATGACCTTTTTCTTGCTCTCGGCAAACTCCGCGTCCAGGCGGCGGGAGACCTCGTCCAGCTTGGTGGTGTCAGCCTTGACCCACTTGTTGAACTTGGGGGCCAGGTTGATGGCCCACAGCAGGAACATCACCCACACCGAGTAGTCAATAGAGTCTACAATGGAGGCCCCGGCCAGCTCCACCTCGGTGGCGCCCAGCATATCGGATACTGCCACCAGGTTGCCCGAGCCGCCCATCCAGCTGCCGCACAGGGAGCCCAGCCCCCTCCAGGCGGTCTCGCCCAGCATGGGGGCCATGGCAGCGTAGGTGACGATGAAGGCGACGGCGATGGTGATGCTGGCGCAGAAGAAGCCGCCCAGCATCTTGGGGCCCAGCTTCATGATCTGCCGGATGTCGCAGCGCAGCAGCATCAGGAAGATCATGGCGTACAGGATGGGGTTGCGCACCGCGTCGTAGGCCGCCTTGGTCTCCCCCGTGTTCCACACGCCGAAGGTGCAGCACAGCATGGCAATCAGGTACAGCAGCACAATCGGGGGGACAAAGTCGAAGAATTTCGACTTGGTGACCTTCTGAGCGCCGATCAGGCAGGCGGCCAGAAACACCAGAACCGCGATGTAGGTAAAGCCGTTGGTAATCATTTGTCTCTCTCCTTTTACACAAAATTATATAGATGGGGAGAACCCCAAATATATCGCCGGGTTCCAGTTTATGGAAACCTCCGCCTATAAAAAACCCCAGCAGAAACAAAGCCGTTTGATACGCCTTTCGTCTCTGCTGGGTTTCACCTGAGATGATGGGGCGGAAGGCCGCGTCGGTCAGGGTGAAGCAGCGGTATGGAATTGTTCAGATGCCGGTCATGTCCCGGTAGCGCTTGACCGCGTCCCGGTAGGACACCAGCACCGCCTTGCGGGAGGAGCCGCCGTAGCGGCGGTTCAGCTCCGTCTCCAGGTCAAAGCCCAGATCCAGCAGGTTCCGGTTCAGAAAGAGCCTGCGCAGGAAATCCTCCGTGGTGTTCAGGGTGTGGGTGCAGCTGAAGGACAAAACCCGGTGGGTGCCCTCCTCCACCTCGAAGGCCATGTAGAAGGAGCCGTAAATTTTGGTAATGGCGTTGTCCGCGTTGGTGCGGGATTCGCCAATCACAAACACAGAGTTCAGTTGGGACATGGCACACTCCAGAAGGGCCGGCGGCCGGTTTTCAGGATCTCCCCCTTGGGGATTCCGACTCCTATTATAATATACAAAGCCTGCCGCGTCAAGAAAAATCTGTTTGTGCAACACGCCATCCGGCCGTGAATTTCTCCGCCGGGCCGCACGGTCTGTCTGGGCCTTGTTTGGAAAATGGAACTATGGCCCAACGCGGAGGGTTTTCCTGCCGGACGAGGCGGTTTTTCGCAGGAATACCGGATGTCTTTCAAGAAAAATCGGGGAAGTATGGCGGCAGCAGGTCCGCCGGCTGGGCGCATGGGCAATTTGCAGACAGCCCCTACCCCAGCTCCACCGCCACCGGGATTTCCGGTACAAAGACGGCGGTATAGGCGGGGAACAGGGTCACAGAGCCCTGGGTGCAGTCCGGCAGGAGCAGGCGCTGCCGGACGGAGCCGTCCTCCTGCTCGCCGTAGGAGAACTCGGAGACAAACGCCTGGTTCCCCTCCGGGTCCAGATAGGCGTTGGAGACGGCGCCGTAAGCGGAGCTTCCCTTGACGGCGAACCAAAGCGCCGTACCGGTTCCCTCCCGCTCCGCCTTCAGCAGCTCGACCCCCTCCGGCAGGTTTTCCGCCGTACCCTGGGTCAAATCCACAAGAATGGGGGGCGCGTCCTTGTCCAGCCAGACGGACTGGGTGATGTGGAGGGTCAGGCGCTCCGGGTTCTCCAGAAAATAGAGGCTCTGGTAAAAGTAGGTGTAGGTGCCGGTCTCTCCCCCCTCCCGGCCTACGGCGCTGAGGGTGCTGTCCAGGGCGTCATAGCGCCGGCCCGCACTGTCGGTGAAATAGAAGCGCAGGCCTTCCAGCCAGCGGGAATTGTCCGGGTGGTCGTCCAGATAGAGGGCGGTGCGGGTTGGCGTAAGCTCCAGCCGGTCCACCAGCAGCCGCTGGCCGTCCAGCTCTATCCACCGGCTCACCGGGACGGTCTTCATGGAGGCGGTTTTGCCCGGGTCCAGGCGCAGGGAGAAGGCAAAGGACGTCCCCCCCTCCTGCGGGGCCTCCTCCAGGGCGCGCACATGCAGCTCCAGGTTCAGCGTCTCCGGGAGGGGCCCCTCCTCCCACAGGTGGAGGGTGAAGCGCTTCAGCTCCTCCTCGGTGCTGGACTGGGACAGGGAGGCGCGCAGATCCCGGCCCTCCCCGTCGCTGGCATCGCAGCTCACCGAGAGATTCTCCCTCCCCCGGGAGGTGCGGTAAAACACGATAATCTGGCTCTCATCGGCAATGACGTACTCCAGCGTCACCGTCAGGCCGTTCCCGGTCCGGCTCTGCCCCACATACTGGACAAAGTCGTGCTCCACCGCCGCCCGAAGGCTGGGGGAGAAGGCCACGGCGGCGGTCAGCTCCTTCAAAAAGGGCACCCTGGCGCAGGTGACGGCAAAGGCGGGGGAGGCGTTCACCATAATCACGAACAGCGCCCACACCGCCGCCGCGCTGGCCAGCGCCTGCCAGGGCCGCCGGCCCCGCCTCGCCCGGCGCACCGCCCGGTCCGCGCAGCCCTCCAGCTCCCGGGGCGGCCGGGACAGGGCGTCCATCAGGGTCCGATACTCTTCCATCCGGTTCATAGGTTCTCCTCCTCTTCTTCCGTCAGCTCCAGTCTTAGCAGCTCCAGCGCCCGCTTCTGCCGGGTGGACACCGTGCCCCTGGGAATCTTCAGCGCGGCGGCCGTCTCCTCCAGGGTCAGGCCGGTAAAGTAGCGCAGCACCACCACCGCCCGCAAAGGCTCAGGCAGAGCGGCCACCGCCTCCCGCAGGGGCAGGGAGTCCAGCCGATCCGGAGACGCTTCGGCCTCCGGCGGGGCGGCCACCAGCGTCTCCCGGTTCCGGCGGCGCAGCTCGTCCTTGCAGAGGTTGATGAGCACCCGGGTAATCCAGGTCTCGAAAAAGGCGGCCTCCCGCAGGCGGAACCGGCTCCGGAACGCCCGGTACACCGCCTCGTCCACCGCCTCCAGCGCGTCGTGCTCCCGCCCCAGGTAGAGATAGGCGGTGCGGTACAGCCGCTCTCTGACGCGCTGGACACGCTGGGTAAATTCCTCCGTTTTCATGGACAGCCTCCCTCCTTTCTGCCTATTAGACGAAGAAGCGCCCTTGTTTGCCTGGCCTGCTGAAAATTTTCTTCCGAGCCATACCGTTGGGCTCTGCCCAAACCCGCCGGGGCGCTGCCCCGGGCCCCGCCGCCCTTTGAAAAGGGCGGCCCGAAACTTTTGTTTTCCATCCGGGAATATGATCATACCCTGCCTGGGCCGGAAAACGCAAGGCGGGCGGCCAGCCGTTTGGCTGGCCGCCCGCAGGAGGCTCTGAGATGCTGTTACAGCAGAAAGCTGCCCAGGCGAGCGCCGCCCAGGGTGGCGGGGTCGGCCTGGAGGAACAGCTCGGCGTAGCCGGGCACGCCGGAGTAGGTGATGGGGGTGTCGGGGTTGGCGTTGTTGTAGGCCTGGGAGTACTCGTAGATCCCCTGGAGGTGGCGGCCGCAGCGCTCCTCAATGGGATGCCCGTTCTCGTCCCAGGGCACGTACAGCATACCCAGCTCCTGGCTGACCACGTAGCAGTCGTCCCAGCCGCCCAGCACCTGGTTCAGGGTGGTGGCGCCGCGCAGGCGGCCCTGGGAGGCATTGGCGGTCTCCATCAGCAGCGCCATGGTGTCGGTGTAGTCGCCCAGCTCCCGGTGGGTCAGGCCGTGGAAGTTGACCGGGGAGACCTCCAGCGCCATATCGATGTCCTGGAGCAGCAGGTTCATGCAGCCCTCGGAGGCGATATCCATGGCGTCCTGGTGGGAGACGGTGGCGTTGATGACGTCCTCCATTATTGACAGCAATTCATCGGCAGCCGACCTTGACATGAAGGACACCTCGCTGAAATCAAGCGCTGATATTTCGCCAGTGATTTCCTGTCTT
>JAAWHL010000064.1 GCA_022795855.1 Lawsonibacter sp.
TTCCTCCTCCCTTAGAACTGCAGGCCGCCCTCGCGGGCGCCCTCGGCCAGAGCCTTCACGCGGCCGTGATACACATAGCCGCCCCGGTCGAACACCACGGTGTCGATGCCCTTGGCCTTGGCACGCTCAGCCACGTTCACGCCCACCTGCTTGGCGGCGTCGGACTTGGTGCCCTCCACGGAGAAGTCCTTCTCCAGGGAAGAAGCGGCGACCAGGGTCACGCCGTTCACATCGTCGATGATCTGGGCGTAGATGTTGGTCTCGCTGCGGAACACGTTCAGGCGGGGACGCTCGGGCGTGCCGGAAATCTTCGCACGCACGCGCTTGTGGCGCTTTAACCGCTGGGAACGGGTATCGGGTCTGTTAATCATAGTGGCACACCTCCTTACTTCTTGGCGCCGGTCTTGCCGGCCTTGCGGCGGATGACCTCGTCGGTATACTTGATGCCCTTGCCCTTATAGGGCTCGGGGGGCCGCTTCTCCCGCACCTCGGCGGCGAACTGGCCCACCTGCTGCTTGTCGCAGCCGTGGATGACAATCTTGTTGGGGCCGGGGACCTCGATGGTGATTCCGGGAATCTCCTCCACCACCACCTGGTGGGAGAAGCCCAGGTTCATCACCAGCTTGCTGCCCTCCTTGGCCACGCGGTAGCCCACGCCGTTCACGTCCAGCTCCTTCTTGAAGCCGTCGGTGACGCCCACCACCATGTTGTGGACCAGGGTGCGGGTCAGCCCGTGCAGGGCGCGGTTCTCCTTGGCGTCGTTGGGCCGGGTCACCTTGATTTCGGCCCCCTCCACGGCGATGGTGATGTTGGGATTGAACTGCTGTGTCAGGGTGCCCTTGGGGCCCTTGACGGTGACAATGTTGCTGTCCTCTACCTTAATCTCCACTCCGGCGGGAATGGCGATAGGAGCTCTGCCGATTCTTGACATTCCTATAACCCTCCTTACCAGACAAATGCCAGGACTTCGCCGCCGACATGGGCCTGACGGGCCTTCTTGTCGGTCATGACGCCCTTGGAAGTGGATACGATGGCGATGCCCAGCCCCCGCAGGACCTTGGGCAGCTCGTCCGCGCCGGCGTATACCCGCAGGCCGGGCTTGGACACCCGGCGCAGGCCGGAGATTACCTTCTCCTTGCCGGCTCCGTACTTCAGGGTGATGCGGATGACGCCCTGGGTGCCGTCGTCGATGAGCTGGAAGTTCTTGATATAGCCTTCCTCCAGCAGGATCTGGGCGATGGACTTTTTCATGTTGGACGCGGGCACGTCCACGGTGTCGTGCTTGGCGCTGTTCGCGTTGCGGATACGGGTGAGCATATCCGCAATGGGGTCTGTGATGTGCATGGACTTTACCTCCTTAAAGATTACGGGCGTAAGCCCGTTAAGGCGGCAAGGTATCGCGGTTAGGCAGCCGCGACCTGTTGTCCGCCTGCGCGCCCGTGTTGGGTCCGGGCACTGTATCAAAACCGCCGGAGACGGCGGAAATGACCGGATTTTGCCGAATTCACGCCCCTTGGCAGGGCAAAAACGGCGCATTACACCCCTGTGGAGCGCAATCGCCTCATTATATCCCTTTTTTTCAGGTTTTACAAGTATTTTTACATACGTACGCACGGAACCGTGTGCATATTTTTGCAAAACAGGCCGGCCAGCGTCTGCTGGCCGGCCTGCTTCTGCTTATCTTACCAAGAGGCTTTCTTCACGCCGGGAATCTGTCCCTTGTAGGCCAGCTCCCGGAAGCAGATACGGCAGATGCCGTAATCCCTCAGGTAGGCGTGGGGGCGGCCGCACAGCTTGCAGCGGTTATAGCTGCGGCTGGAGAACTTGGGGGTTCTCTGCTGCTTCAGGATCATAGATTTCTTAGCCATAACTCTTCCTCCTCCTTAGCGGCCGGCAAAGGGGGCGCCGGTCAGCTTCAGCAGCTCACGGGCCTCCTCATCGGTCTGAGCGGTGGTGCAGATGACGATATCCATGCCGCGAATCTTGTCGATTTTATCGTACTCGATTTCGGGGAAAATCAGCTGCTCCTTCACGCCCAAGGCGTAGTTGCCGCGGCCGTCGAAGGCATCGGGGGAGATGCCGCGGAAGTCGCGCACGCGGGGGAGGGCCACGTTGAACAGGCGGTCCAGGAACTCCCACATCCTGTTGCCCCGCAGGGTGACCTTGGCACCGATGGGCATGCCCTCGCGCAGCTTGAAGTTGGCCACGGACTTTTTGGCCTTGGTGATGACGGCCTTCTGGCCGGTGATGGTGGTCAGGTCGTTGACCACGGCGTCCAGCACCTTGGCGTTCTCCCGGGCCTCGCTGCAGCCCACGTTGACCACAATCTTCTCCAGGCGGGGAATCTGCATGGTGCTCTTATAGCCGAACTTCTGCATCAGAGCAGGAGCGACTTCTTCCTGATACAGCTTTTTCAGGTTAGGCGTATTGGCCATTTGTTAACTCCTCCTCTCTCAGATCTCGGCGCCGCACTTTTTACAGACGCGGACCTTCTTGCCGTCGGCCAGCACCTTGTGGGCGGGCCGGGTGGGCTGGCTGCACTTGGGGCAGACGCGCTGCACCTTGCAGGCGTAGATGGGGGCCTCCTTCTTCAGGATGCCGCCCTCCTCGCCCTGCTTGCGGGGCTTGGTGTGGCGGGAGACGATGTTGATTTTCTCCACCACCACTTTGCCGGCCTTGGGCTGGACCTCCAGCACCTTGCCCTGCTTGCCCTTGTCCTTGCCGGACAGGACCACGACCACATCGTCGCGTTTGATGCTCATTTTATTCACGTTCGGTTCCCTCCCTTACAGCACTTCGGGAGCCAGGGACAGGATCTTCATGTAATCCTTGTCGCGCAGCTCGCGGGCCACTGGGCCAAAAATACGGGTGCCGCGGGGGTTCTTGTCCTCACGGATCAGGACGGCGGCGTTGTCGTCAAAGCGGACGTAGCTGCCGTCTGCCCGGCGCACGCCCCGGGCGGAGCGGACGATGACGGCCTTGACCACCTCGCCCTTCTTCACGGTGCCGCCGGGGGCAGCCTTGCGGACGGAGGCCACGACCACGTCGCCGATGTTGCCGAACTTGCGCTTGGAGCCGCCCAGCACGCGGATGGTCTTAATCTCCTTGGCGCCGGTGTTGTCGGCGACCTTCAGATAGCTTTCCTGCTGAATCATACCGGCACCTCCTTATTTCGCCTTCTCGAGAATCTCAACCACGCGCCAGCGCTTGTCCTTGGACAGGGGCCGGGTCTCCATAACGCGGACGCGGTCGCCCACGCCGCACTGGTTGAGCTCATCGTGAGCCTTCAGCTTATAGGTTCTCTTGACGATTTTCTTGTACAGAGGATGGGCCACGCGGTCGGCGATGGCGACCACAACGGTCTTGTCCATCTTGTCCGAAACCACCAGGCCGACTCTGGCTTTGCGGGAAGAAGTTCTGTTCTCCATGTCTTGTTTCCTCCTCAATTACCGGCCGGCGAGCTGCTGCTCGCGGATGATGGTTTTGACCCGGGCGATGTCCTTTTTGACCTCGGCGATGCGGATGGGGTTATCCAGCTGGTTGGTGGCGTGCTGAAGGCGCAGGTTGAACAGGTCCTTCTTCAGGTCCGCCAGCTTGCTGTCCAGCTCCTGGGCGGACAGCTTGCGAATTTCGGTGACCTTCATTACGCTTCACCACCCTTCTCGGATTCCTCGCGCTTGACGATTTTGCACTTGACAGGCAGCTTGTGGCTGGCCAGGCGCAGGGCCTCGCGGGCCACCTCCTCGGTGACGCCGGCGATTTCGAACATCACGCGGCCGGGCTTGACCACGGCCACCCAGTACTCGGGAGAGCCCTTGCCGGAGCCCATGCGGGTCTCGGCGGGCTTTTCGGTAACGGGCTTGTCGGGAAAGATCTTAATCCAGACCTTGCCGCCGCGCTTGGTGTAGCGGGTCATGGCGATACGGGCGGCCTCAATCTGGTTGGAGGTAATCCAGGCGGGCTCAATGGCCTGCAGGCCCCACTCGCCGTTGCTGACGGTGTTGCCGCGCATGGCCTTGCCCTTCATGCGGCCGCGGTGGACGCGGCGGTATTTGACTCTCTTGGGCAGCAGCATTACTGAGCGCCTCCTTCCTTGGGAGCGTTGTCCCCGGCGGGACGGGGCCCGCGGTTGTTGTTGAATCCGCCCTGGCCGGCGGGACGGGGCCCGCGGTCGCGGTTAAAGCCGCCGCCCTGGCGGTCCCGGTTGAAGCCGCCGCGGCGGTCGCCGTCCCGGCGGTCCCGGCGGGGGCGGTCCCGGCGCTCCTGATAGGGCTTGCTGGTATCCAGGGTGCGGGGGGTGGTGCGCAGGGCCTGGGTCAGCACCTCGCCCTTGTAAATCCACACCTTTACGCCGATGCGGCCGTAGGTGGTGTGGGCCTCGGCAAAGCCGTAGTCGATGTCGGCCCGGAGGGTCTGCAGGGGGATTGTGCCGTCGTGGTAGTGCTCGGTGCGGGCAATCTCGGCGCCGCCCAGACGGCCGGAGCAGCAGGTCTTGATGCCCCGGGCACCGGCGCGCATGGCCCGGCCCATGGAGTTCTTCATGGCCCGGCGGAAGCCGATGCGCTTCTCCAGCTGCTGGGCGATATTCTCCGCCACCAGCTGGGCATCCATGTCGGGGTTCTTCACCTCGACGATCTTCAGGTCCACAGGCTTGCCTACCTTCTTGGCCAGCAGGGCCTGGATGCGGTTAATCTCCTCGCCGCCCTTGCCGATGACCACGCCGGGGCGGGCACAGTGCAGGTACACCCGCACCTTGGCAGCGTCCCGCTCAATCTCAATCTTGGGGACGCCGGCGGAGTACAGGGTCTTTTTCAGGTAGTCGCGGATCATCTTATCCTCAACCAGCAGATCGCCCACCTTCTCGCTGCGGGCGTACCAGCGGGAGTCCCAATCCTTAATCACACCCACGCGCAGGCCGTGGGGATTCACTTTCTGTCCCATATTGTTCCTCCTCCCTTAGCGCTCGCTCACCGCGATGGTGACATGAGAAGTGCGCTTGTTGATGCGGTACGCGCGGCCCTGAGCCCGGGGCATGATGCGCTTGATGATGGGGCCGGGATTGGCCCAGCAGGCGGACACATACAGCTTCTCAGGGTCCATCTGGTGGTTGTTCTCGGCGTTGGCGGCGGCACTCTTCAGCAGCTTGAGCACGGGCTCGGAGGCGGCCTTGGGGGTCTGCATCAGGATAGCCGTGGCGGAGGCCACGTCCTTGCCGCGGATCAGGTCCAGAACAATCTGCACCTTACGGGGAGAGATCCGCAGATATTTCAGATTCGCTTTTGCTTCCATCGTTTCTCTCCTCCTTACTTACCGGTCTTGCTGCCCGCGTGGCCCTTGAAGGTGCGGGTCGGCACGAACTCGCCCAGCTTGTGGCCCACCATGTCCTCGGTGACATAGACGGGCACGTGCTTGCGGCCGTCATGGACGGCAAAGGTGTGGCCCACAAAGGCGGGGAAGATGGTGGAGGCGCGGCTCCAGGTCTTCAGGACCTTCTTCTCGCCGGTCTTGTTCATTTCATCCACCCGCTTCAGCAGCTCGGGAGCGCAAAAGGGGCCTTTCTTAATGCTTCTGCTCATCTTTCAAACTCCCTCCTTATTTGCTGTTGCGGCGCTTGACGATGAACTTGTCGGTGCGGTTCTTCGTCTTGCGGGTCTTGTAGCCCAGGGCGGGCTTGCCCCAGGGGGTGACGGGGCCGGGACGGCCCACGGGGCTCTTGCCCTCGCCGCCGCCGTGGGGGTGGTCGTTGGGGTTCATGACCGAGCCGCGGACGGTGGGCCGCCAGCCCATGTGGCGCTTGCGGCCGGCCTTGCCCAGCTGGATGTTGGCGTGGTCGGTGTTGCCCACCTGGCCGATGGTGGCCTTGCAGTTCTCACGGACCAGGCGCACCTCGCCGGAGGGCAGGCGGACCTGGGCCATGCCGTTCTCCTTGGCCATCAGCTGGGCGGCCACGCCGGCGGCGCGGACCAGCTGGGCCCCCTTGCCGGGGTAGAGCTCAATGTTGTGAATCATCTCGCCTACGGGGATGTTGGCAATGGGCAGGCAGTTGCCGGGCAGGATGTCCGCGTCGGCGCCGGTCATGATGATGTGGCCGGCCTTCAGGCCGTTGGGGGCCAGGATATAGCGGCGCTCGCCGTCCTCATACTCAATCAGGGCGATGTTGGCCGAGCGGTTGGGGTCGTACTGGAGGTTGACCACCGTGGCCTTGCCCTCCTTGTCCCGCTTGAAGTCGATGACGCGGTACTTCTGCTTGTTGCCGCCGCCGTGGTGGCGGACGGTGATGCGGCCGTAGCTGTTGCGGCCGGCGTGCTTCTTCAGCACCTCGGTCAGGGCGCGCTCGGGCTTGGCCTTCTTGTCGATCCCCTCGAAGGCGGACACAGTCATGTGACGGCGGGAGGGGGTTGTGGGCTTATAGGTTTTAATCGCCATTTCTTACTCTCCTCCTTACACCATACCCTCGAAGAACTCGATGGACTTGGAATCGGCGGTCAGGGTGACCATGGCCTTCTTCCAGCTGGGCCGGCGGCCGGCGGGACGGTTGCCCATCCGCTTCAGCTTGCCCTGGACATTCAGGGTGTTGACCTTGGCGACCTTCACGCCGAAAATCTCCTCGACGGCCTTTGCAATCTCAATCTTGTTGGCGGATTTGTCCACCTCGAAGGTGTAGCGCTTCATCTCGGTGTCGGCCATGGACTGCTCGGTGATGATGGGGCGCTTGATAATGTCATAAGCGGTAGTAGCCATTACGCGAACACCTCCTCGATAATGGCCAGCGCGGCCTTGTCGATGACCAGGCGCTTGGCGTTGACGATATCGTACACGCTGAGGATTTTTGCGGTGGTGGTGACCACGCCGGGGATGTTCCGGGCGGACTTGACCACAATTTCGTCCGTCTCGGGGGTGATGACCACGGACTTGCCCGCCTCCACGGCGTTCAGGAACTCCTGCATGGTCTTGGTCTTGATGCTCTCCAGCTTCAGGCCGTCCACCACCACCACGTCGCCGGAGGCGGCCTTGGCGGACAGGGCGGACTTCAGGGCCAGCCGCTTCACCTTCTTGTTCAGGGTGTAGCTGTAGTCCCGGGGCTTGGGGGCGAACACAATGCCGCCGTGGGTCCACTGGGGGGCCCGGGTGCTGCCCTGGCGGGCGTGGCCGGTGCCCTTCTGGCGCCAGGGCTTCTTGCCGCCGCCGGAGACCTCGGCGCGGGTCAGAGCGGACTGAGTCCCCTGGCGGCAGTTGGCCAGATGATTCCTGACCACCTCATGGACCACAGTCTGGTTGGGCTCGATGCCGAAGACGGCCTCGGAGAGCTCGATCTCGCCGACCTGCTGGCCGGCCATGTTGAAGACATTTGCTTTGGGCATGATTTACACTCTCCTTTCCTTACTTGCTGCGGGCGGAGGCCTTCTGGGGATTGACGCGGGCGGAGGCCTTCTGCGGGTTGACGCTGGTGCTGGCGGCCGGACCCTTCTTCTCCACGTGGGTCTTGGCGGTGCTCTTCAGGAAGACCACGCCGCCCTTGGGGCCGGGGATGGCGCCGCGCACGGCGATCAGATTGTACTCAGGGTCCACCTTGACGATGTCCAGGTTCATGACGGTCACCTGGACGTTGCCCATCTGGCCCGCTCCGTCGCGGCCCTTGGCGATGTGGCCGGGGGTGGTGCCCGCGCCCAGGGAGCCCTGGTGGCGGTGGACCGGGCCGCCGCCGTGGGTGTTGCGCTTCACGGCCGCGCCGTGGCGCTTGACCACGCCCTGGAACCCGTGGCCCTTGCTGATGCCGGTGATGTCCACGAACTCGCCTTCCTTGAACAGGTCGGCCTTCAGCTCGTCGCCCACCTCGTAGACGCTGCAGTCCTTCAGGCCGAACTCCTTCAGCACCTTCTTGAACTCGCCCAGGCCGGCCTTCTTCTGGTGGCCCAGCTCGGGCTTGGTCAGCTTGCGCTCGGGAACGGTCTGGAACCCCAGCTGAACGGCCTCGTAGCCGTCCTTCTCGGCGGTCTTCTTCTGCACCACGGTGCAGGGGCCGGCCTCAATCACCGTAACCGGGATTGCGTGGCCGGCGTCATCGAAGATCTGGGTCATGCCGATCTTTTTGCCGATGATCGCTTTTTCCATGTTGGACTTTCCTCCTGTTGATTAGGTTATTGGTTGACGCGGACACCCGGTATGCTCGGCGGCTCGGGCGCTTCGCGTGATGTCACGCCTCGCCTGTTCGCTGCGCGCGGTTTCCCTCCGACTCGGAGCGCAAACATCCGGGCCTGCCGGCCTTCCTTGGTTTGCGCTCCTCGCTCCGGTCCATCCGCGCGGCTCACGACCGCTCGGGCGCTTCGCGTCAACTTGACCCGCCTGCCTCAAAACGCGGCAGGCCGCGGGTACAACGGGGTTGATGTGCAGTTCCATCCGCGCAGCTCGCAGCGGCTCGGACGCTTACAGCTTAATCGAAATCTCCACGCCGGCGGGCAGCTCCAGAGAGGACAGGGCGTCCATGGTCTTCTGGGAGGGCTTCCGGATGTCAATCAGCCGCTTGTGGGTGCGGCGCTCGAACTGCTCGCGGCTGTCCTTATACTTGTGGACGGCCCGCAGGATGGTGACGACCTCCTTCTTGGTGGGCAGGGGAATGGGGCCGGAGACAGCCGCGCCGGTGCGCTTGGCGGTCTCCACAATCTTCTCGGCGCTCTGGTCGATCAGCTGGTGATCGTAGGCCTTCAGACGGATGCGGATCATTTCTTTCTGAGCTGCCATGGTGTTGTTTCCTCCTTAAATACATACGAAGTTGACAATGGGTTTTTGTCCTGCCGCGCCTCGCCCGCCCGCGGCGGCCCGGCGCTTCTTCGTACGGTGAGCGGTCCCGGTACACGTTTCCGTGCGTATCATTCCCGGCCGCGAAAAAACCGGCGCAAGACAGGCCGGTCTTCTCTGCACCCGGACGATATACGCCGCGTACAGACTCGCTCAGCCGCCCGATTAAACGGACATACTCCGCGGAAGTTACCTCTTTCGAGCAATCTCCCGCATCATCGCAGACTGCGCCCTGAACAGGCGCTTGACTATAATACTACACGCCGCCGTGTATGTCAACATAAATTTTGGGATTTTTCCGATTTTTTTGCTTTTTCCCCTCCGTCTGTGGTATAGTTATGGAATCATAGGGAAGGGAGGGGGCCGCGCAATGGATCTGAGCACTCCGGTCACTCAGTTCCCCGGCGTAGGGCCGGCCCGGGCGGAGAAGCTGGAAAAGCTGGGCCTGCGCACGGCGGGGGACCTGATTGCCGCCTATCCCCGGGGCTACGAGGACCGGCGGGCGGTGTACACCGTCCGGGACGCCCCCCTGGGGGAGAAGGTGTGTATCCGCGCCATGGCGGCCGGGCACCCCCGGCTCTCCCGCGTCCGGAGGGGGATGGAGCTGGTGCAGCTGCGGGCGGTGGACGCCACAGGGGCGCTGCACGTCACCTTTTTCAACCAGAGCTATATGGAGCGGGCCCTGAGCGCGGGGGAGGAGTATATCTTCTTCGGCGCGGTGGAGGAGCAGGGCCGGCGGCGCACCATGGCCAACCCCATTGTGGAGCAGGCCGGCAGGCAGGAGCACACCGGCCGCATTATGCCGGTGTACCGTCTGACAGCGGGGATCTCCAACCACCTTCTGGCCTCCCTGACGCGCCTGGCGCTGGAGGGCTGCGCCCATCTCCTCCCCGAGACCCTGCCCCGGGCGGTGCGCGAGGCTTACGGCCTGGCCCGGACGGAGTCCGCCCACCGGAGCATCCATTTTCCCGACAGCCCCGAGGCGCTGGACCAGGCCCGGCGGCGGCTGAGCTTTGAGGAGCTGTTCTACCTGTCTGTGGGGCTGGACCGGCTGAAAAGCCGCCGCTCCGCCGGCCGCCAGGGGGCGGCCGTCCCCGCCCGGCCGCCGGACCAGTTCGCCGCCCTGCTCCCCTTCCCCCTGACCGGGGCCCAGCGGCGCACCATGGAGGAGATTGCCCGGGATTTAAGCTCCGGGAAGACCATGAACCGGCTGGTTCAGGGGGACGTGGGCTCGGGCAAGACCATGGCGGCGGCCTACGCCGTCTGGCTGGCCGCCCTGGCCGGCTGGCAGTGCGCCCTGATGGCCCCCACCGAGGTGCTGGCCCGGCAGCATTTCGCCACCCTGTCCCCCCTGATGGCCCGGGCGGGGATTGAGACCGTGCTGCTTACCGGCTCCCTGACGGCCGCAGAGAAGCGCTCCGCCCGGGAGCGGCTGGCCCTGGGCGGGGCCGTGCTGGCCGTGGGCACCCACGCCCTGCTGTCCCAGGGGGTGGAGTTCGCCCGCCTGGGGCTGGTGGTCACCGACGAGCAGCACCGCTTCGGGGTGGGCCAGCGCTCCGCCCTGGCCGCCAAGGCCGAGGCGGGCAGCGCCCCGCCCCCCCACGTGCTGGTCATGTCGGCCACCCCCATCCCCCGCACCCTGGCCCTGATTATCTACGGCGATTTGGACGTGTCCGTCATCGACCAGCTGCCCCCCGGCCGCACCCCGGTGGAGACCTACGTGGTGGGGGAGGACAAGCGGCAGCGGATGTACAATTTTGTCCGCCGGCTGGCGGGGGAGGGGCGGCAGGCCTACATCATCTGCCCGGCGGTGGAGGAGGGGGACGGGGAGGCGTGGGCCGGCGCCCCTGACCTGAAGGCGGTGAAGGTCTACGCCAGGCAGCTCCAGGAGCAGGTGTTTCCCGATCTGCGGGTGGACTTCCTCCACGGGAAAATGCGCCCCCGGGAGAAGGAGCGGGTTATGGCCGCCTTCGCCGGGGGGGAGAGCGACGTGCTGGTGTCCACCACCGTCATCGAGGTGGGGGTGGACGTGCCCAACGCCGCGCTGATTATCATCGAGAACGCCGAGCGCTTCGGCCTGAGCCAGCTGCACCAGCTGCGGGGCCGGGTGGGCCGGGGTACGCACCGGTCCTACTGCGTGCTGATGGCCGCCGGCCGGGGGGAGACCGCCCGCCAGCGCCTGCGCACCCTGGCCCGCACCCGGGACGGCTTCGCCATCGCGGAGGAGGACCTGAAGCTGCGGGGCCCGGGGGACTTTTTCGGCAGGCGGCAGCACGGCCTGCCCGCCCTGCGGGCGGCCGACCTGGCCGGGGACATGCGCGTCCTCCAGCAGGCCCGGCAGGCCGCCCGGGAAGTGCTGGAGCAGGACCCGGAGCTGGAGCGGCCGGAAAACCGGGCCGTCCGGGACCGGGTGCGGCAGATGTTCTCCGAAACCCCGGATATCTTTAATTGAAAAAGAGGGATACCATGGAACTGATTCAGATTAAAGACAACACCTGGGCGCTGGCCGCCAACCAGCTGATTCCCGTCTTCCGGCTGGGGGGCGGGCGGTGTATTCTGCTGGACTCCGGCCTGGCCAAGGAGCGGGAGGAGATTGAGCAGGCCCTTCTCAGCGCGGGGCTCACCCCGGCAGGAATCCTGTGCTCCCACGCCCACGTGGACCACTGCGCCAACAACCGGTATTTTCAGGAAAAATACCATATCCCCGTGGCCCTGACCGCCCCGGAGGCCGGAATGTGCAGCAGCATTCTGAACCTGAAGTGCTACCGCCTTCTGGTCTCCCCCGACGCGGCAGAACAGGAGATGTCCGACATGGTCCACACCCCCGACGTCATCATCCCCTGGGCCGACGGGCCCTTCGAGCTGGCCGGGGCCCGGTTCCAGATTGTCACCACCCCGGGCCACTCCTCCGGCCACGTGTGCGCCGTCACCCCCGACGGGGTGTGCTACGCGGGGGACGCCCTGATGTCCCGGGAAATGCTCCGCGCCAAGCTGCCCTACGCCCTGTCCCTCCAGCACGCCATGGACAGCCGGCAGAAGCTGCGCGGGCTGGACTGCGCCTGCTTCCTCATGGCCCACAAGGGGGTGTGCCCCGGGGACGAAATCGGAAGGCTGATTGACGACAACCACAGCCTGATTCTCCGCCGGGTGGAGGAGATGCGGGCCCTGATTACCCGTCCCATGCACTTCAGCGACATCTGCGCCGAAGTGTGCCGCCGGTACGAGCTGTTCTCCCGGCGGCCCCGCCGGGCGCTGTACTACGAGCGGAATATCCGCTTTTTCATCGAATTTATGGTGGACCACGGCCAGCTGGGGATGGAGTCCCGCCAGGGGGTGGCCTGGTATCTGCCGGCGGAGGCAGCGCAGCTGCCCTGAGCACAGAGACGGGCGTGCGCTCCTGCGGAGCGCTTTCTGGCACGCCGGACAGCCGCCCCGCCTGCGCTTTGCGCAGGCGGGGCGGCTGTTTTCCTCATTTCGTCCCACTCAAACCGCCCCAAAGGGCCGGAGCGCCGCTCTGCCCGCCGGCGCCTGCGCCCGCGGAAAAACGGAGTTCAATCTTGATGATGCCTTCTGCCGCGCCAAAAGGTCCGCAGTCCGGAGCTCCCCGCCGCCCGGACTGCGGACCTTTGCGTCCTCTTATTTCAGGATACTGTACGCGCACTCCAGCAGGCTCAGGGCCAGAATGAGGTTGGCGAGACGGAAGTGCCGGAGATAGACGCTCCGAATCGCCGTCCCCGCGCCAATCCAGACCAGGGTGGCCCCGGTTCCGATGGTGGCAATCACCAGCTCAAAGAGGACCAGGACCCACAGGGATGTGCTGTAGCCGGTCACATAGCCCGTCAGCGCGGTAATGCCGAACAGGTATATTTTTACATTGACGAACTGAAGCACAAAGCCCTTCCAGAAGGACGCGGATTTTTCCCCGCCGTCCCTGTCCGGCCGGCTCAGCGCGATGTGGAACGCCAGCCACAGAATATACGCGGCTCCGGCATACCGCATTCCCTCCAGCACCTCCGGCAGGAAGGCGCTGACGCCGTAAACAAACAGAGCGCAGAGCAGCTGAACCGCGTAGTAGCCGGTAAAGATGCCCAGGAACAGCGGGACGCCCTTTTTCCAGCCGCAGCCGGCTGCCGTATTCAGGGCCAGAAGGTTCCCCGGCCCCGGCGTAAACGCATTGATGAAGGAATAGACAAAAAAGCTGCTGATAACATGACCCGGCACAGCGGACACTCCCTTCCGCCTCCCATTATACAGCGGAGCGCCGCGCAGGTGGTAATACGGGTTTTTGATGCGTAAGCATAGGCTCAGCCTATGTCCGGCCGGTATTCCATCAGGGCGTCTATGTACTGCTTCCCCAGCGCGGACAGCTCCCGGTCCCGGTTCAGAAGATACCCAATCCGCATCGTCTCCTCCTCGTCCAGCGGAACGGCAGCAATCCCGTCGCCGTGGAGATATTTGGGAAAGATGCCGCTGGAAATCGTGTAGCCGTCCAGTCCGATCATGAAATTGACAATGGCGGCGCGGTCGCTGATTTTAATGCTCTTGTCCGCCGGCTCATTGCTGAACAGCTCCTCCGCAAAGTGGGCCGATTCATAGGCCCCCTGCACAAAGCTCAGCCTGGGGTACGGACGCAGGTCCTCCAGCGTGATTTTTCCCGGGCCGCCAGGGGATGCTCCCTCCGGAGAAAGACGTGCGGGGCCGCCGTAAACAGCTCATGGAAGCCCAGCCCGCAGTCCCGGAACACCTTCCGCAGAACCCCCTCGCTGCTCCGGCTGAGGCAGAGCACCCCCAAATCGCTGAAGCGGTTTCTCACGTCCTCGATAATCTGGTGGGTCTGCGTCTCGTTCAGAATGAATTCATACCGCTCCTGTCCGCACCGCTGCACCAGCTCCGCGAAGGCGCTGGCCGCGAATGTGTAGTGCTGGGCGGATACGCAGAACCGCACCTTTTCCGGACGGCCGCCGAGATAGCGGGCCTCCAGCAGCTCCATCTGCTGCACCGCCTGCCGGGCATATCCCAAAAACTCCATGCCCTCGGCCGTCAGGGCCACCCCGGCGCAGCCGCGGGTAAAAACGGTCACCCCCGCCTCCTTCTCCGCCTCCCGGATGGACGCGGAAAGGCTGGGCTGGGAGATGTACAGCGCCTTCGCCGCCTCCGTAATCGACCCCTTTTCCGCCGCCATTATCACATGCCTCAGCTGCTGTACCGTCATAGCGCCACCTCAAAGGTGCAGAATGCACTCTTTCTGTCTGCTTTCCCATGATTGTAGCAGAACGGGCCCTATCCCGCAAGCGCATCCTCGGAAAATGCCCCCTCCGGCGGAAAAATCCCTCACCCGGGCGCCATTTCCGGCCGCAGGGCCGGGCGCAGGGCCTGTTTGACCTCTCGCCGTATGCCGGATGGCAGGGGATTTTTCCGCCGGGCAAGGCAGATTTTCCCAGGCACCCCTGGCGGGTTCCCAGGAAATCCCGCGCAGGGCGGCGGCAAACGGACTGCCGGTGGGATAAGGCGCTTACGCCTCCGTCAGGCTGGACAGCCGGGACTGCTCCACCTGCTCCAGCAGGAATTTCCGGAAAGCCGCCACCGCCGGGGACAGCCAGCGGTGTTTCATTTGGGCCATATAGAGGGGGAAGCGGTAGTCCTCCAGCTCGTCGATGGACAGGGCTTTTACGTCAAGGCCCATAAAATCCGCCACGGTGCTGAGGTGTAGGAGTACAATAGATATTGGACAGTAGAAGAAAAAAGTAGAAGGATGCGGCCAAATCGGTTAAAGTTGAGTTGCTACACGCCAACCAGACCGAAA
>JAAWHL010000065.1 GCA_022795855.1 Lawsonibacter sp.
AGCTGTTAACTACATGGCTCTGCTTCAGTTTGCCTGCGCTGTTATTGTCTGGCGTAAACTCATTCGCATTCATCGCTAATTTCGGGATAGGCTCTAAATAGTTCTACATGAATTAGGCCTTGCTTGAAAAATGGAAATATGACCAAGCGCGGAGGATTTCGCTGCCGGGCGAGGCCGGTTTTTCGCAGGAATACCGGATGTCCCCGCAAGGGGGATGCCATAGTTCTAAGCGGTGAAACCGCTAAGAACCATGCGATATTTCAAGAAAATCGGGGAAGTATGGCGGCAACGGGCCCGCCGGTTGGGCGTATTGACAATGTTCAAACAGGCCCTAGGCACGAATGGCAGCCGAAGGCGGGGACCGAAAAGCTGCTGAGAAGGCCTGCCGCGTCGTCTGAGCGCCCGGATGAGCGCCGGACCGGTGCCCGCCTGACAGAACAAAGCGGCCCTGTGAAGTTCACAGGGCCGCTCAGTATGTCAAAAAAGCCTTCCGTCAGGAGCGTGCGCCGCCTGTGCGCCAAGAGCCGCCGTTTCTGCACTGTTTCAGACGGCGGGGGCGGGGTCTTCCGGCCGCATCTCCGCCCGCCTGTCAAAAAACTGCTGGGCGTACCCGGCTACCGCGGGGGTCAGCTCCTTGAGGCTCCAGCCGGTGGTGTTCACGGTGAGGTGGTAGGTGCTCCGGTCTCCCCAGAGGCTGCCCATCATCAGCTCCCGGGTTTTGATGCGGCCCTTGTCGATGGCCCGCATTTTCTGCACCAGGGTTTCCTCCGACACGTCCTCGTCCGGGGCGGCGCGGCTGACGCACCGCTGGATCTTGGCCTCCTGGTCTGCGCAGACGAACAGGTTGAAGGGACGGAAGGCCCGCAGAATCATATCCGCGTTCCGCCCGACGATGACGCAGTCCTTCCCCAGCCTTGCGATATCCTCAATGACCCGGCGCTGCTCCAGCAGCAGGGAGGTCCGGTAGAACCGGACGGGGGAGGCGGACACGAAGGAGTGGCAGAAGGTGATGGGCATTTTCTGCCAGCCGTGGTTGTCCAAAGCCCGCTCCACGTACCCCTGGTCTAGCCCGCGGTTTTTGGCCACGGCGGCGATAATCTCCTTGTCGTAGTAGTCAAAGCCCAGCGCGTCGGCCAGCCGCTTGCCCAGCTCCCGGCCTCCGCTGCCGAACTCCCGGCTGACGGTGATGATGCGCACCCCGGCCTCCGGCGCGGCGGGGGCGCCGGCGGCCTCCTCCAGCCGGTCCCAGCGCCGGGTCTGCCGGCGGTAGAGGGCCAGCCCGATGCCGCCGGAGACGGTCTCGGAGATGGGGAAGGACAGCCAGGTGTAGTTCAGCCCGATGAGAGAGAACAGCCAGAAGATGGGCACCAGGCACAAAAGCTGCCGGGCCACGGCCAGCAGCACGCTGGTTTTCCCGTCCCCCACGGCCTGAAAGAACACCGGCATGGTCAGGGCGAACACGGCGGAGAGGAAGCCGGTGCCGATGATGGGAAAGGCCGCCGAGCCGATGCGGAGGACCTCGGGGCTGGGGGAGAACAGGCTCATCAGCTGCCGGGGGAAGAAGACGAAGCAGACAATTCCCGCCGCCATGAACGCCGCAGAGATGAGAAAGGTGTCCCGCATGATGTTTTTGCACCGGGAGTAGCTCTTCCGGGCGCAGTTGAAGCTGAGCACGGGCACGATGCAGGTCTGAAGGCCCAGCAGGGGGATAAAGAAGAAGCTTTGCAGCTTGTAGTACAGCCCCAGCACGGTGACGGCGGCGTCGGAGAAACCGGCCAGAATCACGTTCAGGGCCACGATGTACACGGTATACAGCGACTGCATCAGGATGGAGGAGTACCCGTAGAAATAGATGCGCCGGGCATAGCGGACCATCTCCCGGGGCCGGGGCGGCGGGCAGAAGCCCTTGACGCCGGTGATGGCCGCCGCCGTCCCCTGGCCGACCACGGTGGCGATGGCCGCGCCGGCCACCCCCAGCCCGGGGACGGGTCCCCAGCCGAAAATCAGCAGGGGGTCCAGGGCAATGTTCACCAGGGCCCCCGCCACCTGGGCGGCGGTGGGCCGGAGCATGTCCCCCCGGGACTGGAGCACCTTGGTCCAGCAGCCCTCCAGAAAGGCCCCCAGGCTCCCGGCGCAGACGATATTGCCGTAAAGCACCGCGTACTCCACCGCCAGGGGGGTGGTGGCCGAGGTCCTGACGTAGGGCCGCATCACCGCCAGGGAGAGCAGCGCGAAGACCGCCCAGCTGAGCGCAGCCAGCACGCTCCCGGTTCCGGCGGCCTTCTCCGCGTCCCGCTCCTGGCCCATGGCGAATTTCCGGGCCATATAGGTGTTCACCCCCACCCCCGTGCCCACCGCCAGGGCGATGATAATCAGCTGAAGGGGGTAGATGACCGTCAGGGCCGTCAGGGCGTCGGGGGAGTAGCGGCCCACAAAGAAGCTGTCTACGATGTTGTAAAGGGCCTGGATCAGCTGGGCCAGCATGACGGGCGGGGCGATTTTCCATAAAACCTTGCCGATGCGCTCCCGGCCGAACAGATAGGTGTCAGAATGGGATTTCTCCATAGGGGGCCTCTCCTTCCGGTGCGTCTTTGGTTTCGCGGTTTTCCAGAGTATCGAGATTATACCGGTTCTCCCTTCCCCTGTCAATGGGGTTTTCCCAGGGGGCGCGCATTTCATCCGGAGGGGCCCGGCGCGGGAAAAAACCGGAGCTCCGGGCAAGTCTGCCCTTGTATTTCGGGAGGGGAAATGTTATAATAACTTCAATTTCCCCAGTTTTTTCATTCCAAAGCGGGAGGACGAGACATGCAGCGCACCACCCGGATTTCCCCGGCGGAGATAGACCGCCAGCTGGCCTTCTGCGGCCAGGCCGCCCAGCTCAACAGCCAGCTGCCGGTCCGGCCCCTGGCCTTTGTGGACACCTATGGCTGTCAGCAGAACGAGGCCGACTCCGAGCGCATCCGCGGCTTTCTCAGCCGGATGGGCTACGGCTTTACCGACGACGAGGAGCAGGCCCGGGTGATTGTGATCAACACCTGCGCCATCCGGGACCACGCCGAGCAGAAGGTGCTGGGCAACGTGGGGGCGCTGGTCCACGGAAAGCGCCGGCACCCGGAGCAGATTATCTGCCTGTGCGGCTGCATGGTGCAGCAGCCCCGGACGGCGGAAAAAATCCGGCAGTCCTACCGCCACGTGGATCTGGTCTTCGGCCCCCAGGTGCTCTGGCGCTTTCCGGAATTCCTGTACACCCTGCTGACCCAGCGGGGCCGCATCTTCCAGACCGCCGACGAGCCCGGGTCCATCGCCGAGGGCATCCCGGCGGTGCGCCGGGACCGGGTGAAGGCGTGGGTATCCGTCATGTACGGGTGCAACAACTTCTGCTCCTACTGCATCGTCCCCTACGTCCGGGGCCGGGAGCGCAGCCGCCGGCCGGAGGACATCCTTGCCGAGGCGGAGGCGCTGGTGGGGGAGGGGTACAGGGACCTGACCCTGCTGGGCCAGAACGTCAACTCCTACGGACGGGACCTGGAGGAGGGGCTGGACTTCTCCGGCCTGCTGGAGCGCATCAACGCCATCCCGGGGGACTTTCTCATCCGGTTCATGACCTCCCACCCCAAGGACGCCACACCGAGGCTGTTTGAGACCATGGCCCGGTGTGAAAAGGTGGCCCCGGTGCTCCACCTGCCGTTCCAGGCAGGCAGCGACCGGATTTTAAGGGAGATGAACCGGCGGCACACCCGGCAGGAGTACCTGGACAAGGTGGCCGCCCTGCGGGCGCTGATTCCCGATATCGTACTGACCTCGGACATCATCGTGGGCTTCCCCGGGGAGACGGAGGCGGAGTTTGAGCAGACCCTGGATCTGCTGGAGCGGGTGCGGTTTGACGCGCTGTTCACGTTTATCTACTCCCCCCGGCCGGGCACCCCCGCCGCCCAAATGCCCGACCCCATGCCCCGGGAGGAGAAGATGAAAAACTTCAACCGGCTGGTGGAGCTGCAAAACCGGATTTCCGCAGAGAAGCACGCCGCCTATGTGGGCAAAACCCTGCGGTGCCTGGTGGACGGCCTGTCCGGGGAGGAGGGGTTCCCCCTGTCTGCCCGCACCCCCGGCAACCGGCTGATTCGGGTCAAGGGCGGGCAGGAGCTGATTGGCCGCTTTGTGGATGTGAAGGTCACCGGGGCCAACACCTGGTCCCTGTTCGGCGAGCTGAGCTGAACAGGGGGCGGCGGCCGGAGTTTCCGCCCGCTCCTGTCAGGACTGCGGGTTTCAGTGCGGCGGAGGCCGCGGTGTCCGTTTTGCTTCAGCCTGCCGGCTTCCGCGGCGTGACCCCGGATTACCCGGCCGGGCGGACAGACGAATAGGGCAAGGACGTCTCCTTGCGTCGCGGGGCGGTGGGGACACCGCCCCGACGCGTTTCCCAAATTAAGAAGTGTATCCTCCGCCCCGCAAATCTGCGCACCTTGGCGCATGGTACAGCTTCTCCCCAAAATTCAAGCAAAGGCCGGTGATTTCCGTGGCGGACCTGACCCCGATGATGCAGCAGTATTTTCAGATGAAGGAGCGTCACCCGGACTCGATTTTATTCTTCCGTCTGGGCGACTTTTACGAGATGTTCCACGAGGACGCCAAGCTGGTGTCCAAGGAGCTGGACCTGACCCTGACCACCCGGGACCGGAACAAGCCGCCGGAGGAGCGCACCCCCATGTGCGGGGTGCCCTACCACTCCTCGGACGGGTACATCGCCCGTCTGATTGCCAAGGGCTACAAGGTGGCCATCTGCGAGCAGACGGAGGATCCCGCCCAGGCAAAGGGGCTGGTGGACCGGGACATCATCCGGGTGGTGACGCCGGGCACGGTCATCTCCTCGGCCATGCTGGAGGAGGGGAAGAACAACTTCATCTGTTCCGTGTTCGCCGGCCCGGAGGTGCTGGGGCTGTGCCTGTGCGACATCTCCACCGGGGAGGTCTTTGCCGCCTCCTTCCCCGCGGGGGAGGAGGGGCTGGACCACCTGTGCAACGAGCTGGGCCGCTTCTCACCCACCGAGGCGGTGCTCTCCTCCGGGGCCTGGAAGACGGAAGGGCTGCGGCGGTTTCTGAAGGAGCGGCTGGACTGCGCCTGTGAGAACGGGGGAGAAGGCCGCTTCCGGGCGGACACGGCGGCGGATCTGGTGAAAAAGCAGTTCAAGTCCGGCCTGGACACCCTGCCCCCCGGGGAGGAGGGGGCCGTCCGGGCGGCGGGGGGGCTGCTCAGCTATCTGTACGAGACCCAGAAGACCGATTTAAGCCATATCTCCCGGCTTCAGTACTACACCGCGGGGCAGTTTATGGAGCTGGATCTGACCGCCCGGCAGACCCTGGAGCTGACCGAGACCCTGCGGGGCAAGGAGAAGAAGGGCTCGCTGCTGTGGGTGCTGGACAGGACCAAAACCGCCATGGGCGGGCGGCTGATGCGGGGCTGGCTGGAGCGGCCCCTGCTCTCCCCGGTGCAGATTGCCCGGCGGCAGCAGGCGGTGGCCGACCTGGTGGAGGACAGCATCACCCGGGAGGAGCTCTGCCTGGCCCTGAAGGAGATGACCGACCTGGAGCGCCTGATTGGCCGGGTGGTGTACGGCTCGGCCGGGGGCCGGGACCTGGCCGCCCTGGGGGCGGGGCTGGGGAGGCTGCCCCGGGTCCGGGCGCTGCTGGAGGGGAAGCGCAGCGCCCTGCTGCAAAGCCTGTGCCAGGGGCTGGACGACCTGCCCCCGCTGCGGGACCTGCTGTCCCGGGCACTGGTGGACGAGCCCCCCTTCTCCGTGCGGGAGGGCGGGCTGATTCGGGCGGGCTACAGCCCGGAGGTGGACGAGCTCAACCACGTCATCCACCACGGATCCGACCTGCTGGCCGGGCTGGAGGCCCGCACCAAGGAGCAGACCGGCATCAAAAACATGAAGGTCGGCTACAACAAGATTTTCGGCTATTACATCGAGGTGGCCAAGTCTCAGACCAACCTGGTGCCCGAGGGCTGGGTGCGCAAACAGACCACCGTCAACTCCGAGCGCTACATCTCCCAGGAGCTGAAGGAGCTGGAGCACACCATCCTCTCCGCCCAGGACAAGGTAGTGGCCCTGGAGTACCAGCTCTTCCGGGAGCTGCGGGAGCAGGTGTGCGCCTGCTCGGCCCAAATCCAGCGCTCTGCCGCCGCCGCCGCCCAAATCGACGTGCTGTGCTCCCTGGCCGGGGCAGCCGCCGGCAACGGCTACTGTATGCCCCAGGTGGACGCCTCCGACACGGTGTGCATTGTGGAGGGCCGCCACCCGGTGGTGGAGAAGGTGCTCAAGGACGGCCTCTTCGTCCCAAACGATGCCCATATGGACTGCGGCGGGGACCTGTGCGCCATCATCACCGGCCCCAATATGGCGGGGAAGTCTACCTATATGCGCCAGGTGGCCCTGATTGTGCTGATGGCCCAAATCGGATCCTTCGTTCCGGCCCGGTCGGCCCGCATCGGGGTGGTGGACCGGGTGTTCACCCGTATCGGGGCCAGCGACGACCTGTCCGCCGGACAGTCCACCTTTATGGTGGAGATGGCCGAGGTGGCCAACCTGCTGAAGAACGCCACCGCCCGCTCCCTGCTGATTCTGGACGAGATTGGCCGGGGCACCTCCACCTATGACGGAATGGCCATCGCCCGGGCGGTAGTGGAGCACTGCGCCGACAAAAAGCGCCTGGGGTGCAAAACCCTCTTCGCCACCCACTACCACGAGCTGACCGCCCTGGAGGGGGAGATCCCCGGGGTGAAAAACTACAGCATCGCCGCAAAAAAGCGGAAGGACGACGTAATTTTCCTGCGGAAAATCGTCCGGGGCGGGGCCGACCAGAGCTACGGTGTGGAGGTGGCCAAGCTGGCCGGGGTGCCCGACCGGGTGGTCCGGCGGGCCCGGGAGATTCTGGAGGAGCTGGAGCGGGGCGGGGGCGTCCCGGCCCCCGCCGCGCCCGCCCCCGCAGAGCAGGTCTCGCTGGGGGACATGGGGGCGGAGACGGTGCTGAAAAAACTGCGCATGACCGACGTGAACCTGCTCTCACCCCTGGAGGCGCTGAACCTGCTGGCCGAGCTGAAGCAGAATCTGAACGGATAAAAAGGAGGCGTTCCCCGTGAGAAAACGGCTGTTTCCCCTTCTGGCGCTGTGCCTGCTCCTGGCCGCCTGCGCACCTGAGCCCGCCGGGCCTGCGGAGCTGGATCTGGACTATATCGCCGGCGCCCTGACGGACAGCGGGTATTTTCCCGAGCCGCTGGAGGCCCAGGATCCGGAGCTGGTCCCCGGCCTCCTGAGCCTCTATGAGGACCGGATTGAGGCCGTCCCGGAGGACGTTGTGCAGGCCCGGTTTACCATGTGCCTGGGCATCGTGGCCGACCAGTTCCTTCTGCTGGAGGGGGCGGACAGCGAGGCGGCCGGCCGGCTGGAGACGGCGCTGGCCGTCTACGCGGAGGACCAGCGGTCCGCCTATGAGTTCTACGCCCCGGAGCAGGCGGCCCGGATGGACGACCCCGTCCTGCTGCGGCAGGGGAATTACCTGCTGTTTGCCGTGGGGGAGGACCGGGACGCCCTGGCCCGGCTGTGCGAAAAGCTGATGAACGGGGAGGGGGCCTGACGGGCCTCCAGGGGAAGCGGAAAATCAAAAGGGGGAGCGGAGGAAATGAACCTGAAAAAGCCGGCCGGCAATCTGGAAATCGTCACTCTGGTGCTGGACTGTCTGGGTATTTGCTTTCTGCTGCTGGGCCTGCTGGGAACGGCTGTCCCCATCCCCATGCGAGGCGGGGAGAGCTGGATGTTTGCGGTGATGGGACTGGTTCTGCTTTTTGCGGCCTTTCCCTGCCTCCTTCTGGTCCGGGCCCGCGCCCGGAGGAACCACGAGCTGCGCCGCCTGGGCCGGCCGGTTCCGGGGCGGGTCATCCGGGTCAGGCATCATATCTGGACCAGCCTGGGAAGCCGCGGCCTGCGCCGGCGCCACCCCTGGACCGTCCTGTGCGAATACCGGTGGGAGGGGCAGACCTATACCGCAGGCAGCATATTTTTGTGGGAGCGCCCGCTGGAGACCGGTCAGGCACCTAAAATCTTCCTTGACCAGGACAACCCCCGGCGGGCGTTTGTGGACCCGGATTCCCTGAAATATGAGATAAATGATTGAGGTAACATATGCCAACCATTCAAGTGTTAGACCCCCATGTGGCCGACCTGATTGCCGCCGGCGAGGTGGTGGAGCGGCCGGCCAGCGTGGCCAAGGAGCTGATGGAAAACGCCATCGACGCGGGTGCCCATGCCGTGACGGTGGAGATCGCCCACGGCGGCATGACCTTCCTGCGGGTGACGGACGACGGCTGCGGCATCCCGGCCGGTCAGCTGTCCACCGCCTTCCTCCGCCACGCCACCAGCAAGCTGAGAAGCGAGTACGACCTGGAGGCCATCGGCACCCTGGGGTTCCGGGGGGAGGCCCTGGCGGCTGTCAGCGCAGTGTCCCGGATGGACGTAATGACCCGGACCGCAGACGCAGAGCTGGGGGCCGCCCTGTCCCTGGAGGGGGGGGCCCCCGGCCCGGTGACCGAGGCGGGCTGTCCGCCGGGCACCACCATGGTGGTGCGGGACCTGTTTTTCAACACCCCCGCCCGGCTGAAGTTCATGAAAAAGGACGCTGCCGAGGGGGCCGCCGTCTTCGCGGCGGTTCAGCGGACGGCCCTGTCCCACCCGGAGGTGTCGGTGAAATTCATCCGGGACGGGAAGCAGGAGCTGCTGACCCCCGGGGACGGAAAGCTGAAGTCCGCCGTATACGCCGTCCTGGGCCGGGAGCTGGCCCTGGGGCTGACGGCCGTGGAGGGCAGCGGGGAGGATATGGCCGTGACCGGCTTTGCCTCCCTGCCCGCCTGCTGCCGGGGAAGCCGGGGGGCGCAGTTTTTCTTTGTCAACGGCCGGCAGGTCAAGTCCCGGCTGATGATGGCCGCCCTGGAGGAGGCCTATAAAAACCAGAAAATGGTGGGCAAATTCCCCGCCTGCGTCCTTCATCTGAAGACCCGGCTCAGCGCGGTGGACGTGAACGTCCACCCGGCCAAGACGGAGGTGAAGTTCGGCAGCGAGCGCCGGGTGTTCGACACGGTGTACCACGCCGTCCGCGCCGCCCTGGAGGGGAGCTCCGCCCGCCCCGGGCTGGCCCTGGAGCGGCCCCAGCCCCAGCCTGCCGTCAATCAGAACACATTCCGGACCGTGACCGCCCGGCAGTACCGGGAGGCGGTCAGCCTCCACGACTCCGCCCGGGCCAACACCGGCTGGGAGCGCCGGACAGCCGCCCCCGGGCCGGCGCAGGCGCGGCCCGACTCCCGGGAGGAATACCGGAAAGCGCCCGACTCCCCGGAGGAACAGGGGGAAGCGCCGGTCCCTGCGGAGCGGGACCCGGGGCGCTCCGCCCCCCTGCGGGAGCGCCCCGGCACGTCCCTCCCGGGGCCGTCCGTCCCCGCGCCGGAGGATCCCCCGGCCCCCGCGCCGGCGGCGCCCGCTCCGTGCGAGACCCCCTGCCTCAGCCGCATGGCCCCGGAGGACTTTGACGCGGCCGTCTCCGCCCCGCCGCCGGACGCCGGACCGGCCCTTCGGAGCCCGCCGCCCGAGGCGGAGTCCCTGCCCCTGCCTGGCCCGGAGCCGGACCCCCGCCTTTTCCCCGGCCCGGAGGCGGACCCTCAGGCGGCCCCCTGGCGGGTGGCCGGGGAGGTGCTGAACACCTATATCATCGTGGAGCAGGGGGAGAAGGTGCTCTTTATCGACAAGCACGCCGCCCACGAGCGGATGAACTTCGACCGCATGAAGGCCCAGGGCTATCAGCCCATGCAGCAGTGCCTGCTGGTTCCCGTCACCCTGCGGCCCGGCGCGGAGGAGCTGGCCGCCCTGCTGGACAGCCTGCCGCTGCTGGAGGAGTTCGGGTTCGAGGCGGAGGATTTCGGCGGCGGCGCACTGATTGTCCGGCAGGTCCCCTTCGACGTGGAGCCGGAGGAGGTGGAGAACACGCTGCTGGAGATTGCCCAGATGCTGCTGGCCACCGGCCGGGCCGACCCAGCCGCCGCCCGGGACGGCCTGCTGCACACCATGGCCTGCAAGGCGGCTATCAAGGGTGGCTGGAAAAACGGGCCCCAGGAGCTGGAGCGGGTGGCGCAGGCGGTGATGAGCGGCGCCGTCAGGTACTGCCCCCACGGCCGGCCGGTGGCCGTTGAGCTGACCAAAAAACAATTGGAGAAGCAGTTCAAACGGAGCTGAGGAGGGAAAGGACATGAGCTGGAACGATTTTCTGTACTTTTACAGCCTGGAGCGGGGCGGGACCTTCTTTGGCCAGGACCCGGGAAACAGCTGGGCCGCCGGATCGGACTGGAACGCCTCCCTGCTGCTGGAGCACCGGGGGGAGCCGATGGTGGTGACCTGCAATGTGATCTCCAGCGGGCGGTACGGCACCGCCTGGGGAGCCCGGGTGCTGCTGCGCTGCACCCTGCCCCGGGCGTACTCCCTGACCGTCACCCCCAAAAGCACCGCCCGGCAGGGGGTGAACATGGTGCTGAACCAGCTGGACCGGGGGGCGGAGCGGCTGGGGATGGACCTGGTGAAGGAGACGCATTTCGAGGAGCTGAAGGGCCGGGGGGTGAAGAGCAGCGACCCTGCGTTCACCAAACTGGTGCTGGGAAATCTGGAGCTGCGCCATGCCCTGGGGGGCGCCCCAAAATACGGCCTGCGGGTGGACCGGTGCGCCCCCTCCTACGCCGCCGGGGAGGACCCCTCCCACCTGATCGCCGCCCACGCCGCCCTGGCCGACTGGGAGCTGGGCCCCGTGGACGCGTGGCTCAACGCGGAGGCCCAGCGGGCGGAGATTGCGGGGCGGAACCTGGTCCCCCGGCTGGATGCGCTGGTGGAGCTGGCCCGGCTGGCCCACGGCGCGGTGACGGCCTGGCCCATGCCGGAGACGTGAGACGGCGGGCCGGGCCGCAGGGTGCGCTCTTCTCCGCCGCATACCGGAACCCGGGAGGGATAACATGAGCATTCGACTGGCGCGGGAAGGCGATTTGGACCTGGTGGAGCAAATAACGCACAGAACAATCCGCGAAATTTATCCCCGCTATTATCCGGAAGGAGCGGTCGCGTTTTTTCTCCATCACCACAGGGAAGAAAACATAAAAAATGATCTGGCAAACCGCCGCGTTTTTCTGTGCCTGGACCCGGAACGGCGCGCAGTGGGCACCGTTACCGTCCGGGGAAACGAAATCTGCCGCCTGTTTGTACTGCCGCAGTACCAGGGCGGCGGGTACGGGAGCGAATTGCTGGAGTTTGCGGAAACAGAAATTGCAGGGCGTTATGATGAGATTATATTGTCTGCCTCGCTGCCGGCGAAGGCTATTTATCTGAAGCGGGGGTATCAGGCGCTGGAATTTCACACCATAAAAACCGAAAATAACGACTGCCTGTGCTATGACCTTATGGGCAGGCAGGCCCGGGCGGAGGAAAGAAAAAGGTTGACAAATCCGGATAACCCGCTATAATGTGCCATACAGGTGTCTTGACACCTGTATGGCACATTTCCGCGTCACCGCCCGGGCGGAACACCGGGCCGGCTTTGTCCGCGCCAAAGGAAAACGCAGTTTTTCGCATGGTTTTCTTTTTGATTCTTTTTCTTTTTCAAAAGAAAAAGAATGATCAACAACCAAGATAAGGGATGAGGAGAAATGGAACGAATCAGGGCATTTTGCAAGCGGAAGAACATCGTAATCTCCGCCCGGCGGTATGGCATCGACGCGCTGGGGGCCATGGCGCAGGGGCTGTTCTGCTCGCTGCTAATCGGCACCATTCTGAACACCGTGGGCAGTCAGTTCGGCGTCGGCTTTCTCACCGCGAAGATCATCGAGATCAACAAGGAGGGGTACACCGTGGGCGGGCTGTGCTCCTTCATGAGCGGCTCGGCCATGGCGGTGGCCATCGGCTACGCCCTCCAGGCGCCGCCTATGGTGCTGTTCTCCCTGGCGACGGTGGGGTACGCCTGCAACGCCCTGGGCGGGGCGGGCGGGCCGCTGGCAGTGCTGTTTGTGGCCATCCTCGCTGCGGAGTTCGGCAAGGCGGTAAGCAAGGAGACCAAGGTGGACATCCTGGTTACCCCCATTGTCACCATCCTGGCGGGCATTGGGGCCGCCTGGGTGATCGCCCCCCCCATCGGCGGGGCGGCCAGCGCCTTCGGCAGCCTGATTAAGCAGGCCACCGTACTCCAGCCCTTCTGGATGGGCATTCTGGTGTCGGTGCTGGTGGGCGTGGCCCTGACCCTGCCCATCTCCTCGGCGGCCATCTGCTCGGTGCTGGGCCTGACCGGCCTGGCCGGCGGGGCGGCGGTGGCCGGGTGCTGTGCCCAGATGGTGGGCTTTGCGGTCATGTCCTTCCGGGAAAACGGCTGGGGCGGCCTGGTCTCCCAGGGGCTGGGCACCTCTATGCTTCAGATGCCCAACATCGTGAGGAATCCCCGGATTTGGATCCCCCCCACCCTGGCCTCGGCCATCACCGGGCCCATCGCCACCTGCCTGTTCAAGCTGGAGATGAACGGCGCGGCCATCAACTCCGGCATGGGCACATGCGGCCTGTGCGGCCAGCTGGGGGTGTGGACCGGCTGGGTGACCCCCAGCGAGAAGGCCCTGGCGGACGGCGCGGCGGCTATCGTCCCGGGCGCGATGGATTGGGCGGGGCTGATTCTCATCTCCTTTGTCCTGCCTGCGGTGCTGGCCTGGCTGTTTGGAGAGCTGCTGCGCCGGCGGGGCTGGATTCAGGAGGGGGACCTGAAGCTGACCTGAGCGCGGCGCGCTTGGGGCCGTCCTGAGCTCGTCCCCGTCACGCTTGCACACAAAAGGGCAGGGCAGGCCTGTTTGGTCTGCCCTGCCCCTGTTTCTGTTTCCGGGCGCCTGGCGCATCTTTTATTCCACAGCCTGCCGAATCACAGCTTTCAGCTCCTCCTTGTCTGCCCAGACCTGGCCGTCCCCCTGGCCGTACAGCATACCGGACCAGACCAGCGCCTGCTCTCCGTCCAATATGACGTAGGCGCGCTCCAGGCTGACAGGGCGCTCGTCCGTCTCCGGCAGGAACCAGACGGCCCGCTCCCCCTCAAGGAAGGGCTGAGGGGTCAGGAGAGTGACGGTCTCCCCCGGCTTAGCCTCCCCCTTCAGCACGTCGTCCAGCTCCAGGGTCAGGCGGGTGTACTCCCCCTCCGCCCGGGCGGAGGATACGGAGGCCTCGGCAATCAGGACGGTGTCCGCGCTGGCCGCCATCCCGGCGTAGGAGAGGAAACACCCCTCGCCGACGACGCCGTTCCACTCGTAAGAGGATCCGGGGAGCGGCGCCGTTTCCCCTGCTCCGCTGTTGCTGTTGGAGGACGGCTCCTCCGGAACGTCGGGAGGCGGCGCGGACGCGGCGGGTTCTTCCGAGGGCGCGGCGGAGGGGGTGGAGGGGGCTGCGCTTTGGCTGCCCATCCGGAACAGTCCCCCCGCCATGCGGCTCAGGCCCAGCACCAGCACCAGGGCGGCGGCCAGGGCCCCCCAGCGCCGCCAGCGCGGCCGGGACTGTCCGGACGGGGCCGCAGGCTGGTAAAGCCGGGCGTCCTCCAGATACGAGTCCCCGATTTCAGTAATACAGTCGTACAGTTTCTGCGCCCGTTCCGTCATACGGCCACCTCCTTCTCCTCCAGCCAGCGGCGCAGGCCGCTGCGCAGGCGCAGAAGCCGCTGCGCCATGGCGTTGGGCGTGCAGCTCCAGCGCCGGGACAGGGCATCCACCCGCTCCCCGTACCAGTACCGGCCCAGAAACAGGGCCCGCTCCTCCCGGGTCAGGGTGTCCAGCCAGCCCTCAATGGCCCGGGTGATCTCCCGGTTTTCCAGCTCCTGCTCCGGAGTGGGGCCGCCGGGCAGGCACCCCTCCAGCTCTGAGAGCATCAGCTCCATTCCCTCGCCTCGTTTCTGCGCTCTTCCCCGCCGCCAGCGGTCAATGGAGAGATTGCGCACAATCCGCCCCAGATAGGCCCGCAGATTCTCCGGCCGCTGGGGCGGCATGGTGTCCCAGGCCCGGTGCCAGGTGTCGTTGACGCACTCCTCCGCGTCTTGGCTGCTGTTTAGGATGTTCTGGGCCATCCGGATGCAGAATATCCCATACTTCCGGTCCGATTCGGCAATGGCCCGCTCCTCCCGGTCCCAGTACAGCTGAACAATGGCCGCGTCCTCCATAGCTGCTCCCTTCTCTCTGTGCGCTTCCGGCCGCCCGGGGCTCTGCCTCATACCCCGCCGCCGTCCTTATCCTGTATTTCACTCCCAATTATGTACCTGTATGATCAGACGGATCTGTTTCCGGAATGTGACGGGCTTTTCAAAATTTTCAGGCAGGAAATCCCGTTCGGAGACCTCCCGCCCTAAGAGCCTGTTTAACATCTCTCAGCACACCGGCTGGTGGGCCTTTTGCCGCCATCCTGCGTGAAATTTTCTTGGAAGCCACCAAGGATTCCTGCGAAAATTTGCCTTGCCTGGCGGCAAAATTCCCTGCCATTCGGCATACTTCGAGATATTAA